>NZ_JBWKPZ010000008.1:0-148153 GCF_059418505.1 Citrobacter sp. GW821-FHT07H02 | reverse complement strand
TGGCGGACTCAGCCCGGAACAGTTTGAAAACCAGAACCTCGCTTAGGGCCGTGTCCACATTACGTGGGTAGGATCACAATGGGTATGAAGGCAGATACCCTCATATACGAGCATTGCGCGGGATCTTACAGGGGAACGTCAGGGAACAACGAGAGAAGAGGTTTCAGGGCAGAAGCGGTTTGTGATAGCCAACAACCTACCCTGTTTGTTTCATCGCGTAGGAGGAGCCTGTATTAGTCGTATCGATGCTTTTCCTGAATAGACGTCAAAGACCCTACCTCAAGCGCTTCTTTGTAATGCTTACGACACACGGAAACGTAGCGTTCATTGCCGCCGATAACAACCTGTTCACCTTCATTATAAGGTCTGCCAGCCTGATCAAGGCGTAAAACCATGCTCGCTTTACGGCCACAAAAACAGATGGTTTTTAATTCCACCAGTTTGTCCGACCAGGCAAGCAGGTATTGGCTACCGCCGAACAGCTCACCACGAAAATCAGTACGTAATCCATAACACAGAACCGGAATATCAAGTTGGTCAACGACCTCTGATAATTCGTAGACCTGCTGGCGGGTCAGAAACTGACACTCATCAACCAGTACGCAGTGTATTGGCTGTTGTGCGTTATCCGCACGAATCTCTTCAAACAATGATGAATTCTGGTTAAACAACTTAGCGGGTGAGGACAGCCCAATACGTGAGCTGACTTTTCCGGCACCATAGCGGTCATCAATTTCCGCCGTATACACGACGGTGCGCATCCCTCGTTCCTGATAATTGTATGAAGATTGCAGCAATGCAGTCGACTTACCCGCATTCATTGCCGAATAGTAGAAATATAGCTGTGCCATTAGCCGCAGGCCCTCACCTGAGAGAAATAAAAATCCGGGGGATTCTATCATAATTTTCGCGCCTGTCGGCTTCAGGAATTGTATACACGCCTGACGTCACAGTCTTGTTCGGATGACTGCCCACATTCATTACAGGCACGCACAGATATTGTTCTCAAGCAACTTTCCGTGTTTCTGACATGTTGTTTGTGAATAAATTGAAGTATATATAAGCGCTAACAAACACCACCCGATGATATACTCGCCATACTTAAGGTTGCCTGTTTGTCAGCAATACCTCACAGCCGGGTTCCCTTCTCGCTGCTCAACTTGACGATGCCAGTATCTCCAGGGATGAATGAGTAACAAGACGCCGCGCATCCGGGCCAACCTCTGATTGTTAAGATTCATTCTGCCGAATTTGACGCACATCGCTGACTTCCTGTACCCCGAATTATTTAGGTTGTACGCCATCTTCGCAATTTGTGCTTTAGACATTCATCAACTTTACTTAACATCCGCTTCATTATCTAAACCCTGTACTTATTGTTACTGTTCCTCATATCTACCCCAAAGTAATAGGTGAATTCGGTAAGCAAAACTAATACAAAAGGTTGAAATTACTGCAATGCGATACTATTCCAACACGATAAAATGTGACTCTAATCGCTGAAGTTTAGCACCCTGCCCGGAGTAACATCGCAACCAATAAGCTCTTTTTTGTGCGTCCCTTCAAGAAAAATTTAAGTTCGGATATTTAAAGACTGTCGTAAATAAAGAGCAATTTTGAATTCCTTACATTACTGGCTATTGCACATCTGAATTTATCGCTCTATTATTAGCTCAACAAACCACCCCAATATAAGTTTGAGATTACAAAAATGAGCGAAGCACTTAAAATTCTGAACAACATCCGTACTCTTCGTGCGCAGGCAAGAGAATGTACCCTTGAGACGCTTGAAGAAATGCTGGAGAAATTAGAAGTTGTTGTTAACGAGCGCCGTGAAGAAGAAAGCGCTGCCGCTGCTGAAGTTGAAGAGCGTACCCGTAAACTGCAACAGTATCGTGAAATGCTGATCGCTGACGGTATTGACCCGAACGAACTCCTGAATAGCATGGCTGCTGTTAAAACTGGCACCAAAGCTAAGCGTGCTGCTCGTCCTGCTAAATATAGCTATGTTGACGAGAACGGTGAAACTAAAACCTGGACTGGCCAGGGTCGTACACCGGCAGTGATCAAAAAAGCAATGGAAGAACAAGGTAAACAACTGGACGATTTCCTGATTCAGGAATAATTCATCACCTGTTTGCTTAAAATCCCGCCAATGGCGGGATTTTTTTTAGGGGTACTTTACCCGTCGTCATCTTACTGGCGAAAAAAAACGGCGCTGAGTGTTCAGCGCCGTTTTGTCGGGATTTATACCGTCTGGCTTACTTCTTAATACCCATTTCTTCTTCAAGCCATGCTTTAAATTCAGCACCAAGGGTATTATGGCGAATGCCATATTCAACGAACGCCTGCATGTAACCTAATTTATTACCGCAGTCATGGCTTTTGCCTTTCAAATGGTAAGCTTCAACCGTCTCTTTTTCGATCAGCATATCAATCGCGTCGGTCAGTTGAATTTCATCCCCGGCACCTGGAGGCGTTTTCGCCAGCAGTGGCCAAATATCAGCGCTCAGGACATAACGTCCCACAACCGCCAGATTGGACGGCGCAACGTCCGCTTTCGGTTTTTCAACGACACCGACCATTGGCACGCTCTCGCCCGGCGCTAACTCTACGCCCTTGCAATCGACCACGCCGTACGCGGTAACGTCAGCAACGGGCTCTACCATGATCTGGCTGCTACCGGTTTCGTCATAGCGACGAATCATTTCAGCCAGGTTATCCTGGGACAAATCAGATTCAAACTCATCGAGAATCACGTCCGGCAGAATGACCGCGACAGGTTCATCGCCAACGACCGGATGCGCGCACAATACGGCATGACCCAAACCTTTCGCCAGCCCCTGACGGACCTGCATAATGGTTACATGCGGCGGGCAAATAGATTGCACTTCTTCCAGCAACTGACGCTTAACGCGTTTTTCCAGCATCGCTTCCAGCTCAAAACTGGTATCGAAATGGTTTTCAATTGAATTTTTGGAAGAATGGGTTACCAGCACAATTTCAGTGATGCCAGCGGCAATACATTCGTTTACGACATACTGAATTAATGGCTTATCAACCAGCGGCAACATCTCTTTCGGGATGGCTTTCGTCGCCGGCAACATCCTGGTTCCTAAACCCGCAACCGGGATAACGGCTTTTCTGACTTTCGTATTAAGGGCAGCCATTTAAATTCTCCTGGACTGTTCATGTATTGAACGTGTTCATCAATCTGTATCGCATCCGAGTATATCAGTCGTGGAACAAACCCCAACTCCGAAAAGGACGCGCGTTCGTATAATTAAGATAAATTCGCAAAAATCTGGCGCTGATAGTAGCACCCGAAGAGTAAAGCAGGTATGTCAATTTCAGTCCGCCTTCTCGTTTGCTCATTCCGCAGACAACATAAGGCGAAGCCGTCCTCCGGCCCCCCAAATTTGACACTGCCAGGATTCACAGCGCTGGCTTAATTGGTTTAGATAAGTATTACCTAACGTCCCTAGCGGAACGCCATTACTGATCTGTATCTGATGCGTTGGTGTATTTAACGTTGCGTTCAGCCCTGCAGAAACCAGTGTCAGATTTTTAAGCCCACAATGGTAATAACCGACTAATAGCGGAAACTGTCCCGGTAAATTGGCTTGCCGCAGCAGATGATTAACTTGTTTCAGCAGTGTACCTAATTCGGGTAAGCGATGATCCTGATGCGCCAGCTGTTCTTGTAACAGACCATTAAATAACGCCCGCAGCAGTAATGCCGCCAAAACGCCATTATCGCCCGCACGAGTAACATCAAGACAATAAAAGGCAAGGTCACTGTCAGATAACGGCGCAATATCGAGCACCAGGCCGGGTTGGTCGGCAGCAACGAGTTGGCGATAATTTACCCGACAATGAGAAATAACCTGCTGAACCGGCGGCTGTAGTTCCTGCAGTAATTTTGCCGCTGCCGGTGGATTATCGACCAGCGCATCCCAGTCGCGAAACAGCCGCTCCTCTTCTTCAACCCTGGAATTAAACATATTGGGATAAAGGCAGGCGAAAACGGCTTGCTTGAGACGGTTAAGATCTTTCACTGGCTTAAGCAACACGTCCTCAACCCCCAGACGCAGTGCTTTAGCAATGTCAGCCATATTTTCGGTCGCGGAAATAACCAGAATCGGCGTCTGGTCGCCGCGGTTACGCATATGCTCAACCAGTTTGAGCCCATTCATTCTCGGCATGGCGATGTCGCAAATCATCAGGTCGGGGGTGAACGTACTGAGTAACTCAAGTGCATCCAGACCGTCTGCGGCTACCGCTGTCGTCGCTCCCAATGAGGAAAACCAGGAATCGAGAAGCGAGCGAAAAACAGGCTCGTCTTCAACAATAAGAATCTGTTTTCCGACCAATGGCTGCGTCATGTTCTCTCCCCTGACTGGCTTTAATCAATAGTGGCATGCTATTGCCACTCGTGCCTGTCAGATTTTGCTTAAGTGTTCGTAAAAGGTGTGTCAAACGTCTGTACGCACCAAGGGTAAAAGCTCATCCATCTTTTTCTCGACCGCCAACTGCCCTGCCGCAATGGCGGCACTGGCACGGTGGAAGTCCAGTGTGGAGATCTGCGGACAAAACGGCTGAATCAGAATATCCGGCGGGTCGCCCGCCATTCGGTTGCGCTTAAGTCTGTTTTCCAGCACCTGAATAGAGGTTGTCATGATCTCCATGGCCGTTGGCGCGCTTTCGACGCGTCGGGAGGTCATGTTGCTCAGACGCTCTTTCAAACGTGCATGCCAGGAAAGCGTATCCTCGCTGTCATCAGCGTCATTGCTGACATTAAAAGAGAGAAGGTCTTGCTGCATGAGGTGCGCATCGTGCTGAAGGTCAACGGCAATAACAATGTCGGCCCCCATCGCGCGAGTCAGAGAGACAGGAACGGGGTTAACCACCGCGCCATCGACCAGCCAGTAACCATTATGGGCCACCGGAGCCATCAGGCCTGGCATACTGCAGGAGGCGCGCACAGCCAGGTGCAAATCGCCCTCGGTAAACCACAACTCCCGCCCGGTGCTGAGATTGGTTGCGACGGTGCCAAAACGGCGAGTACAGTGCTCAAAATCGTCGGCGGGCATGATCTCGCGGTATTGATTGAATACGCGTTCACCCCGCAAAAGTCCGCCTCTGCGCCAGGAGAGATCCATCAGGCGTAGCACATCCCAGTAGCCGAATGAGCATACCCACTGCTCAAGCGCGGTCAATTTATTACAGGCATAAGCGGCGCCAACAAGCGACCCAATAGAGCATCCCGCGACAATATCGATATCAATGCCCATGTGCTTTAGCGCCTTGATAACACCGATATGGGACCACCCTCGTGCTGCGCCGGAACCTAGCGCCAGCCCTATTTTAATTTTTCTCATTGTCACGAAAGACTTCCCATGGCTTCAAGACGTGGCAACATCGCCACGGCTCAGTTAACATAGTGCTACCCAGGCGTTTGTACGCCGTTTTTTTTATTCCAGGGAGATGATTGTGTCTCAGCTTTGTCCCTGCGGCAGCGATGTCGAGTATAGCCTATGTTGCCGCCCTGTTGTGTCTGGCGAGCAAGTTGCACTCGATCCGTCACAACTCATGCGTTCTCGCTACTGCGCTTTTGTGATGAAAGACGCAGATTATTTAATCAGAACCTGGCATCCCTCATGTGGCGCGGCAGCGTTTCGCGACGATATCAGCGCCGGATTTGCCCACACAGAGTGGCTGGGTCTGACCGTTTTTGAACACAGTTACTCTGAAACGGACAATACAGGCTATGTAAGCTTTGTCGCCCGCTTTTCCGAGCAAGGAAAAACAGGCGCCATCATTGAGCGCTCACGTTTCTTAAAAGAAAACGGCCAATGGTATTATATTGATGGTACGCGTCCTCAGTTTGGTCGAAATGATCCCTGCCCTTGCGGGTCAGGTAAAAAATTCAAAAAGTGCTGTGGTTAAACACATCCGACAGCAACGAAACAGCAAACACTCTCAACAGGATTTTCCCGGCAATGCATTCACTACAACGAAAAGTTTTGCGTACTATCTGCCCCGATCAGAAGGGCCTTATAGCGCGTATCACCAACATTTGTTACAAGCACGAATTAAACATTGTGCAAAACAATGAGTTTGTTGATCACCGTACCGGTCGCTTTTTCATGCGCACTGAACTGGAAGGCATTTTTAATGACTCCACGCTGCTCGCCGATTTGGACGGCGCCTTGCCGGAAGGTTCCGTTCGCGAACTGAATCTGGCCGGACGTCGCCGCGTTGTTATTCTGGTCACTAAGGAAGCACATTGTCTGGGCGATCTGTTAATGAAAGCCAACTATGGTGGGCTGGATGTTGAGATCGCCGCCGTCATTGGCAACCACGAAACGTTACGCTCACTGGTTGAACGTTTTGAGATCCCGTTTGAGCTGGTGAGCCATGAGGGATTAACTCGCGAAGAGCACGATCAGAAGATGGCGGATGCCATTGACGCGCATCAACCTGACTATGTGGTGCTGGCGAAGTATATGCGCGTTTTGACGCCTGAGTTTGTTTCACGTTTCCCGAATAAGATCATCAACATTCATCATTCGTTCCTGCCTGCCTTTATTGGCGCGCGTCCTTATCACCAGGCCTATGAGCGTGGCGTCAAAATCATCGGTGCAACCGCGCATTATGTGAATGACAACCTGGACGAAGGTCCCATCATCATGCAGGACGTGATTCATGTGGATCACACCTACACGGCAGAAGACATGATGCGCGCCGGACGCGACGTAGAGAAGAACGTATTAAGCCGCGCACTGTATCAGGTGCTGGCTCAGCGCGTGTTTGTTTACGGTAACCGGACGATTATTCTTTAATCGATAGATAAATTAATTGGTTACCTTTACGGCTTAACGCGTAAAAATCAGACGATTGGTTTATTTTTATCAACGGAATGCTTTACAGTGGCGCGTCATTTGATATGATGCGCCCCGCTTCCCACAAGGAAGCAGGCCAGTAACCAGTATTACCCCGTGGTGGGGTTCCCGAGCGGCCAAAGGGAGCAGACTGTAAATCTGCCGTCATCGACTTCGAAGGTTCGAATCCTTCCCCCACCACCATCTCAACGCTCAAGTATCATACCCCTGGCGGGGTTCCCGAGCGGCCAAAGGGAGCAGACTGTAAATCTGCCGTCATCGACTTCGAAGGTTCGAATCCTTCCCCCGCCACCATCTTCCAGAAAAAATCCAGACATCCATACTTACGCAATATTTCATATTCCCAATGGGGAAGGATGAGAAGCTTCGACTAAGGTTCGATTCGAGTGCAGCGAGAAAGCGTTGCCGCAGGCAACGACCCGAAGGGCGAAGCGCTGAGTAATCCTTCCCCCATCAGCATCACTTCTCTGTTGCACTGCAGCCACATCAAATTTCTGTGTTCTCCATTTATTCTACCCTGGCGGAAAACATCATCTTTGCCCGGTGGCACTTCGTTTACCGGGCCTACAAGATCTCCATCATGTAGGTCGGATAAGCATAGCGCCATCCGACAATTCAATTCAGGTTGCACCACCCCATAAAAAAACCCCGCCGAAGCAGGGTTTAGCCTTACACCATTCACCGATTAGCGGCGTGCGCGCACGACCTGATACTTGCGCGTCAGATACTCAACCGGCGCACTCCAGATGTGTACCAAACGTGAGAACGGGAACAGCAGGAACAGCGTCATCCCCAGCACCAGGTGCAGACGGAAAATAAACGCCACGCCCTCCAGATGCGCTGACGCACCGCCGTGGAAGGTCACCACAGACTGCGCCCAGCCGACCAGTTTCATCATCTCGCTCCCGTCCATATGTTGAGCAGAGAACGGGATGGTCAACAGACCCAACGCACACTGAATCACCAGCAGGGAGAGGATCAAGATATCGGCACCGGTGGTGGTCGCCCGCACGCGTGGGCTGAACAGACGGCGCTTGAGTAACAGCACGCCACCGACGAGGCACATCAGGCCCGCCGCGCCGCCGCCAATCATCGCCATCTTCTGTTTCACTTCAATGGGCAGCCAGGCTTCATACATCCAGTGCGGCGTCAGCATGCCGAGGAAGTGACCGGCAAAAATGCCCAGGATCCCGAAGTGGAACAGGTTGGAGGCCATGTTCATACCTTTGCGATCCAGCATCTGGCTGGACGCTGCACGCCAGGTGTACTGACCGTAGTCATACCGCAACCAACTGCCAACCAGGAATACCGACCCTGCAATGTACGGATAGATGTCAAAGAAGAACATATTAAGGAAGTGCATTAGTGCTGTCCTCCGGTGGTGATATTCAGATATTGCGGCGCAACGGCACCGGCAAAACGACGCTGGTGAGCGGAGATTTCAGATTCGCCGCAGCCCTTATCGGCAAAGAATTTCACCTGTTCTTCTTCCCAGACCGCATCCAGCGCCTGCGGCGTATCGTCGCGAACTTCATCGGCAATTTTTTCGGCCACTTTGTCGCTGTCGATAGTCGTATTTGCCAGTTTCAGCAGCAGATCGAACAGCACCGCATAACGACTTTCACGCTGTTGCAGGCGTGCGCCCAGTAGTGCCAGAATCGGCGCGATATCCTGCAACCCGCCCAGCGCGTCGTGCTTCGGCAGCTGTGCCAGATACTCCAGATACAGCGGCAGATGGTCCGGCAACTCGCGGCTGTCGAGCTGTAGACCGTGCTGCTCGTACTGATTCAGCAGATCAACCATTGCCTGACCACGATCGCGGGATTCACCATGCACATGTTCAAACAGCAACAGAGACGTGGCACGACCACGGTCGAACAGCTCGCTGTAGTTTGCCTGGACATCCAGGATGTCCTGTGCGGTGACGTCTCGCAGGAAGACACCGAGGGCCTGGGCATCTTCTTTATCCAGGTTTTCAGATGACGCGAGTGCATCGAAAAGTTCCTGCTGATGCTGCCAGAGGGCAGCATCCGGGTACTCGAGCAGACGCGAAACAATGACGAGTTCAATCATGAGTGCGGCTCCGTTTTGCGGGTCACATCGACAGCATCGATGCGGCGGCTGTTGAACAAGTTAAGTTTGGTGTCGGAACCGTGGCAACCGTCGCCGAAGGTAAAGCCACACCCGCTTTTCTCCGGGAAGGCATCACGCGCCAGCTCACGATGGCTGCTCGGCACTACAAAACGATCTTCGTAGTTGGCGATCGCCAGATAACGGTACATCTCCTGGGCTTGCGCTTCGCTTAAGCCCACCTCTTCCAGCGCACGGGTGTCCACTTTGCCGTCAACGGTTTCCGCACGTTTGTAGTGACGCATCGCCAGCATCCGTTTCAGCGCCAACAGCACCGGTTGGGTATCACCTGCGGTCAGCAGGTTCGCCAGGTACTGAACCGGAATACGCAGGCTGTCCACATCTGGCAGAATGCCGTTACTGCCCAGCTCTCCGGCATCCGCCGCTGACTGAATCGGTGACAGAGGCGGTACGTACCAGACCATCGGCAGCGTGCGGTATTCCGGATGCAGCGGCAGCGCCAGCTTCCAGTCCATCGCCATTTTGTAGACCGGCGACTGCTGCGCCGCGTCAATCACGCTCAGCGGAATACCGTCTTTCAGCGCCTGTTCAATGACCGCCGGATCGTTCGGGTCGAGGAACACATCCAGTTGACGCTGATACAGATCTTTTTCGTTCTCGGTGCTGGCGGCGCTTTCGATGGCATCGGCGTCGTACAACAGCACTCCGAGGTAGCGGATACGGCCAACGCAGGTTTCAGAGCACACTGTCGGCTGACCGGCTTCGATACGCGGATAACAGAAGATGCACTTCTCGGACTTACCGCTCTTCCAGTTGAAGTAGATCTTCTTGTACGGGCAACCGGTGATGCACATGCGCCAGCCGCGGCATTTGTCCTGATCGATCAATACAATGCCGTCTTCTTCACGCTTATAAATAGCGCCGCTCGGGCAGGTCGCCACGCACGCCGGGTTAAGGCAGTGCTCACACAGACGCGGCAGGTACATCATGAAGGTGTTTTCGAACTGACCGTACATCGCCTTCTGCATATTTTCGAAGTTCTGGTCTTTGGCGCGTTTTTCAAACTCGCCCCCCAGAATCTCTTCCCAGTTTGGCCCGCTGGTGATTTTGTCCATCCGCTTACCGGTAATCAGTGAGCGTGGACGCGCGATCGGCTGGTGTTTGCTTTCCGGCGCGGTATGCAGGTTCTGATAGTCGTAGTCAAACGGCTCGTAGTAATCATCGATGCCCGGCAGATGCGGATTCGCAAAGATTTTACCGAGCAGCATCGCGCGGTTGCCCATGCGCGGCTGCAACTTGCCGTTGATTTTACGGATCCAGCCGCCCTTCCATTTCTCCTGGTTTTCCCAGTCATTAGGGAAGCCGACGCCGGGTTTACTTTCCACATTGTTGAACCAGGCGTACTCCATGCCCTCACGGCTGGTCCAGACGTTTTTACAGGTGACTGAGCAGGTGTGGCAGCCGATGCACTTATCGAGATTCAGCACCATGCCGACTTGTGAACGAATTTTCATTTTACGCTCTCCTGTACCTGGTCATTGCCTTCGCCATCCAACCAGTTAATGTTCTTCATCTTACGGACCACCACAAATTCATCGCGGTTTGAGCCGACGGTTCCGTAGTAGTTAAAGCCGTAGGCCAGTTGCGCATAGCCGCCAATCATGTGGGTTGGCTTCGGCGTAATACGGGTGACCGAGTTATGGATCCCGCCGCGCTGTTGGGTAATTTCGGAACCCGGCAGGTTCACGATACGTTCCTGCGCGTGGTACATCATGGTCATCCCGGCCGGTACGCGCTGACTTACCACCGCACGCGCGGTCAATGCGCCATTGCTGTTAAAGACTTCGATCCAGTCGTTATCTTCAATGCCCAAATCTTTGGCATCGGTTTCGCTCATCCACACAATCGGACCACCACGCGAGAGCGTCAGCATCAGCAGGTTGTCGCTGTAGGTGGAGTGGATCCCCCACTTCTGGTGCGGCGTCAGGAAGTTAAGCGCTTTCTCCGGGTTGCCATTGGATTTCTCGCCCATCACGGCTTTCACCGAACGGGTGTCGATTGGCGGACGATAGACCAGCAAACTTTCACCGAAGTCGCGCATCCACTGGTGATCCTGATACAGCTGCTGGCGACCAGACAGCGTACGCCACGGGATCAGCTCATGAACGTTGGTGTAGCCGGCGTTGTAAGAAACATGTTCATCTTCCAGTCCTGACCAGGTCGGGCTGGAGATAATTTTGCGTGGCTGGGCCTGAATATCGCGGAAGCGAATTTTTTCCTCTTCTTTATTGGTCGCCAGGTGCGTATGGTCGCGACCGGTAAACTCGCTGAGCGCCGCCCAGGCTTTCACGGCCACATGACCGTTGGTTTCCGGTGCCAGGGTCAGGATCATCTCTGCCGCATCAATCGCCGTGTTGAGCATCGGCTGGCCTTTCGCCGGGCCGTCTGCTTTGGTGTAATTGAGCTTACGCAGCAGATCCATTTCGCTCTGAGTGTTCCAGGCAATCCCTTTACCGCCGTTACCGATTTTCTCCATCAGCGGGCCGATAGAAGTGAAACGTTCGTAGGTGGCCGGATAGTCACGTTCAACGGTCATGATGTGCGGCGCGGTTTTACCCGGAATCAGGTCGCATTCGCCTTTTTTCCAGTCCTTCACGTCCAGCGGCTGCGCGAGTTCGGCGGCGGAGTCGTGCTGAATGGGCAGTGTCACGACGTCGGTTTCTTTACCCAGATGGCCTACGCAGACTTCCGAGAACTTCTTCGCGATGGCCTTGTAGATGTCCCAGTCGCTTTTTGACTCCCAGGCCGGGTCAACAGCGGCGGAGAGCGGATGAATAAACGGATGCATATCCGAGGTATTCATGTCGTCTTTTTCATACCAGGTGGCGGTCGGCAGCACGATGTCGGAATAGAGACAGGTGCTCGACAGACGGAAGTCCAGCGTCACCACCAAATCCAGTTTGCCGTCGAGACCGTTATCCTGCCATTCCACCTCTTCAGGTTTTACGCCACCCTGCTGACCGAGATCTTTCCCCTGAATACCGTGCTCGGTGCCCAACAGATACTTGAGCATGTACTCGTGGCCCTTACCGGAAGAGCCGAGCAGGTTAGAGCGCCAGATGAACAGGTTACGCGGATGGTTCTTGCCGTTTTCCGGCTGTTCGGCGGCAAAACGAATCGAACCCTCTTTCAGGGATTTAACGGTGTAATCCACCGGCGTCATCCCGGCTCTCTTTGCTTCTTCAGCAATAGTCAGCGGGTTGGTGCCAAGCTGCGGCGCAGACGGTAACCATCCCATGCGTTCAGCGCGAACGTTAAAATCGATCAGATGACCGCTGTAGCGGGATTTATCCGCCATCGGCGACAACAACTCCTGCGCGGTGACCGTCTCATAGCGCCACTGGCTGGAGTGGTTATAGAAGTACGACGTACTGTTCATATGACGTGCCGGACGCTGCCAGTCGAGAGCAAATGCCAGCGGCTGCCAGCCGGTCTGCGGACGCAGTTTTTCCTGACCGACATAGTGCGCCCAACCACCGCCGCTCTGGCCGATACAACCGCAGAACACCAGCATGTTAATCAGCCCGCGATAGTTCATATCGAGGTGATACCAGTGGTTCAGACCGGCACCGACGATAATCATCGAGCGGCCGTGCGTTTTGTCTGCGTTGTCGGCGAACTCACGGGCGATACGGGTGATCTGCGCACGCGGTACGCCGGTGATCTGTTCTGCCCACGCCGGGGTGTACGCTTTGATATCGTCGTAGCTGGTCGCGCAGTTTTCGTCGTTCAGGCCGCGTTCCAGACCGTAGTTGGCCATCGTCAGGTCATAAACGGTGGTGACCAGCGCGCTGGTGCCGTCCGCCAGTTGCAGGCGTTTTACCGGCAGTTTGTGCAGCAGAACATTTTCCAGTTCCACTTTATTGAAGTGCTCGGTGCCCTCGCCGCCAAAGTACGGGAAGCCGACGTCGGCAATCTCATCCTGGCTACCCAGCAGGCTGAGCTGCAGTTCCGTTTCCTGGCCCGTCGTCCCGTCGCGTTGTTCGAGGTTCCATTTACCTTTTTCGCCCCAGCGGAAACCGATAGAGCCGTTCGGTGCCACCATGTCGCCATTGTTGTTGATGGCGACAGTTTTCCATTCCGGGTTATTTTCCTGACCGAGCGAATCGACCAGATCGGCGGCACGCAGCATACGACCCGCCGCGTAATAACCGTCACGCTGTTCCAGCATCACCAGCATTGGCATATCGGTGTAGCGACGGACGTAATCCGTGAAGTACTGGCTGGGGTTGTCGAGGTGGAATTCACGCAGCATCACGTGGCCCATTGCCAGCGCCATTGCCGCATCGGTCCCCTGCTTCGGTGCCAGCCACAGATCGCACAGTTTGGCGATTTCGGCGTAATCCGGTGTTACCGCAACGGTTTTCGTCCCTTTGTAGCGAACTTCGGTGAAGAAGTGGGCGTCCGGGGTACGAGTCTGAGGAACGTTAGAACCCCAGGCGATGATATAGCTGGAGTTGTACCAGTCAGCCGATTCCGGTACGTCGGTCTGTTCGCCCCAGGTCTGCGGAGATGCGGGCGGCAGATCGCAGTACCAGTCGTAGAAGCTCAGGCAGGTGCCACCAATCAGAGAGAGGTAACGTGCGCCAGATGCGTAAGAGACCATCGACATCGCCGGGATGGGCGAGAAGCCTGCCACGCGATCCGGGCCGTAGGTTTTCACGGTATAGACGTTGGATGCCGCAATCAGCTCATTCACTTCCTGCCAGGAAGAGCGAACAAATCCACCGCGACCACGCGCTTGTTTGAAACTTTTGGCTTTATCGACGTCTTCAATGATAGAGGCCCATGCGTCAACCGGATCGCTGTGCAGTTTTTTCGCTTCACGCCACATCTTCATCAGGCGTTTACGCATCAGCGGATATTTGAGGCGGTTAGCGCTGTAGAGATACCAGGAGTAGCTCGCGCCGCGTGGACAGCCGCGCGGTTCGTGGTTTGGCATATCCGGACGGGTACGCGGGTAGTCGGTTTGCTGGGTTTCCCAGGTCACCAGACCGTTTTTCACATAAATTTTCCAGCTGCATGAGCCGGTGCAGTTTACCCCGTGGGTTGAACGCACTACTTTGTCGTGCTGCCAACGTTGGCGGTATCCATCCTCCCAGTCCCGGTTGGTTTCGAGAAGCTGGCCGTGCCCATCGGCAAAGGTTTCGCCCTTCTGTTTGAAGTAGCGAAACCGGTCCAGGAATTTACTCATCGGTTCTCTCCTGTGGGAGCCTGACGGCTCTCTGATAAATCGACATTGCTTGATTAACAGCGAAGGTAACGCTCTGAAAGGGCGTCAGAATTGATAACGATCAAGGCGGGCGGGGTTGAAAATCAGAGTGAAATCAATGACTACCCCCAAAGTGGGATAACAACAATCAGATTAAATAATTGAAATTAAAGATAATTATTGAACACCAAAGATTATTGCAGGCAAGTTTCTTTACAGGTGGGTATTAAGGGGTATGCCCCTGCCACGCACAACGTATGATCATGCCGTTTCTCTGCTCCCATTGTTCAAATACATAAGTATGTTGTAACTAATTAAAGGCAAAAAAAAGCGCGGTCTAACGCCGCGCAAAGGATAATCAACTGCGAGTTTTTTATTTTTTAGAATGACGTCCGTATACCACCCAGGTGATGGCCACGCAGGCGACATAGAATATGAGGAACACTTTCATCGCACCGACGGGCGTGCCGGTTAGCGCCAGCGAAGTGCCAAATGCTTTCGGGATAAAGAAGCCGCCAATGGCGCCAATCGCCGAGATAAAGCCCAGCGCTGCCGCAGTATCGGTCGCGGCCTCACGCATCGCTTTTTCTTCCGTTCCCCCTTCGGCTTTGACACGATCCATCGTCAGCTTACGGAAAATAACGGAGATCATCTGGAAAGTTGACCCGCTCCCAAGCCCGGCAGTCATGAACAACGCCAGGAACACAATGAAAAAGGCGATAAAACTGCCCCCGGTGCCGTTCGTCGGCAGGGTCAGGAACAGCAGCGCGCTAAAGAGGGCCATCAGGACAAAGTTAACCAGCGTCACGCGAGTCCCGCCTAAACGATCGGAAATAGCGCCCCCAGCGGAACGCGCCAGCGCGCCAATAAACGGACCGAAGAAGGCATAATGCAGGATCTGCACGTCCGGGAATTGCGTTTTCGACAGCATGGCAAACCCGGCCGAAAAGCCGATAAAGGAACCAAAAGTCGCCAGATACAGCAGGCTCATAATCCACAGATGACCCCGTTTGAGTACCGGCAACTGCGCCTTGAGAGAGGCTTTTGAGGTCGCCAGTTCATTCATGCCGAACCAGGCAGCAAGGGTGAAAATGGCGAGGAACGGCACCCAAATCCACGCGGCATTCGCCAGATACAGCTGAGAGCCGTCCGGCTGTTCCACGCCGTGGCTGCCAAACACGGCAAAGATAGACAAGGAAACCACCAGCGGTGCAACCAGTTGCATCACACTGACGCCCATATTACCCAGCCCGCCGTTCAAACCCAGCGCGCCACCCTGCTTTTGCTTCGGAAAAAAGAAGCTGATGTTGGCCATACTGGACGCGAAGTTTGCCCCGGCAAAACCGCACAGCAGCGAAATCACAATGAACGTACTGAACGGCGTGGAGGTATCCTGTACCGCAAAACCTAACCACACACACGGGATAATTAGGATCCCGGTGCTGAACGCCGTCCAGCGGCGACCGCCAAACAACGGCACCATAAAGGAGTATGGCACGCGTAATAACGCACCCGAAACGGAGGGTAATGCCGTTAGCATAAAGAGCTGATCGGTGGTGAAGTTAAAGCCCACCTTCGGCAAATTTACCGCAACAGCACTGAACAACATCCATACACAAAACGCCAATAGCAAGCAGGGAACGGAAATCCACAGGTTTCGACTGGCGATCCCCTGACCACGCTGTTCCCAGAATGCCGGATCTTCCGGTCGCCATTCGGTAATGACTGCGCCTGATGCCCCTTCCGGGGCGGATGAGTGACTCATAGACACCTCTGATATTCGATTCGATGTCTGCCACATTAGGGTTTACAGCCGGAGGTAAGTTGATATAAATCAAAGGAAAATGCGTCATTATTGCCACCGAAAAATCATCATCACCCTAAGTGAGTAGGCTTTTTCGACAAAAAAGATGTGGTTTTTCACGGCCCTGTCTGCCCCTCGTCCTCCCCTGCCGATCACTCCCCCACCCACGGCAATTAAGAGGTAACCCGTTGTGGGTATGGGTATACTCCAGGGGATAGCCGAGAATAACGCCACAGCCGTGGTATCCCGGCAACATCATCATTCATTAAGGCTTTCCACAGACAGGAAGCGAAGGCCCGAAGGACGCAGTCACCATGTTTAAACGTTGTCTCTCCCCGCTCACGCTGGTTAACCAGGTAGCGCTCATCGTCATGCTCTCCACCGCCATTGGCCTCGCCGGTATGGCGGTCTCTGGCTGGCTGGTTCAGGGGGTACAAGGCAGTGCTCACGCCATCAACAAAGCCGGTTCGCTACGTATGCAAAGCTATCGCCTGCTGGCGGCGATACCGCTGGATGCCAGCGATCAAAAATGGCTCGATGAGATGGACAAAACGGCATTCAGCCCGGAGCTAACCCGTGCGGCAGAACGCGACGGACAACATGAACAGCTTAAAGCGCTACAGAATTACTGGCGCGACGAGCTGTCGCCAGGATTACAAAAAGCGCAGAGCGCGCATGCCGTCGCGGAGGATGTCAGCCGCTTCGTAGCCGGGCTGGATCAGCTGGTGACGGCCTTCGACCATACCACGGAAATGCGTATTGAGCGCGTGGTCATGGTGCACCGGGTGATGGCGGTGTTTATGGCGCTGCTGCTGGTCTTCACGATTCTCTGGCTGCGCGCCCGTCTGCTTCAACCGTGGAAACAGTTACTGTCGATGGCCCGCGCCGTCAGTCAGCGCGATTTTACCCAGCGCGCCCACATTAGCGGTCGCAATGAGATGGCCGCGCTGGGAACCGCCCTCAACAATATGTCGGAAGAGCTGGCCGAAAGTTATGCGGTGCTGGAGCAGAGAGTCCAGGAGAAAACAGCCGGTCTGGAGCATAAAAACCAGATCCTCTCCTTCCTGTGGCAGGCTAACCGTCGTCTGCATTCACAGGCGCCACTGTGTGAGCGGCTGTCGCCAGTCCTCAATGGTTTGCAAAATTTAACGCTGCTGCACGATATTGAGCTGCGCGTTTATGACTTCGAAGATGAAGACAATCATCAGGAATTCACCTGTCAGTCTGACATCAGTTGTGACGATAAGGGCTGTCATCTCTGCCCTCGCGACGTCCTTCCGGGCATTGAAGGGGGAACGCCCCTGAAATGGCGACTGACCGACGCCCATACCCAGTACGGAATTCTGCTGGCCACGTTGCCGCAGGGTCGCCATCTGAGTCACGATCAACAGCAACTGGTCGATACGCTGGTCGAGCAACTCACCGCCACGCTGGCGCTGGACAGGCACCAGGAGCGTCAGCAGCAATTGATTGTGATGGAAGAGCGTGCCACCATTGCCCGCGAATTGCATGATTCGATTGCACAATCGCTCTCCTGCATGAAAATGCAGGTCAGTTGTCTGCAGATGCAGGGGGAGGCATTGCCAGAAAGCAGCCGGGAGCTGCTCAGTCAGATCCGCAATGAACTGAATGCCTCGTGGGCGCAGTTACGTGAGCTGTTAACCACCTTCCGTTTACAACTGACGGAAGCCGGGCTTCGGCCTGCACTGGAGTCCAGTTGCCAGGAATACAGCGCCCGGTTTGGTTTTACGGTCAAGCTTGATTATCAATTGCCGCCCCGACTGGTGCCTTCACATCAGGCCATTCACCTGTTGCAAATTGCCCGCGAAGCGCTCAGTAACGCCCTCAAACATTCACAGGCGGACGAGGTGGTGGTGACGGTGGAGCAAAATGGCAATCAGGTTAAACTGACCGTCCGGGATAACGGCTGCGGCGTACCGGAAAATGCAGAACGCAGTAATCACTATGGCATGATTATTATGCGCGATCGTGCCCAAAGTTTGCGCGGCGATTGTCGTGTACGCCGCCGTGAGACTGGCGGTACAGAAGTTTCTGTCATCTTTATTCCCGAAACACACTTCAAAGAAGTTCAAGGAGATACCCATGAATAATCAGGAACCTGCAACCATTCTGTTGATCGACGATCATCCGATGCTGCGTACCGGTGTAAAGCAGCTTGTCAGTATGGCGCCCGATATTAGCGTGGTGGGCGAAGCCAGCAACGGCGAACAGGGTATCGAACTGGCGGAATCACTCGATCCCGATCTGATCCTGCTTGACCTGAATATGCCGGGGATGAACGGGCTGGAGACACTCGACAAACTGCGTGAAAAAGCGCTTTCCGGGCGGATCGTGGTCTTTAGCGTTTCCAACCATGAAGAAGATGTCGTGACGGCGCTGAAACGCGGTGCGGACGGTTATCTGCTCAAAGACATGGAGCCGGAAGATCTGTTAAAAGCCCTGCAACAAGCGGCGGCAGGCGAAATGGTGCTAAGCGAAGCCCTGACCCCGGTGCTGGCGGCCAGCCTGCGCGCCAATCGCGCAACGTCCGATCGTGACGTGACCCAACTGACGCCACGTGAACGCGATATTCTGAAACTGATCGCCCAAGGTTTGCCAAACAAGATGATTGCCCGTCGCCTCGACATTACCGAAAGTACGGTAAAAGTGCATGTGAAGCATATGCTGAAGAAGATGAAGCTGAAATCTCGCGTTGAAGCCGCCGTATGGGTGCATCAGGAACGTATTTTCTGATTACTCCTCCGGGAGCAGTTGCCAGCGAGGGTCATTCTCCGGCATTGCCATAAACGGCTCGGTCAGTGATAGCGTGACCTCATTGGAAGAGACGCGCTGACCCTGCTCGTCCTCAATGACCACCGACAACCGCCAGCGGTTTGTCGCTCCATCACGACTGTCCCAGGCAGGCATAATGATGGTCCAACCCTCTGTGCTGTCGGCACTGGCGCCCGCCGTCAGGCTCAGCGCATGCGTGTCTCCCTGCCATGTCACATGCCGAATCCCGTGCAGGCTGCGCACCTGCAGTTTGAGTGGCACCGTTTCGCCCGGCTGAAGATCCCAGGGCGGCGTCGCCAGGAACACGGTCAACGTTTTGCGCTGCCGGTACTCCATCGTCGGCAGATTGTTACGCTGCGGCGAATCATAACGGCTTCCACGCAGAGATTTACTCTCTGTCACTTCGCTGGCCGCCAGCTGTTTTTTGAGCGGTACGCCAAAGCGATAGTTGAGGTTCAGTCCAAGATTATTTTGACTCACTCCGCTTTCGCCCTGCTTATGCTGTGCCGTCACGGTCACCAACGGCACAGGTGTGTAATTTAATCCCAGTTTTACCGCCACCGGATTATGGTAGCCCGTACCGGAATCGAAGAGATCCACACTGTCGCCAAAGTATTGTTCGACGCTAACGCTGGTGTTGAGATACTGATAAAACGGCATGCGCATTTGCGCCGTAATATCGTATCCCGGTGCCATACGCTGTTCGACGGTCGGTGTATCCTCGCGCCAGGAGGCAAAGGGTTGATAGTAGTTGGCAGAAAGCCGCAGATTTTCTCCCCATGCTTCTGCCCCGACGCCGGCACGCTGCAAATTCTCATCCAACAGATTGTCGTAAAACGTGTTATACCCCAGTAACCAGCCGTCATGCGCCCAGCGTTGTCCGATACCGACATTGCTGACCAGCCCCTCATCCTGCTGGGTGAGCCCCAGTTGACTCCAGGTGAGGTAACGCGCGTTATCCTGCCAGGGGATAAACCAGCTGCCACGGCTGCCGTTGAATTTTCCCTCGTTGTCTATTTGCATATCCACACTGGCATTGCCCCACGGTGAAAGCCAGGTTTCCAGCTGATGATTCACCTCTTCGCTGACCACATCGCGTACCTGCCCGAGCGCGAACTGGCGCGCCTGTTCGCCCGTGTCCAGACCGTTATCCGTCATGCTGGCTTCGCCAAACGCTTTGACCACCTCAGCGAAGTGTTTTTCGCCGTCACGGGATTCTGGCGCCATGCCTAAATCAGGCAGGCCATCATGATTGTTGTCAAAGGGGTTTTCCGCCTGCTGGATATACGAAGACTGGGCGCTGGCAATACCGCCTGCCAGCAGCAAGAGTAACGGGAGGGGGAGTAAACGAAAAACAATACGGCTCAAATCGTCAGCGGCTTCTTACATCAGTGAATTCAGACGTCACAACGTTAAAAGATACCTGCTCAACGTCCATTTTGCAGCTTTTTCTCACGCTTTCAGGAATATCCTTACGCTTTACCGGGGTGGTAATTCTCCCAGACATTGATTGGTAATGCTCCACTTGCGCGGTAACATACCCAAAGGAAGATTAGCTCATCCCGGAGAACAGGAGTCAAAATGCAAAAGATAGTGATCGTCGCCAACGGCGCGGCTTACGGCAGTGAGTCGTTATTCAACAGTTTGCGTCTGGCCATCGCACTGCGCGAACAGACCAGCGACCTGGATCTGCGTCTGTTTCTGATGTCTGATGCGGTGACAGCGGGTCTGCGCGGGCAGAAACCTGCCGAGGGCTACAATATTCAGCAAATGCTGGAAATTCTGACCGCCCAGAACGTACCGGTGAAATTATGTAAGACCTGCGCCGACGGTCGCGGGATTACCGCCCTGCCACTCATTGATGGCGTGGAAGTCGGCACGCTTGTCGAACTGGCGCAGTGGACGCTGGCAGCCGATAAAGTGCTCACCTTCTGAGGTTCGTCGCTGGAATGACCTGCCTATTTCAGCGAACTTTTCATTGCCCGAACTTGCCTGCCAGTGGTCGTCGACAGGCAAGCTCGCTGAAAATGTACGGCATTTTCGAATTTAATCTTATACAGACATCTATTCACCAAAAGTTATCACGCCTCTGAAACGTTTCTGAGAAATTTTATCAGTTTTGTTGAATCGTCATGCCATTTTTTGATCAAAATCAGCATCCGCAACTCTCCCCTTTGGTGTTATGCAATGAGCGAAATGTGAACAACATCACGCAGTTCTTCCGCAAGGAAGTCAGTTGATTTCAGGACGGGGTGAAAAATGGCATTAGTGAAAACAAGTTTGAAATTGTTTGGCGGGGATACCGTGGTGGTTCGCTGTTCCGGGCGTTGCCACATCCATTTAATGAGTGACAGCACACACGCCAAAGACACGCAGACCGATATTTTAAGCGTGCAGGATCGTGACAACGCCTGGCTGACCGTACCGTACACCGGTGTATGGAATGTGCTGATCGACGCCCACAGTCAATCGCTGGAGCACTCGATCAGTTATATTGCAGCCTGATAATCTGGCCCCTGATTGCAGGGGCCAGGTTTAGGCAAAACCGGGTCTGAGAACGCCTTCTGATGGCGCATCCCCCAGCAGCGCTTTGACATTCGCCACCAGCTCGTTCAGGCAATCATCCTGCATACCCAACTTAACCAGCGCCTGTTCAAGGGAGAACAGGTATTGCGCGTTGCTGCCTAAGGGGCCGCTGGCGCGGGCAATCAATGGCGCAATGATTTGCGCCCGGGTATCGGATTCAAACAACGGATGACGGGGGTCCATAATAAAGACCAGCGCATTCACCGTCCGGCCATCATCAAGCGCTAACTGACACCATGTCGGCAGATAGCACCCGGTGATCATCTCTCGCTTCCACAAGAGCATGAGCTCCTGTTCAAGCGTGTCATCAGGTAGCCGGTACGCAACGCCGGTGGTGCGCCCGCCCTCTTTCAGCGCCAGCATGCGGCCAGGCCGACACGCCGTACCGCGCCCCGCCGTCAGACGAAGACAAAATGCCCGATGCCAGCCGACTAAGGTGCCGGTACAGGACTCATCAAACTCTAACGCCGGATTCCAAATCAACGATCCATAACCAAAGATCCACACCGGTCCATCATCTGGTCTACCTGCAAGCGTGGCCGCCAGTGAGGCTGCCCGTTGTTCTGCTGACCAGAGTAGTGATTCTTCAATAGCACCAAATGC
Organism: Citrobacter sp. GW821-FHT07H02; assembly: GCF_059418505.1. NCBI lineage: Bacteria > Pseudomonadati > Pseudomonadota > Gammaproteobacteria > Enterobacterales > Enterobacteriaceae > Citrobacter > Citrobacter sp. GW821-FHT07H02. The sequence goes on along the minus strand of NZ_JBWKPZ010000008.1, from coordinate 126,099 downwards.
CGTCTTACAGTCGGCATTTAATAAAAAATCACGCGTTAACACCTTACACCTCCGCCACTGCATACTTCCCTGTGACACTTTTTTGACGCCTTCCGGGCATTTTTGCTGTTCATTATGAAACCAATAACAGGACAATATGCAATTCACCGGCCGCACGCAAGACAACTGCCCTGCTGCGGCGCACCAATTGCTCATCGTGCGTATCGCAGGAATCACTAACTCTCTGGAAACGATACTATTCGGTTTTTCTCCTCATCTGGCATCGTTACATTTTCGTACTCTTTTCTCACGCCCCTTTCGTCTGCACACAACGTCTTTTCCGGGAGTGAAATGATGTACAGCGCATCTCACATATTAATTTGCTGCGCTTATTTTTTGTTTTATCTAAATACTAATCTGCTGTTATTTAAATACTCTATAAACAAGATAGATGCTTTTATTCACTTTGCCTGCACTAGGCGGCAATGCGGTAAAATTTCGTAAAACCACTCTGGTCAGACTCCGTTTTCTGTTACTTTTCACAATCTTTGTTACATTTATAATTAAAAGCACCTGCACAGATGGAGAATCATAATGACGCATGCGCATGAGGCGGTAAAAACCCGCCACAAGGAGTCTTCGCTTATTTTCCCGGTTGTAGCCCTGGTGGTACTGTTCCTGTGGGGAGGCAGTCAGTCACTACCAGCGGTCATCGGAATTAATATTCTTGCCCTTATTGGTATTTTAAGCAGCGCGTTCAGCGTTGTCCGTCACGCGGATGTATTAGCCCATCGCCTCGGCGAACCCTATGGCTCACTGATTTTAAGCCTTTCGGTGGTTATTCTCGAAGTGAGTTTAATTTCTGCCCTGATGGCAACCGGCGATGCTGCGCCAACCCTGATGCGTGACACGCTCTATTCGATCATTATGATCGTGACGGGTGGCCTGGTCGGTTTTTCTTTACTGCTGGGCGGCCGTAAATTTGCCACGCAATATGTGAATTTGTTTGGTATTAAGCAATATCTTATTGCCCTGTTTCCGCTGGCGATTATCGTTCTGGTCTTTCCAATGGCGCTGCCGGGTGCGGATTTCTCCACCGGTCAGGCACTGTTGGTTGCCGCGATTTCCGCAGCAATGTATGGCGTATTTTTACTGATTCAAACCAGAACGCACCAAAACCTTTTTATCTACGAGCATGAAGATGAGGGTGACGACGATGACCCGCATCACGGCAAACCTTCAGCACACAGCAATATGTGGCATGCGATATGGTTGATCGTCCATCTGATTGCCGTGATTGCCGTGACAAAAATGAACGCCAACCCGCTGGAAATGTTATTGACCGAAATGAATGCGCCCGTGGCATTTACCGGTTTCCTGGTGGCGCTGTTGATTCTCTCCCCTGAAGGATTGGGGGCGCTGAAAGCGGTATTGAGCAACCAGGTACAGCGCGCCATGAATCTGTTCTTTGGTTCTGTGCTGGCGACCATTTCCCTGACCGTACCGGTCGTTACGCTGATTGCATGGGCCACCGGCAACGATCTGGTCTTTGGGTTAGGCGCACCCGAAATGGTGGTAATGGTGGCGTCGTTAGTCCTCTGCCATATCTCATTCTCAACGGGACGCACCAACGTCCTGAACGGCGCTGCGCATCTGGCATTGTTTGTCGCCTATTTGATGACAATATTTGCCTGACCCACAAATGTAAAAAAACCCGCGCTGCGGGTTTTTTTATGTCGTTACATCGGGCGCTTAAACGCCAGTCGACGTAGTAACGGGACAACTTAGTTCTCGGTGTCGAGCTCGTCGAAGCTTTTCACCAGATCGTCAATCGCTTTAATCTGGGTCAGGAAATGCTCCAGTTTAGCCAGCGGCAGCGCAGACGGACCGTCACATTTTGCGTTGGCTGGATCCGGATGTGCTTCAATAAACAGACCCGCCAGACCCACCGCCATACCGGCACGCGCCAGTTCGGTAACCTGAGCACGACGACCGCCAGAGGCTGCGCCAAACGGATCGCGGCACTGCAGTGCGTGGGTGACGTCGAAAATAACCGGAGAGTTACCGGAGACTTTCTTCATCACGCTAAAACCCAGCATATCGACAACCAGGTTGTCGTAACCAAAGTTAGCGCCGCGGTCGCACAGAATAACCTTGTCGTTACCGCCTTCGTGGAATTTGTCGACGATGTTACCCATCTGACCTGGGCTTACGAACTGGGGTTTTTTCACGTTGATAACGGCACCGGTTTTCGCCATCGCTTCAACCAGGTCGGTTTGACGCGCGAGGAACGCTGGCAACTGAATCACGTCAACGACATCCGCAACAGGCTGCGCCTGGCTGGCTTCATGAACGTCGGTGATCACTTTCACGCCAAACGTCTGCTTCAGTTCCTGGAAGATTTTCATCCCTTCTTCCAGGCCCGGACCACGGTAAGAGTGAATCGAGGAACGGTTGGCTTTATCAAAAGAGGCCTTGAACACGTAAGGAATACCCAGTTTCTGAGTAACAGTCACATAGTGCTCACAAATGCGCATCGCAAGATCGCGGGATTCCAGCACGTTCATACCGCCAAACAGCACGAACGGCAGGTCATTTGCCACGTTGATGTCGCCAATGCTAACCACTTTTTGTTTCATAGGATCGCCTTAGTGATGAGTAAGAATGTCGATAAATTAATGCAGTACAATTTGCTTGTGCGAAATAGTATTAATCTGCGCACGAATCATTTCGCTGATCGGGTCTTCCGGACACTGTTCAACGAAATAGCTTAAATCGGTCAGCGCAACATGTTCGCATTCCAGCTGCGCGTAAATCAATCCACGGTCACGTATCTCATACGGATCTTCTGGATTAAATTGCAGTAACGCTTCACTGGCACGCAATGCCAGCTCCATCTGCCGCTCTTCCATTAATGATGACTTCAGGGTGTCCAACAATTTACGGATTACTTCAGCGTTATCGGCTTCATCTAAATCCTCATTGAACAGTTCCGCCACCGGGCTGATATTGCCCTTCAGCCAGACTTCCAGCGTATGTTCATCAAGCGTTTCACCGTTGAACGGGTTAATCAGCCACATTTCCCCTTCCAGTGATTCAATTCGCAGAATCAGCTGCGTCGGAAAAATCACCGGAACCAGAGGGAGATCCAGGCGGTTAGCCACCCACAGTAAGATAGCCCCCAGCGAGACTGCGCTGCCCTGCCGGTTCTTCAGAACCTGATCGAGCCATAGTGCATCAGAAAGACGGTAGACGCCCTGGATATCCGTAAATCCCCATTCGCCATAAAACAGTGCCAGCAGTTTTTCCAGCTGCTCATCCTGAGACAAGAGCTGGCTAATTTCTTCGTGCGCCAGACTGACCAGTCGTTCCAGCTCGTCGTAGACAGATTGCGTCGGGAAATCCAGACGGATCGACTCCGATGCCAGGATCATCCCATCGCACAATGGCGCGTTATTAAATTCGAAATCAGCTAACGACTTCATGACTTACCCCAGTAACGGTATTTTTGTGGTGGCGAGTTTAATGATGATGTACAGCACCACCAGCGCCAGCGGGAAAGCGATCACACGCACCTGCTGGCTGCGCGCCTGACGGTAATCAAGCGCAATAAAACCCAAAACGATGTAAATGATAACTCCAAACAACTTCTCAGTCAGCCATGTACCTTGTTCGGTGAATGGCGGGACGTGCGTTTTAAGGATTAACGCCACGCCGCTCAGCAGCAATATGGTATCAATGACTGGCGGCACAATCCGTGTCCAGCGGGCCGTTGCCCGCGGATTACCGCTGTAACGCCACCAGTAACGTAGCGTCAGCAGACTGACTGAAAGCGCAATACTGATGAGATGAACACCAAGAAGCAGGTTAAACGTCGTCATAACGCGATACGCCCAAGCGTGATACGCTCGTTATCGCCATAATCACGGCAGGTCTCAATCTGCGTGTACCCCGCCTGACTGAACGCGTCTCTGACCAGCGCCCCCTGCTGCCAGCCGTGCTCCAGCAGCAGAAAGCCGCCGGGGGTCAGCGCATGACGCGCCTGCGCAATTATGTGCGCAATATCCGCCATCCCTTGATCACCAGCAACCAGCGCCGACAGCGGTTCGAATCGTACATCGCCCTCAGAAAGATGCGGGTCCTGCGCGTCGATATACGGCGGATTGCTGACAATCATCTCAAACGACTGCCCCTGCAATGCGCTGAACCAGTCGCTCTGCAGGATTCGTACATTGGGGATCGCCAGATGCGCTTTATTACGCAATGCCAGCGCGACCGCGTCGGCCATCCGATCGACCGCAACCACATCGCAGTCCGGGCGTTCGCTCGCCAGCGCCAGCGCAATGGCGCCAGTACCGGTTCCCAAATCAAGAATGCGGCATGCGGTGGCAGGCAAACGCGCCAGCGCCTGCTCGACCAGACACTCGGTATCAGGACGCGGGATCAACGTAGCCGGAGAGACAAACAGCGGCAGCGACCAGAATTCACGCACCCCAATCAAATGGGCAATGGGTTCTCCCCGCTGGCGGCGAGCAAGTAACTCAGCCAGTTGATCGCACTGCGCATCGGTTAACGCCGTCTCGCCAAACGCCAGGATAAAGGTACGCGTTTTGCCGGTCACATGCTCCAGAAGGATCTCGGCATCGCGACGCGGGCTTTCGCTCTGCGCTAATTGGCTTATCGCGTCACGCAGCCAGTGCTGGTAATCCATTATTCCTGCTCAGACAACGCTGCCAGTTGGTCGGCCTGGTATTCCTGGACAATCGGCTCAATGAGCATATCCAGTTTACCTTCCATTGTTTCATCCAGACGGTAAAGCGTCAGGTTAATGCGATGATCGGTCACGCGCCCCTGCGGGAAGTTATAGGTGCGGTTACGATCGCTGCGATCGCCGCTGCCCAACAGGTTACGACGCTCAGACGCTTCCGCCTGCTGACGTCTTGCCACTTCGGCTGCGCGAATGCGCGACCCCAGCACCGACATCGCTTTGGCTTTGTTCTTATGCTGTGAACGTTCGTCCTGACACTCGACGACAATGCCGGTCGGCAAGTGGGTAATACGGATTGCCGAATCGGTGGTGTTAACGTGCTGACCACCCGCCCCTGATGAACGGAAGGTATCAATACGCAGATCGGCCGGGTTGATGTCCGGCAGTTCCGCTTCGGGTACTTCCGGCATCACCGCTACGGTACAGGCGGAAGTATGGATACGCCCCTGTGACTCCGTCGCCGGGACGCGCTGCACACGATGGCCGCCGGATTCGAATTTCAGTCTGCCGTAAACGCCGTCACCACTTACTTTGGCAATGATCTCTTTATACCCGCCGTGCTCGCCTTCGTTAGCGCTCATGATCTCCACCCGCCAACGGCGAGCTTCGGCATAGCGGCTGTACATACGGAACAGATCGCCGGCAAACAACGCCGCCTCATCACCACCGGTCCCGGCACGCACTTCGAGGAATGCGTTACGTTCGTCGTCCGGATCTTGTGGCAACAGCAGAACTTGCAGCTGTTGCTCCAGTTGTTCACATTTTTCTTTTGCTTCGCGCAGTTCATCCTGCGCCATTTCACGCATTTCAGGATCGTCGAGCATCATCTGTGCTGTTTCAATATCGTCCTGAATCTGTTGCCAGTCCGTAAAACAGCGAGAAACATCGCTTAATTGCGCATACTCACGCGACAATGCGCGAAAGCGTTCCTGGTCTGCGATGGTTCCCGCATCACCCAACAATGCCTGAACTTCTTCATGGCGTTCATGCAGGGCTTCCAGTTTGGCAACGATAGAAGGCTTCATAGGCGTAAATGCACCCTGTAAAAAATAGATTGGTGTGCTGCTACTCCAGCCCGAGGCTGTCGCGCAGAATATTCAGGCGTTCGTCATCCCCGTCACGGGCGGCCTGCTGAAGAGATTTGGTTGGCGCATGAATCAGGCGGTTGGTCAGTTTCCACGCCAGATCCTGCATAATAGCCTGCGGGTCCCCGCCCTGTTCAAGGGAGGCTAACGCTTTTGCGGTTAATTCATCACGAACATGTTCTGACTGGCTGCGATATTCGCGAATAGTCTCACTGGCGCTTTGAGCGCGCAGCCAGGCCATAAATTCGCTGGTTTCCTGTTCAACAATGGTTTCCGCTTCCACGGCCGCCGCTTTACGCTGCGCCAGGTTGTGGGAAATAATGCTTTGCAGGTCATCAACACTGTAAAGATAAGCGTTCGCCAGCTTCCCAACTTCCGGTTCAACATCGCGCGGAACGGCGATATCGACCAGCAATATCGGTTGGTTGCGGCGATTTTTCAACGCCCGTTCGACCATCCCTTTACCGATTATCGGTAACGGACTGGCCGTCGAACTGATAATAATATCCGCATCCTGCAAACGTTCGTCGATCTCGCTGAGCGAGATAACATCAGCGCCAACTTCATCTGCCAATACCTGCGCACGTTCGCGGGTACGGTTGGCGATGATCATTTTCTTCACTTTGTGTTCGCGCAGGTGGCGCGCAACCAGTTCGATGGTCTCCCCCGCCCCGACCAGCAACACGGTCACGGTGGACAACGATTCAAAGATTTGCCGCGCCAGCGTACAGGCGGCAAATGCCACAGAGACAGCGCTGGCGCCGATTTCGGTTTCCGTACGAACGCGTTTCGCCACAGAAAATGACTTCTGGAACATGCGCTCCAGATCGCTGGCGTTCAGGTGGCCCCGGCTGGAATCAGCAAACGCTTTTTTCACCTGCCCCAGGATTTGCGGCTCGCCCAGCACCAGTGAATCCAGACCGCTGGCAACGCGCATCAAATGGCTGACGGCGTCGTTATCCTGATGCCAGTAAAGGCTGTTGCGCAGGTCTTCTTCGTTCAGGTTATGGTAATTGCATAACCAACGAATCAGCGCTTCTTGCAGGTTTTCTTGTTCTTCAACGCTAAGGTACAGCTCGGTACGGTTACACGTGGACAACACCACTCCGCCTCGCACCATGGGCAGCGCCTGCAGGCTTTCCAGCGCCTGATCGAGCGTATCCGGCGAAAACGTGACACGTTCTCGCAGCGATACAGGTGCTGTTTTATGGTTAATACCAAGCGCTAAAAGGGTCATGTGTGCGGGAATAGTACCAGCGTTGATAAGGTTAGACTGGGTGCATCATACAGGATGCGCGAGGTCAATAAAAGAGAGTCCCCCCTTTTGGAGTAATAGCTTACCGCACAAATTAAGATAACTTGACCATAGACGATACCCTGTGGCGGCGCTAGCATTAAGGGTTATAACTGCAACCGATGGCAAGATGTTGCCGGATGGCGACGCATTCGCCTGCTCCGGCCTACGGGTTGAGTTTGTAGGCCTGATTTAAGCGTAGCGCCGTCAGGCAATTTTTGCGCCGTACTACAAGGATTTGTCATCACTATGACCCTGCCTGATTTTCGCCTGATCCGCCTGCTGCCGCTGGCGAGCCTGGTCCTCACTGCCTGTACCATCAACGCCCCGAAAGGCCCCGGTCAAAGCCCGGATTCCCCGCAATGGCGTCAGCATCAGCAGGAGGTGCGCAACCTGCACCAATATCAGACGCGCGGCGCATTTGCCTATATTTCTGACCAACAGAAGGTTTACGCCCGCTTCTTCTGGCAACAAACGGGACAGGACCGCTATCGCCTGTTGTTAACGAATCCGCTGGGCAGTACGGAGCTGGAGCTGAATGTTCAACCTGGCAATGTGGAGCTTGTCGACAACAAAGGTAAGCACTATACCGCCGACGACGCAGAAGAGATGATTGGCAAGCTGACCGGGATGCCTATTCCGCTCAATAGCCTGCGCCAGTGGATTCTGGGGCTACCGGGCGATGCCACCGATTACACCCTGGACGACAAGTACCGTCTGAGCGAACTGAAATACCGCCAGGACGGGAAAAACTGGAAGGTGGTCTACGGCGGCTATGACAGCAAAACGCAGCCTGCGATGCCTGCAAATATGGAACTGTCTGACGGAAGTCAGCGCATCAAGCTGAAAATGGATAACTGGATTGTGAAATGATGACCCACTGGCCATCCCCTGCAAAACTGAATCTCTTTTTATACATCACCGGACAGCGTGCGGACGGTTATCACACGTTGCAAACGCTGTTCCAGTTTCTGGACTATGGCGACACCATCAGCATTGAAACACGCGACGATGGTGAGCTCCATCTGCTAACGCCTGTCGACGGCGTTGAGAACGACGATAACCTGATCGTTCGCGCCGCGCGTTTGCTGATGAAAACCGCCTCTGCGCGTGGACAACTGCCTGCGGGAAGCGGTGCGAATATTCGCATTGAGAAACGTTTGCCAATGGGCGGCGGTCTGGGAGGCGGCTCTTCCAATGCAGCCACCGTCCTGGTGGCGCTGAATCATCTGTGGCAGTGCGCGCTCTCGGTCGATGAACTGGCAGAAATGGGTTTAACGCTGGGCGCGGACGTGCCGGTGTTTGTTCGCGGGCATGCGGCGTTTGCTGAAGGCGTGGGAGAAATCCTGACGCCCGTCACACCACCTGAGAAATGGTATCTGGTAGTGCATCCTGGCGTAAGCATCCCAACTCCCACTATTTTCAAAGATCCGCAACTTCCACGTAACACGCCAAAAAGGTCAATAGAAACGTTATTAAAATGTGAATTCAGCAACGATTGCGAGGTTATCGCAAGAAAACGTTTTCGCGAGGTTGATGCGGCGCTTTCCTGGCTGTTAGAATACGCGCCGTCGCGCCTGACTGGTACAGGGGCCTGTGTCTTTGCTGAATTCGATACAGAGTCCCATGCACGCCAGGTGCTTGAGCAAGCCCCGGAATGGTTTAACGGCTTTGTGGCGAAAGGTGTCAACCTCTCCCCATTGCATAAAACGTTACTCTAAATTGTCCGCGTTTCAGTAAGTTGGCGAGTTTACCCATCGCCAGGCGTATACAGCAGTATGTGCCTGGTGCGAGTACACGATGCCAGCACACACGAAACGTGAATGATGAGGAGTAAGCCGGGCAAGCTGAGTTTCGGTGACAACGTCACCTTGTTCCAGACGTTGCATCGCGCTCTTTAATACACCGCCTGGATAGGATATTGCCTGGCCCGCACAGTTTTTGGCAGATTCTATCCACCAATGGACGCATGCCTGAGGTTCTTCTCGTGCCTGATATGAAGCTTTTTGCTGGTAACGCCACCCCGGAACTAGCACAACGTATTGCCAACCGCCTGTACACTTCTCTCGGCGACGCCGCTGTAGGTCGCTTTAGCGACGGCGAAGTCAGCGTACAAATTAATGAAAATGTACGCGGTGGTGATATTTTCATCATCCAGTCCACTTGTGCCCCAACGAACGACAACCTGATGGAATTGGTCGTTATGGTCGATGCTCTGCGCCGTGCTTCCGCAGGCCGTATCACCGCCGTTATCCCTTACTTTGGCTATGCGCGTCAGGATCGTCGTGTACGTTCCGCTCGTGTGCCGATTACGGCAAAAGTCGTCGCGGACTTCTTGTCCAGCGTCGGCGTTGACCGTGTACTGACCGTTGACCTGCATGCTGAACAGATCCAGGGCTTCTTTGACGTACCGGTTGATAACGTATTCGGTAGCCCAATTCTGTTAGAAGACATGTTGCAGCTGAACCTGGACAACCCGATTGTGGTTTCTCCGGATATTGGTGGCGTCGTGCGTGCCCGCGCTATCGCTAAGCTGCTGAATGATACCGATATGGCTATCATCGACAAACGCCGTCCGCGTGCTAACGTTTCTCAGGTGATGCACATCATCGGTGACGTCGCAGGTCGTGACTGCGTACTGGTTGATGATATGATCGATACCGGTGGTACGCTGTGCAAAGCTGCAGAAGCGCTGAAAGAACGTGGTGCCAAGCGTGTATTCGCCTACGCAACTCACCCGATCTTCTCCGGTAATGCGGCAAACAACCTGCGTAATTCTGTGATTGATGAAGTCGTTGTCTGTGACACCATTCCACTGAGCGATGAAATCAAATCACTGCCGAACGTGCGTACGTTGACCCTGTCGGGTATGCTGGCCGAAGCGATTCGTCGTATCAGCAACGAAGAATCAATCTCTGCTATGTTCGAACATTAATCGAACCCGGCTCAAAGACCCGCTGCGGCGGGTTTTTTTGTCTGTAGTCCTTATTTGTATGACTTATGCCTCCTTCACCTGCCATTTAGTTGACAGATGATGCGCTCATGGATGAAACATTATTGTGAACAGATTATTTTCCTCACATGTGATGCCTTTCCGCGCCCTCATCGACGCTTGTTGGAAAGAAAAATACACCGCCTCTCGATTTACTCGAGATCTGATCGCCGGGATAACCGTTGGGATCATTGCCATTCCATTGGCCATGGCCCTGGCCATCGGCAGTGGCGTCGCGCCGCAGTACGGCCTTTACACCTCTGCCGTGGCCGGGATTGTCATTGCCCTGACCGGCGGTTCGCGCTTTAGCGTCTCCGGCCCCACCGCCGCGTTTGTGGTGATCCTCTACCCGGTGTCGCAGCAGTTTGGGCTGGCCGGTCTGCTGGTCGCGACCCTGATGTCCGGTATTTTTCTGATCCTTTTTGGCCTGGCCCGTTTTGGTCGCCTGATCGAATACATTCCTGTCTCAGTGACCCTGGGCTTTACGTCCGGTATTGGTATCACCATTGGGACCATGCAAATTAAAGATTTTCTTGGTCTGCAACTGGCCCATGTTCCGGAGCATTATTTGCAGAAAGTCGGCGCTTTGTTTATGGCGCTGCCGACAATCAACCTGGGCGATGCCGCTATTGGCGTCGTCACCCTGGGAACCCTGATTTTGTGGCCCCGTTTGGGGATCCGCCTGCCAGGACACCTTCCGGCGCTGTTGGCAGGCTGTGCAGTCATGGGGATCGTCAATCTGACCGGAGGGCACGTCGCCACCATCGGTTCCCAGTTCCACTATATTCTCGCCGATGGTTCACAGGGCAACGGCATTCCGCAACTGTTGCCGCAGTTAGTGCTGCCGTGGAATCTGCCTGATTCCGATTTCACACTCAGTTGGGCCTCTCTGCGTGCCCTGCTTCCAGCGGCGTTCTCAATGGCAATGCTTGGGGCGATTGAATCCCTGCTGTGCGCCGTGGTGCTTGACGGTATGACCGGCACCAAGCATAAGGCCAATAGCGAACTGATCGGTCAGGGGCTGGGTAACATCGTCGCACCGTTCTTTGGCGGCATTACCGCGACGGCGGCGATTGCCCGCTCTGCGGCTAACGTCCGCGCCGGAGCGACCTCACCTGTCTCTGCGGTGATCCACGCCATCCTGGTCATCCTTGCCCTTCTGGTACTGGCACCGCTGCTTTCCTGGCTGCCGCTTTCCGCGATGGCGGCCCTGCTGCTGATGGTCGCCTGGAATATGAGCGAAGCCCATAAAGTCGTAGACCTATTGCGCCATGCGCCGAAGGACGACATCATCGTCATGCTGATGTGTATGTCACTGACGGTACTGTTTGATATGGTGATTGCTATTAGCGTGGGGATTGTTCTCGCGTCCCTGCTCTTCATGCGTCGCATCGCGCGTATGACGCGTCTGGCGGCAGTGAACGTCGACGTTCCGGATGACGTGCTGGTGCTGCGCGTGATTGGGCCACTGTTCTTTGCGGCGGCTGAAGGACTCTTTACCGACCTGGAGTCACGTATTGAAGGCAAACGGATCGTTGTTCTGAAGTGGGATGCGGTACCAGTGCTGGATGCAGGGGGTCTGGATGCCTTCCAGCGCTTTGTGAAGCGTTTACCCGAAGGCTGTGAGCTGCGAATCAGTAATCTGGAGTTCCAGCCATTACGTACCATGGCGCGCGCAGGCATCCAACCGATTCCTGGTCGCCTGGCGTTCTTCCCTAATCGCGAAGCCGCACTGGCTGATTTGTAATCACTATCAATTACCGGTCTGCGCCTTTGCGGACCGGTAATTAAAAAGTGACAGGCAAGATAAACTTAGCTGTGACGACGATTATCGCTGCGACGACAACGTTTATCGTAGTGGCGAACCCACCAGTATCTGTCACTTACCTGCTCATGCCCGCCAACACGCGCTCCTGCCAGCCAGAGGATAGCGCCGACAAAGATACTGAGCACCGCGCCGTGTGCGAAAAACTGCGGCAGGTTAAACTGCGGAAGCTGATTTAAAATGGAATAACCAACACCAACAACCATTACCACTAAACCCAACCCCATGAGCACATTGCCGAGTAGCGAAGCGTTTTTGCGTTTCATGTGTCACCTCCGGAACTTTTGGGTTGCTGCAGGGAATACCCCTAATCCTTATGTGTAAAGTATAGACAACAGTTATCTTTGCATGTGCGGGAACGATCACAATTACAAACATCTGTTCAACAAAACTTTACAAATAACCCTCTGAACACCTTGACATTTCAATAGTCCACAAGGGAAATTATTCAGTTCCTCTCTTAACACACGCTGTTTTTTGTCAAGCGACGCCGCAGACAGTACACTACGCGCCAGTGATAGACATACTCAGGACAAATAGCGTGACGATTAAATTGATTGTCGGCCTGGCAAACCCCGGCGCTGAATACGCAGCAACCCGACACAATGCAGGCGCATGGTTCGTTGATTTACTGGCAGAGCGATTGCGCGCCCCTCTGCGCGATGAGCCTAAATTCTTTGGTTATACCTCCCGAGTGACGCTGGAGGGCGAAGATGTTCGCCTTTTAGTACCGACCACATTTATGAATCTGAGTGGCAAAGCGGTTGGTGCAATGGCCAGCTTTTACCGTATTAATCCCGATGAAATTCTGGTCGCTCACGACGAACTGGATCTCCCCCCCGGCGTGGCGAAGTTTAAACTGGGCGGCGGACACGGCGGACATAACGGGCTGAAAGATATCATTAGCAAGTTGGGCAATAACCCTAACTTTCATCGCTTACGTGTCGGAATAGGGCATCCCGGCGATAAAAACAAAGTTGTGGGCTTCGTGTTAGGCAAACCGCCTGTTTCTGAACAGAAGTTAATTGATGAAGCCATTGACGAAGCGGCCCGTTGCACGGAGATTTGGTTCAAAGATGGCCTGACTAAAGCAACGAGCCGGCTGCATACCTTTAAAGCGCAATAAGCAGGGATATGCGGCATTTTTGCCTTACGCTGTGTATAATAGGCAAAGTTATTTACTTTTCTACAATCTGTTTTCTATAACAGGTTGATTATCAAGATATTAAGGTGATTTAAATCATGGGATTCAAATGCGGTATCGTCGGTTTGCCCAACGTCGGGAAATCTACCCTGTTCAATGCGCTGACCAAAGCCGGTATTGAAGCGGCAAACTTCCCGTTCTGCACTATCGAGCCGAATACCGGTGTCGTACCAATGCCCGATCCTCGTCTGGACCAACTGGCAGAGATCGTTAAGCCGCAGCGCATTCTCCCCACCACTATGGAATTCGTCGACATCGCTGGTCTGGTAAAAGGGGCGTCCAAAGGTGAAGGCCTGGGTAACCAGTTCCTGACCAACATTCGTGAAACCGAAGCCATCGGCCACGTTGTTCGCTGCTTTGAAAACGACAACATCATCCACGTGAATAACAAAGTCGATCCGGCTGACGATATTGACGTTATCAATACCGAACTGGCGCTGTCAGATCTCGACACCTGCGAACGTGCCCTGCACCGCGTGCAGAAGAAAGCCAAAGGTGGCGATAAAGACGCCAAAGCCGAACAGGCCGCGCTGGAAAAATGTCTGCCGCAGCTGGAAAACGCAGGCATGTTGCGTGCGCTGAAAAATCTGACCGACGAAGACAAAGCGGCAATCAAATACCTGAGCTTCCTGACCCTGAAGCCAACCATGTATATCGCCAACGTGAACGAAGACGGTTTTGAAAATAACCCGTACCTCGATAAAGTGCGCGAAATCGCGGCTGCGGAAGGTTCTGTCGTGGTTGCCGTGTGTGCCGCCGTTGAATCCGATATCGCTGAACTCGACGATGCCGATCGCGAAGAGTTTATGGCAGAACTCGGGATCGAAGAGCCGGGCCTGAACCGCGTTATTCGTGCTGGTTACGAACTGCTGAACCTGCAGACGTACTTCACCGCAGGCGTAAAAGAAGTTCGCGCATGGACCATCCCGGTCGGCGCTACTGCACCGCAAGCGGCAGGTAAAATCCATACCGATTTCGAAAAAGGATTTATCCGCGCCCAGACCATCGCATTCGAAGATTTCATCACCTACAAAGGTGAACAAGGTGCGAAAGAAGCCGGTAAGATGCGCGCCGAAGGTAAGGACTATATCGTTAAAGACGGCGACGTAATGAATTTCCTGTTCAACGTCTAAATAAGTTTTGTCGTCTCATGAGGTTTTATTGAATCTCATGGCAACCAACAAACCCGCTAAAATCCACGCAATTGCGTGGATTTTTCTTTTCCTAAAGTCTCAATTTGGACTGACCTGACCTCTCCTCGCCAAAAATTCAGTTTACTCTACAAGTGCCTTCTAATTGTGTATTTTCAGACTTTTTATCCTCCCCCCAAAAGATGTATTATACGTTAATATTCCCATACGTTTAATATGGTGGTTTATTATGATCAGGAAAATTGCTCTATTGTCTTTATTTTTAGTGTGCGCTTGTGATAATAATAAGGCTGATAACACATTAAGCTCTGACGTTGCGATCTCATTGATAAATGAGAAAATATCTTCAGATTGTGTTTACTCAAACCTTCATCGTGAATTCGATGATATCGAATTCAACACGCAGAGAAGATATTACGATAATTATTTTAACGAAATGAGAACAGATGAAAAAAGGGATACTATTAGTATAGAAACTAACGGAATACACAATAAAGCCCTAAAGCAAATTAATGTATTAGCTAACATAGGCCTTTTTGAAAAAACTAACGATAAGGTTATTGTTGGAGCGTCGAGTATTAATGGGTACTTTACGGATCCTATCAATTATAAAAACGAGCATCGTACAGAGACAACGACAAACATCCCTGGACTCCAGTTTAAAATAACCAAAAAAGGCGAAGAATATATATCTGTCGATAAAAAAAGATACAATGCCATTTTAGTTTGCATCGGGAAAATGAAAGTTAAAGATGTGACTATATATAATGACAAAGAAGCCATAACAAGTGGTCGATTTCGGGTAAAGTTTAATGCGGATGTAGTAAACACCCCAAGCTGGCTAGACACTATTGATGTAAAAAAATCGTTTCCTTCAATATCAGAGGATTTAGATATGAATAATGGGTCACATGGTGAAGTTTATATTACCAGAAGCAATAAGGGATTTAGTATTGAAAATGACGGCAAGATTTTTTTATCAAAGAAAAATGGCTCATGAAAATAATTATTTTGTTTCTATTTTAAGACCTTTAGTCAGGTCAGTTGCCAGTGTTTTTTAGTTTTTTCATCCATGAACTGCCTGTTTCTGCTGTCTAAATGAGCATGTTATTAACAGGCAGTCACACAGAAACCTTAATTAAAATCTTTCGAGTAAAGTACGCATTCAACCCGTTACAACTGTGCTATATCAGAATGTGACTTATTCAATTTTATTAAATCTGATCAGAACTGACAGATACCAGCTATTTATACTGATACCTGTCAGATTACATCACGTTCTGGCATCCTTACTTTTGATTAAAAAATCAGCTTACAAAATCACGTAGAGAGTCATGCTTCAGACAATAGCACCGAGGTAAACACCCACCATTAACTGGAATCTGCCGTATATTTTTACCTGATCTCCTTTCGCTTTGGCACTGCACTGCACTGCACTGCACTGCACTGCACTGCACTGCACTGATTTTGGGCCAGGTTCACTTGGTCGGGATCTCAAAAAGTGCGTGGAACTAAAGCGGGTCTATTTACACAACGTCTAAATAAAATTTGTTGTCTCATGAGGTTTTATTGAATCTCAGGGCAACCAACAGAGCCGAAAAAATCCACGCAATTGCGTGGATTTTTCTTTTCGCACTCTCTCAATTTATCGCCTGATAGACGCAGTCCCCAATGGGTATCCGGGAGAATTCAGCGCGGCGCTGGCAGCCCCAGACCTGGTGTGTGACTGCGTCAGGCAAACCAGCAGGGCATAATCTGTCGTAGACGCTGACATTGTCGCTTGCGTACTTCCTGAAGCCAGGTTGATAGATTGCGCCTTATTGTCTGCCGTCAGATCGGCACCCCAATAGACATAATTGGTCGGCCATCCATAAAGCGTTGCCACCGCACCACCAGGATGATCACCGTAGAGTGTTTGCCACTCACTGAGCAGCGGTATTTTATCGATGGAACATCCCTCGATATTCAACGAAGAAGCCTGTGGGTAAGTTATCGCAGACCATTTTTCGTTATTAGCCGAACTGTAGGAACCCACACCGATCTCTGCCTGAAGCATTGGCCGACGAAAAACAACGCCATCACTGCTGGTTACTGTCTCTGGCATATGACCCCAGTACTGGGCTTTACTAGAGTCAGGGCTCGTCAGCACGGTAAAAACAGTGTCCAGACTGGACGTTACGTCGGGAATGTCAGTGATCGCGATATTAATCGGTGCTTTTGTGCCTTTTACGGTTGACGGACGCGTTACATCCAGAAGCAGGTTACCGGCGTCATCAGTAGACAAATTGCTTGTTGATCCTGGTGAAGGCAATGTGGAGCCGTTAACCGTCATCGCTTGTGCTGACTCCTGGACTGCCTGACGGTTATAATCATTGCCGCGGGAAATGGTCAGCATTGTTGCGGGTACGGGATTGCCGCTGGCATCTTCGACGGTCACGTTTAGATGAAGTGTCTCACCGCTTTTTGCCTTCGCAACATTCTGTGATGCATCCCATTGCGTGCTATCGACGGGTTTGATAACGATCTTCGATGGCGCTGGGTTGGCGTCTTTCAGGCACGTAATCATCATCCACGATGATCCACTCGCAGAATACGTATATCCGCTTTTTAATTCGATTGAATACCAGGCCGAAAGTCTGTCTGGATAATAATACGTGGAGGTCCAGTAATTATAACTTGAGGTGACCGGCCAACCGAATTCGGTACTGATCTTATTGCCACTGTGCGCATCATATAACGCACTCATTTGAGCGATCTGCGGTAAATGGTTTACCGCACATCCCCCCGCCTCTGGGTTGTTGAAAGCCACGTTATGATCCCTCACGGTTGCCCAGGATTCATTGTTTATCGTCGAGTGACCACTTGCTGATGGGGCCTCCGCCGCCAGTTTTGGCCGCTCAAAAACCATATCATCTACCGTGATGGTATCTGGCATATGTCCCCACATCGCGGCTTTATCACTGTCCGGACTGGTTACTATCGTAAAAATAGAGGGCATATTTTCAGCTAAAGCGCTGTTTTCATCGGGTGAAACAGAGAGTAATGCCTCAAACCCTGCGCCGCCGGAAACCTCCACCAGCGCCTGCCCATTGCTGTCCGTGACACCGTAGAAACGGGTACTCCCTGATAAATATGTCGTAGACCCTCCGGGATATCCGGCGTACAGGTAACCGCTGTAAGACTCACCATTACGTTTCGTGCCCGATGCACCAAGAATAGAAAAAGCGACATCTGGTACTTCATTCCCCTGTGCGTCTTTGAATTTTATCTGCCACGTAATTTTCTCACCTTTTTTCACTTTGGCGGCATGCAGTTCGGGTACATATTGCGCAGACGTCAGTTCAATTTGAGCGACATTCCCCTTTGGTCGCGCTTTATCAAGACAAGTCAGATACTTTGTTTGATTTTGTGCCATCCCCGAACTGCTGTCCGAATACAGGCTAACGGTATAATAATTGCGACTGGCGGTAACAGAATTATCAGCCGTATTACTCCAGTAGTAGGTGTAGGTGGGCCATCCTTGTTCAGATTCCATTTTGCCGCCCGGATAGGCGCTGTAGAGCGAATTGAGCGAATCTCTGGTCGGGATATGTGCCTCATCGCATCCAGATGAGGCGTTATCTTGTGCCTGCGGATACGTTAAGACAGCCCACGACTCATAATTTTCCGAAGCAGATTTATACCCGCTCGTCTGAGCCAGTTCATTAAAGAGTTTCGGGCGTTTAAAGACGGTACCATCGGTTGCCGTCAGCGTTTCGGGCATATGCCCCCAGTAAGTCGCTTTCGCCGAGTCCGGGCTGGTGACAACGGTAAAAAGGGTGTCTATGCCAGCCGTGACGCTGGTGTTATCAGAGAGCTTTGCGGTAAGCGTCGCTTTTGTGCCTTTGGTGTTTGCCCTGGTGATCTCCAGAATCAGACTACCGTCAGCGCCGGTTGACGCATACAGCAAAGAGGATGTATTGGCTAATGCCTGCCCGTTAATCACCATGGATGCGGGGGCACTCTCTTTGACTTCCTGGCGAGAATAATCGTCTCCACGCGAGATAACGACCGACGTATCCGGTACCGGATTGCCCGCACTGTCCTTTGTCATCAGTTTTAATCGCAGGGTATCGCCTTTTTTCACTCGGGCGGCGTTCAGCGTCTCTGACCACTGAGTTTTATCCGCCGTCTCCAGGGTTATCTGTGCCGCTACCGGGTTGGCGTCTTTCAGGCAGGAGACCACGAATATGCCAGCGCCGCTGGAGCCCGTGGAGCCGGACGCCATACTGATAACATCCCAACCGGCGCTGGGGCCTCCTGAAGACAGCGTCGACGTCCAGTAGCTGTAGGTAGTCTGCCAGCCGTGTTCAGTATTCATTTTGTTGTCTTTGTTCGCGTTATACAGCGCCTTCATCTGGTTAGTACTGGGGAGGTGGCCGGTTTCACATCCTCCCGCCGCGCTGCTCTGTACACCAGCGTTCGTCAGCAGTCCCCACACCTCGTTATCCAGTGCACGCGTTGAGCCGCTTGGGGTGGCAGTAAACTCACTCGCCAGTTTGGGGCGATAAAATGTATCATCACCCACCGTCACGCTGTCATCCATGTGCCCCCACATCTGCGCTTTGTCCGTATCCGGGCTGGTGACGGCGGTAAAAATCACCTCATAGTTAATCGCATCGGCAACCCGCGAGTCATTCAGTTTGATGATCAGCGGCGTTTTTACGCCAGGCCCTTTCGGTTGCTCAATGACCAGTTGCGCCTGCCCCTGCGCATCCGTTGTCCCCAGGTAAGAGCCAGTCATGCCGCTGTTGGTGCCAAACGACTGTCCGTTCACTATCAACGCGCCGCCGGATGTAAACCCGGTGGCACTCCCCTGCCGGTTAGTCGACGCTTCGGACGTCACCGTGAACGCCACGTTCGGCGCAGGCAAACCGTTTACCGCGTTGGTTGTCTGCACCGTCAGCGTGATGGGTTCTCCCGCTTTCGCTTTTGCAAGCCGCGGGCTGGCGTCGCCGTTGGTAATGACCTGAAGCTGCGCCACCAGCTCCGTGGCGGCGCAGGAGAGATAGTTCGGCGCGCTACCGGTAAAGCTGCCCTGGTCGCCGTTTTTCAGGCTGACGTTGTGGTACGTGGTGCCATCCGTGTCTGCCGCTATGTAGCTGTAACCGTCTGTCGGCCACCCCAACGCCGTGACTATCTGGTTTGCGCTGTGCCCGGCATACAGTTTTTCCAGCGAACTGGCTGACGGCACCTGTCCGTCACCGCACTGGCTTTCCGCCTTACTCAGCTGCGCAAATGTCGCCCAGTCCTCGTTGTTTTCCCGGTAATTACCCGTTTCATAGCCAGATTCAGCCGCCAGTAGCGGGCGCACGAACAGACTGCCGTCTGCCGTTGCCGCATCCTTCATATGGCCCCACATGCGGGCTTTGTCGCTGTCCGGACTGGTGATGACGGTAAAAATCACGTCTTTACTGTCAGTGGTGGTATACCCTTTGCGCATTTCGGCCGTGATGGTGGTACGCACGCCGGCGCCCTGGGGCTGGGTCAAAACTACGGTTGCGGCGCCGTTGGCATCGGTAACCCCCTCATAAAGGTGTGGATCGCTGGCCTGAATCTGCTCGCCAGTGATCACCACGGGAGACGTTTCCCACTCGGAACTGGTTTCATTGGCGCGGTTATGTACCTCGCCCAGCGTCAGGGAGTAATACATGTGAGGAAGCGGCTCCCCGGTCACGCTGTCGGTGATCGTGACCGTCATGGTGATGGATTCCCCGGTCATCGCTTTCGCCGCAGTTAGCGTGGTGTCGTAATGATCAGGCGTCAGCGTTATTTTGGGTGTAACCACCGGCATAGCGTGATCCACGCAACTGACAAGGTAGTGCTCACTGTCATTGCTGGATGCGCTCTCCTGACCATTCATATCCACCGCGAAGTGCCGCCCTGATTCACCGGGCGAAGCCGACCAGTAATCATTGCCCTGTATCGGCCACCCCAGCGTGTCCTGAATAGTTTGCGTGCCCTGGGCAACGTCCAGCGCGACTAACCGTCGGAGATCCGGCAGAAGGGAATTGCAATGGCTGTTAGCGTTGTTCCAGTCAAACAACGCCCAGACTTCGTTATGGTCGGTCACTGCGCCATTCGTTCCAGTGGCCTCCCCCGCCAGTTTAGGGCGACTAAAGGTAAAATCGCCTACCGTGGTACTCTCCGCCATATGGCCCCACATCGCGGCTTTATCGCTGTTCGGGCTGGTCAGCGTGGTGAATATCACATCCACATCTTCTTCCAACACGCTGCTTTTTGATGGCTTCACCTTCAGCGTGGTTTTTACCCCAGGCCCACCATCCTGCGTTACTGCCACGGTCGCCGTACCGTTAGCATCCGTGACACCCTGATATTCGGTGTCGACGGTGGTCAGTTCGGTATTGCCGATATGCACCGGTGCGTCGTTTTTAACATCGCCCCGTCGGCCAAGCGCATCGCTGCGGGTAATGACAAAGGGTACGTTATTCAGCACATTTCCAGCGCAGTCATGGGTGGTAATGGTCAGTACGATACTCTCACCGGCCTTCACCTTCGCGGCTTTCAGCGTATCGTCATAGTGGCTGGCGCTGACCGTCAGCGGCGCATTCGGCGACGGAGCGATATCAATTGCCACCCGCTTATCCTGCAGCGCCACGGTACCGGTGGTGGGCGAGCCGGTGAGCGTGGAGAGATACAGCAGAGGTAGCGGCGCCGTCGAATCCACCTGCGGCCACGTCACCAGATGACGCCCGGCCAGATTTTGTGCACAAAAGCTTTCGTCGTCCACCGGCTGTGGATCAAGCAGCGTATCCGGGGTGGCGGCATCGGCCCAGACCAGGTCCGCGCCGGGCGGCTGCTGGTTCTCCCACTGTAGCGCTGGCGGTGCGGCGAACAGGTCGCCTTCGGTATCGTGGGGATTCGTCAGGATAAGATGACTGGCGGCAGTATCAGCACTGAAATCGCCGGGCGTTGCGCTGAACGGTACGGCGTACGTTTTTGAGGGATCCAGCTGTATACTGCCCTGATAAACCGCGATCGCCGCGCTGTCGGCCTGTGGGCTGGTCCCCTTAATTTCACCTGTAGAGGTGGGCGTTGTCTGCCAGGTTCCTCCTTTAAGCGCTGCCTGGGCTGAAAATGCGGGTATCCCGAACGACATCGCCAGTAGCAATAAGATACTCAATATCTTCTTCATTTTCCGATATCCGCGCATAAATCAGTCCTGACTGGTTTCGTTCTGTTTGTTCAGTGGTGTATTCAACAAAAAATGCATCTGCAAAAATGCCATTCCCCATGGAGAATGGCATCAGAGATAAAACACTATTTACGTTTGTATTTGATGGCCAGCGTATTGCCCTGAACGCCATCCACGCCTGCGCCGGAGAGAACACTGGTTGCGGCAGTATTGGTTGCCGGGAGCACCAGATCCTGGTTCTGTACGCTGGAATCGCCGGACGTATTTGCCGTCGCGCTCGTACCGGTGAACACCCACATATAGTCATAGTAGCTGGTGACATCGGTATCCGTACCGGAATCGTAGGTGCCGTTACCGTTGGTATCTCGCCACAGTTTGACCTTATAGGTATGACCGGTATGCAGTGGAACCGTGGTGTTCTTGAGCAGGTTAACCGTGGTATCGGCGGCGTCATAAATCGTCACCTTCAGATCGTCATCCACCACCGGCCCTTCCGGAATATCATCACTGTCGCTACCGCCGCCAGCCGCGGTGGACAAATCGGCCATATCAACCAGCACGCCCGTGCGGGGATCGCCGGTCTCCGTCATCGGGGTAATTTGCATCCCGATATAACAGTTCTCGTCTGCGGCTACGATGGTATAAGAGTCCGAGCCATTCGTGCCGTTGCCCTGAAGGGTCCGGCCATCCTTTTTGCTCTGATCCTTGTAACACATCCACTTGATGCTCTTTTTAGTTAACCCCGTAGCATCCGTATCGCCTTCGGTATCGTTGATCTCCCAGGAGACGGTTAACTTATCGCCGACATGAAGTTGCTTCTCGCCATCCGTCGACGCCGTAGATCCGCCCGTACGACCCGAGCGATCAATTTCCACCTTGACGTGCAGGCCGTCATCGGTCGCTGGCGCGCTCGGGATTTTAATTTTAGGGGCCGTACCGACAATGCTGCCCGTGTTACCACTCGTCAACCAGCCAGCCCCCTCTTTTAGATTGCCCACTTTACTCACTTTATTCGCTGCAAATGCGACAGGTACGGAGCAATATCCGGCAATGGCTAACGCTATAGCAATTTTGGTCAGACGCTGTGTTGTTACTTGTTTCATTAATATTCCTCTTGTTTCGAATATCAGCGACTGGCCTTGTTAACCATCGCGCCAATAGCCTTTTACTTTTTGTGATACGTGACACGTATCCCATACCCCTGAACGCCACTTTTTTCGCTGGCGCCAAATTTTTGCTTCGCTTCACGGTTCGTCACCGGAAGCACCAAATCCTGGTTCTCGGTATTGGTTTGTGCCCCCGAATCCCCGCTGATGCTTACACCCGTAAACTCCCATTTGTAGTCGTACTGCGCCATTTCCTCAGCGCTGAGCTGCTCCGACATCTGGAACACCCCGTCCTTGTTTTTATCGCGCCATAACATAAATCGGTATGCGCTGTTCAATGGCAGGTGTCCGTTCTTATTCCCAATTAAATTCACCGGGTTACCGACATGAGTCTGGTAAATAGCAGCATTAACATCGTTGATGTTTTGGCCCAGGAAAGTGATGTCCACATAATTACTGTCATCGTAGGCATCCGTTTTCGCCTTCCAGCGAAAAGTGCCCGGCTGCGTACTGGAGAGAGTGAGGGTTCCGGCCTGTTTATCGCGGTTGGCGATAAACACGCAGGGTGTTACGTTCGTGCAGGGTTTGGTCGAGAGCGCGACCTTTTTGTCATTGCTGTCGTACAGCTCAGGCACCATGGCGTCATCCGTCAGTTTGTCGCCTTTGCTGTCGTTATCATCGCCATAAGCATCTGTCAGCAGCAGTGCCATCACGACGCCGTCGACGCCATCCGCCTGTGCGCTGGCCTCGTGTTTATGCTGACTGAGATCGGCCCCCGCGAGGGTATCAACAACCAGTTCAATTTTGCGGTGCTGCTGTACCGTCAACTCCACGATGCCGGAGTTCTGCTGATTACCTTCTTCATCCACCAGCGTGATCCTGACTTTCCATGTATTCAACGCAAGACGTTCAGCATCCGTGGCCGCGTTTTCCCATGTAGGCAATACCAGATTCCAGCTGTTGTTATTACCTTCCGTCAGCGTGTTCGCTTTAACCACGGGCATGACCAGCGTACGGTTCGCATTATTCTTTGCCTGCCATGATGCCGCCGCTATTTTGTAGCGATGACTCACCAGTGCATTGATCGTCCACTTACATTTTTCCAGGCCCACGCCCGCTTCCGGCGTATCGCTGATCACGCATTCCGGATGTTCATTGGTTGTGTCGGCTTTCAGAAACAGCGAAACGTCCAGCGGATCTTTTTCGCGATATTCGAGAACGATAAAGTTATTGCGGTCGACAAAATCATGGCGACTGCCTTCCAGTGAATGCTGGATTTTGACATTTTCCGGATCGAGCTGTGCCTTAAGCGGTGTGCCAAACTGATAATTTAGCGTGGCTGTCACGTTCACATCCGTGTTATCGCCCGTCCCGGCTTTATAATCCGTACTGAACGTGAGCAACGGTACAGGGGTATAATTTAGCCCGAGCGTGACGGCCTGCGGGTTACGCTCCAGGTTATCTTCACCAAACAGCGCCACCTCATCACCGTAATAGTGTTCATAGACCAGCTTACCGCCGACCTGTGGGTAAAACGGCAGCCATGTCTCCATGCGAACATCCCAGCCACGGGCCGGGCGCTCTTCATAAAAATCTAAGTCCTGCGAATTTTTCCAGCCGGAGAGCGGATGATAATAGTTGCCAGAGAACCGCAGGAAATCGGTCCAGGATTCGACGCCAAGTCCCAGGCGACGATGATTGCGGGTAAAATCATAATCATAAAAAGTATTGCCGCCGAGCATCCAGCGCCCAATATTATGGCGGATACCTAATCCCGCATTACTGATAGTACGATCTTCTTTACGCTGGGTAGAAAACTGGCTGAACAGGACCGTCTGCTGATCGTCAAACCAGGGAATGAAGTAGTCCAGAGAACTGCCTTCCAGAGAACCCTCCTGATCAACAGACAAATTAGTGCGTACAGTGCCGTAAGGCGACATCAGCCCTTCGATATAGGATTGTGTTGAGGAGGTAATTTTATTTTGTAAATAACTTTTAGCCTGTGATTCCAGCGCCTCCGGCGTCAGGTTTTCAAACCCCTGAGCGGCCGAATTCGTCACATAACTTTCTGATTGCTCTGTAAAAGAGACACCGTTGTTTTCTTTTTCTGCTTTCTGTGCCGCATCACTGCCTAAATCCGGCAGGTCCGCTGTTGCGGTAGAACCGTTCTTTCCTTTAGAAGGAAGTGGATTTTCAATAGATTGATATGCGGCTAATAATGTTCTGGGTATTATAAACATGAAGAAAAGGAACAACATAATACGATACATTCCAGAACCTACCATGACATTATTTTATAAAGAACCCCACTCAGACAAAACCTATATCCATATAACAAAATAAAATTCAATATGACTATTTTTAATATTATATACTTTAAGACGATTATATCTGATAGCCGTTACATGTTTCAGTATTAATTTGTCTATTTTTGGACTACTAAAATCTTAAATACAACGTTCTTGCAACTTTTCAGTATCAGCATGGTGTAAACCATTTTGTTTTGGTACCGATACACTTTACGGATTTTAATGTGTGCGATGGGTACAGCGTAATCAGCGATGTTCGGATTTCATGACCCGTTTTCGAACAATATGGTGAATCCCCAGGTTCCCTGGTTATCATTTTGTGAACGTGAGTAAAAATTCGTTATATTAAATAAGCAATTTAAATGATAACTCTTCATTCAACGTTTAAAGAATTCCTGCTGCCTTGTGAGGTTTTATTGCATCTCATGAAGATCAGTAGAGATCATATAAACCACGCTATTGCGTTAGCACCTTTCACTTAAGCCAATGAATGAGGGGAAACACCGGTGAGTCTACCGGCAGCGCTTATTCTCATCAGTTTTCGTATCGACGAATTCCATAAAATACTTATTAAACATAGAGATACGCACATCACTAAGAAGTGTCTGATTTTGGCGGAAGCTACTATATGTTGTAGTAGCCTGTATCACACTCCTGTGACAGTATTAACAATTCTGCAAAATGTGGTAGGACCCGCTTGATGTCAGAACATTCGCAATCCAGCCTGTTTAATGAAGGACAGGTCACTCTTCCTGAAGGTTATCAGGACCGCTCAGTCAATATTTTCACTCAGCCTGGCGCTGACGTCCCGGCGTTCAATATTTCCCGCGACACGCTGAACGCCGGTGAAAATCTTTCGGCTTACATCAACCGTCAACTGGTACTGATGGAAAAACACCTTAAAGGCTGGAAACAGAGCGAACGCCATACTGTCGTGCTGGGCGATAACCTTTTACAGGGCGAAAATGTGCACGCCAGCTACCTGCGCGATGGGAAACGTATCTGTCAGCAGCAGGCGGTGTTTAACACGCATGATGCGCATATTCTGGTCTTTACCATGACCTCCGCCACAACGCTGACAGACCGCGACGGCGATCTGTTTCTTTCATTGCTCGGGAGTTTTCGCCTCCACGCTTAACGATAAGGATTATTGTTATGTTTGAAGCTGCACGCGCGGGTGATGATATTGGACACTCCGGCGCGCTGGCCGGGATGATTGCCGGAACCGTCGTTGGCGGCCTGATCGCTGCCGTGGGGGGGATCGCGGCGGGTGCGATGTTTATTGCTGGCCTTGGGGCATCCTGTATTGGCGTAGGTGTACTGCTCATCGGCGCCAGCCTTGCGGTCGGTTATCTCACCAGTGAACTGGCAACTGCCGCAAGAGACAGCATTGCGGATGCCGGGGCATCCAGCATGACGAAAAAAGGCGTCATCACCGCCGGTTCGCCTGACGTTTTTATCAACAGTAAACCCGCAGCACTCGCTACCAACAGCATGGTGGCGTGCTCTGACGACGGCTCTCAGCAGATGGCGGAAGGCTCCTCGCGGGTCTCTATCAATGGCCTGCCTGCGTCCCGTCTGGGGGATCGCACCACCTGTGACGCAAAGATCATGGCCGGTTCGGACAATGTCCGCATTGGGGGTAGCCCGAAACAGACACTGCCTATCCAGTCCGAAGTCCCGGAATGGGTTTATAAAGCCTCAGATCTCACCCTACTGTTTACCGGATTGTTCGGGGGCTGGGGCGGCGCTGCGGGTAAAGTGGGGGCGCTGGCTAAGCTGCTTGACAAAATTCCCGGTATTAACAAACTTAGCCGTATTGCCTGTCGTGCAGGCACGTTGATGACCGGCGTGGCGGCCGCAGGGATCGTTGCCCGCCCGGTGGATATGGTCAGCGGGCAGAAGTTTCTCAGCGGCGATGACGAGCTGGATTTCATCCTCCCTTCCCGCTTGCCCGTCCGCTGGCAGCGTTACTGGCGTAGCGGTAACCCTGGCGACAGCGTTCTTGGCCGGGGGTGGAGCCTGTTCTGGGAAACCCGACTGGAACGCTATCAGGATGGACTGGTCTGGCGCGCGCCTTCCGGGGATTACGTCTCCTTCCCGAGGGTGCCGAAAGGCCTGCGGACATACTGCGCAGACGAAAAATGCTGGCTGGAGCATCACCCTGATAACAGTTGGTCGGTGTATGACATCAGCGGCGAGCGTTGGCATTATGCCCCGCTGGGCGAAGCGTCGCCTTCCCTGTTACAACGACTGTCTGACCCCTGCGGCAATGATATTCTGTTTGAATGGAACGACAATCACACCCTGCATGCGCTGACCGACAGCGCCGGACAGCGAGTGGTCTGCCGCTATGATAATGAGCGCCTCGCCAGTGTCTGGCAGGATGATACAATCTGCCTGGTCAGCTATGCGTATGATGAACAGCGCCAGCTCGTTTCAGTAACGGGCCGGGGCGGTAGCGTGCGCAGACGTTTCCACTGGCGGGATGGTCTGATGAGCGCCCACGAGGATGCGAACGGGCTGCTGAGTGAATACCGCTGGCAGGAGATCGACGGCCTGCCGCGCGTGGTCGCGTTCCGGCACAACGGCGGCGAACGGCTAACGTTCGAATACGATTTTGACAACGGCACCCGCCGTGCCATCCGTGATGACGGCGCACAGGCGCACTGGCTGATTGACGACGATGACAATGTCGCGCGTTTTACGGATTTTGACGGCCGCCAGACGGCGTTTATCTACCGCGACGGCGAGCTCTGCGATGTTGTCCTGCCCGGCGGTGCCATCCGCCGTAGTTTATGGGACAAATATGGCCGGATGACGCAGGAGACGGACCCGGCTGGCCGTCGTACCGAATATTACTGGTACCGCCTGACGGACCGTATCACCCGCACGGTTTACCCGGATGGAACGTCATCACAGAACATTTATGACCTGAAGGGTCGCCTGTTAGCGGAAGACGATGTTTCCGGCAACAAAACCACGTATCACTACCCTGCTGAAGACGAAATACTGCCGGACAGCATCACGGATGCCACCGGCGGTGTGGTGCGACTGGTGTGGAACAACCAGGGACTGCTGACACAACGCACCGACTGCTCCGGCAGCGTCACCTGTTTTAGCTATGACCGCTTCGGGCAACTGGTTGCCAGTGAGGATGCAGCAGGCAATATCACGCGTCGCGAATGGAACGACGCCGGGCTACTCAGCGCAGTGATTCACCCGGACGGCAGCCGTGAATCGCTGCTGTGGAACGAACGCGGGCAACTCGCCGCCTGGCGTGACCCGCTGGAAAGCGAAGTCAGTTGGATGTACGACGTGCTTGGCCTGCCGATCAGCCTCACCGATCGTATCGGTCGCACCCGTCGCTGGCGCTACGACCCGCGCGGCAACCTGCTGCGACTGGAGAATGGCAACGGCGGTGAATACCGGTTTACCTATGACGCCGTGGGTCGTCCGCTCAGTGAAACGCGCCCGGATGATACATCCCGCCAGATGGAATGGGATGCCCGGGGTTTTCTCTGCGCCCTCCAGGAAAACGGCAGGCCTGCCGCCGACAGGGGCATCGCCCGGCGTTTACAGCAGTTCAGTTATGACGACAGCGGTCTGATGACCGGGCGCAGCCACCGCCATGCTGAATATCGTTATTTCCGCGATCTGAGTGGTCAACTCACCCGTATCCTCCGCACCCCCACGGCCGAAGGTGTCGCGCTGGGTATCGAAAACGATGAAATTGCCCTGATCCGTGATACCGCCGGACGCATGTTAAGCGAATCCGGGGTGAATGGAGAGGTTGGTTACCAGTGGGATGGGCTGAATAATCTGACTTCCCTGACCTTGCCCGGTGAGCAGCCGATTTCCTGGCTGCACTATGGCTCCGGCCACGTCAGCGCCATCCGTTTTGGCCAGCAACTGGTCACCGAATTCACCCGTGACCGTCTGCACCGAGAAACGCACCGTACTCAGGGCGCACGCGGCCAGCGCCGCCGGTATGACAGCCTCGGCAGACGTACCGAGCAGCGCAGTGAAATAAACGCCGACGTCACCCTGCCAGAACAGGCGATACTCGGGCGTCTCTATCGCTATACCGCCCGTGGCGAGCTTTCTGGCGTCAGCGACAGCCTGCGTGGCGAAGTGAATTACGGCTACGACGCCGAAGGCCGCCTGCTGAAACACTACGAAGCCCGGCAGGGGCACAGCAGTGCGCATTTTCGTTATGACGCCGCAGACAACCTCGCCGCCAGTGACGACGACGCGCCGGTCACCGATAACCGGCTGCAGCACTGGCAAAACCTGTTTATGCAGTACGACGCCTGGGGCAACCTGGTCCGCCGCTGCAGCGGCCTGTATGAACAGCACTATGCCTGGGATGCCGAGAACCGCCTGATTTCGGCGCAGGGAACCGGTCCGGAGGGACGTTTTCAGGCTCATTATCAGTATGATGCCCTCGGCAGACGCACGCGAAAACAGGTCGCTACCGCCCACGGCACCACCGAAACCCGCTTCCTCTGGCAGGGATACCGCCTGTTGCAGGAGCAACACGAAGGCGGGCAGTGCAGCACATACCTTTATGACCCGAACGAAGCCTGGAGTCCGCTGGCGCGAATCGACCATCTGCGCGACGACAGACGTGGGGAGATTTACTGGTTCAGCACTGACCTGAACGGCGCACCGCTGGAAGTTACCGACCAGTATGGAAACGTGCGCTGGAGTGGTCATTACGGCAGTTTTGGCGAAGTACGGCATCAGACGGCAGGCTTCACCGGCGCGTTGCAGCATACCGCCCTCGCCCATCAGCCTCTGCGCTACGCCGGGCAGTATGCTGACAGCGAAACCGGACTTCACTATAATCTGTTCCGCTACTACGACCCGCAGGTCGGACGGTTTATTGTTCAGGATCCGATTGGGTTAAATGGCGGGTGGAACCTTTACCAGTATGCGCCGAATCCTCTTTCATACATAGATCCGCTTGGGTTGGCATCATGTCGTCTAAATAATATGGGAAAAACTCCAGGTAAAGATAGCAAGACCGGTAGAGCAGTAATTGAACGAATGCGCAGCGAAGGTCGTATTCGTGGTACAGGTGACAGGATGCAATTTAAGAGCTCAACAGATAAACAATGGTATTTTGTTAAAGATGCAGATATGGCTCACTTAACTGATGCTGTTAAATATTGGAACCAGAAGGGCGGTTATTATGGACCGAAATCTAAAGAAGTTAGAGCCTTTATGCGTGATTCTAATAATTATGAATTGGAATATTATGGCCATAACCGTTCTCAAGGTGCGAAACTGCCTGATAGATATAAAGAACCAAGTGATTTTATTGGGGCGGCAGAATTATCTCAATACTTTCCATGATTAAGGGTGGTGTGTAATGAAAGAATTTATTGAAAAACATGATAAATTAGAAAAATTAATAATCTCTACTGTAGAGAAAGGTAATGAACTTCATGATAGCAAATCTTATGAATCAGCATTAGATGAATATATTAAGGCTTGGGAATTACTCCCTGAACCTAAGTTAGAATGGGAAATCGCTAGTTGGATTGCTGCATGTATAAATAGTGCTTATTTTGATATGGGTATATTCCAAAAAGCGAAAACATGGGCAGAAATCGCATTACAAACTCGATGTTCAGATATAGATACGGCCCCGTTAATTGATCTTGGAATGGTCTGCTATGAGTTAGAACAATATGATGAATCATATAAATACTTTGATAATGCTTATAATTATGGCAAAGCTCGCGCCTTTAAAGAGAGGCCGGAAAAATATTTTGACTTTTATTTATCAAAGAAAAACACGATGAAGTAAAAATGAACGGCCGGAATGATTTTTTGTATATTTTCGGCCGTTTATTTGTTACTACTCCAGTGTATCTCCTCCATCAAAACCTGATAACCACAATGTCTATATCACATTGATTACCCGTGGTTACCTTGTCAGACCACACTGAACCCGCCAGTCTCTCACCAGATATTTCTTATCGCTATCTAATATCTACTCCAGGCTGAGATGGAAATAAGTGCTAACTCTAGTAATAACCGCTCAATATCTACCTTACTGAGTGTTAGGATTAGTTATGATGCAGATAGTACAAAGTGCTGAACCATGTGGCTAACGATAATAAACAGTTAATGCCAATCAGCAAGAGGCAGCACTTAAAGGGCACGACCATAACAATGCAGTGGTTGTGTGGTGTAAAGTCAATCTGAAAGGAAATTGCTTTTCACGTATGATGAAATTTATTACCATAGCCATAGATTAAACAACTCTGGTAACTGGTATAAATATGGTATCGCGAGGTGATGACGATCAAACACCTGCGGAGAAGTGAAATTTCTCACAGTAAAGGGTGGCTTAGAGGTCGCGTTCCTAAACATTGCGTATAGGTGGAAAAATGACGGTAAAACTAATTAATTCATATCCCTCTTTAACCGCAAATGATCTTAACAAGGTTGAAGCAGCATTAGGGGTTGTTTTCCCTCCTGTACTCAGGACTATGTGGCTGATGAGCAATGGCGGAGTTCTGGATGAAGAGCGCTGCGTCTATCAAAACGATCAATATGAATTCGATATTAAGTATTTTTTGCCAGTTTTACATACAAAAAAGGAAGGAATACTTAGGGTAGAGAGCCTCTATAAGATATTGACGCGCGATAAGGAAATATTGCCTGAAACAATCCTTCCCTTTGCAATTGATGGTGGTGGATTTCCATTTTGTATCAACATAAGTAATGGAACCGTTCATTTTGCGAATTTGGAAAGCCAAAAAATTATTTATCTTGAACAGGATTTTGATAGTTTCATAAACAACGTCATTACGGAGGATGAAGCCTGGGGATGATTATATAGCAACCAGAGCGAAAGATGCTTCCCCCCACCAAGTGCTTAATAGCAGGAATATATCTGGTATTATTCAGTCCTGTCGTAAATTTATTGTTCAACTGCGTTGTCTTCGATTTACGGATGCGGATAATATTCATAACCTAGTTTCCTGTAAGCATCTCACATAGTAGTGTCATTCACTTGTAGTGATCTTACGGTATGCTGCTATAGCCAACCTGATAATGATGCAAATTATTGTTTTATATTCCATATCTAACATCTTGATTAAATAGTAAAATAACTATCGTGCAGATAGATATCTTATCAGGGTGCTGCGGTAGCGTACGCACTCTGACGTAGTTATGCCTGGAACGTAAGAACGACACTGCAGGTCTGATTCGCTGTTGCGCCTGCTAAAACACTACGAAACCCGACAGGGGCACAGCAGTGCGTATTTTCGTTATGACGCCGCGGATAACCTCGCCGCTGTGGCCTGTATGAACAGCACTATGCCTGGGATGCAGAGAACCGGCTGATATCGGCGCAGGGAACCGGTCCGGAGGGGCGTTTTCAGGCGCATTATCAGTATGATGCCCTCGGCAGACGCACACGAAAACTGGTCTCTACCGCCCATGGGAGCACCGAAACCCGCTTCCTCTGGCAGGGATACCGCCTGTTACAGGAGCAGCACGAAGGTGGACAGTGCAGTACATACCTTTATGACCCTAACGAAGTCTGGAGTCCGCTGGCGCGAATCGACCATCTGCGCGACGACAGACGTGGGGAGATTTACTGGTTCAGCACTGACCTGAACGGCGCACCGCTGGAAGTTACCGACCAGCGTGGAAGCGTGCGCTGGAGTGGTCATTACGGCAGTTTTGGCGAAGTACGGCATCAGACGGCAGGCTTCACCGGCGCGTTGCAGCACACCGCCCTCGCCCATCAGCCCCTGCGCTACGCCGGGCAGTTTGCTGACAGCGAAACCGGACTTCACTATAATCTGGTCCGCTACTACGATCCGCAGGTCGGACGGTTTATTGTTCAGGATCCGATAGGGTTAAACGGCGGGTGGAATCTTTACCAGTATGCGCCGAATCCATTAACCTATATTGATCCGTTAGGTTTAACTAACTTAAATTCTGCTCAGCAACAGATTGATTCTGTACTTAGAGAACATCTGTCTGCAATACAGCAGTTCGATCCAAATGCAACTATAGGTTATAGAGGTAGTGTAGCAAGTGGTATTAGTAAAGCTCACGATCCTAGTATATCCAGAGCTATAAATTTTAATAATTTTGATGTGGATGCCTATATACAGTCGGATTATTTGGCTAATAACCCTGTCTTTACTAACAGGCGTCGTGATGCCGCAAAAATTGCAGGAATGAGCGAAATAGAAGCATCTATAGACCGTAAGTTACGTGATATTTTCCCAGGATTAAGATCTGAACCTTTTGGTTTTAGAATTTTTAAAAGCCATGAACTAAGCGACATGGCGCGGCACAGTGACATTCAGCACAAAGTTGGCTGCAAGTAGGAATTAATGGACGTTAATAAAAGATGGTTAAGCTTTGTATTAATTGATGACAGCACATTTGATGAACTAGTTATAAAAATGGAACGGGCATTTAAGCATAATCTAATATGTGTAGATGATGAAGGACGTTATATTGCCAGTGCTGAACTTGATAGTTTTTGCATTAAAGTCATTGACAAAATTGATAGGCTTAGCGAATTGTTATGTGACGAACACTATACACTTGAAATAGCAATAAGCTCTGATAAATTCTTTAATTTTGAATTTGAAAAGCATATAAAAGAAATATTGAATAAAAATGCTGTGCAATGGGAGCGTTCTATGTGGGCTCCGGATAAATTACCTGACTAAATTATGATTGCTATCTAAACATTTAAAGCCGGGGCAATTATTATAATTTCCCGGCTTTTTTATTAATTAACTCTCGTTCAGCACACAAAACACCTCGTCCTTCAACCCATTAACCACTTGTTCAACCTAGTAAATTTACTTCTTAAGCTCCTGCGCCTCGCTGCAGTCAACGATCAGGATCACGCCCCCCTTCGAGATCTTCACCGTGATGCCCGTCCCGCTATCAAATCCCATCTCAGTGAACCAATCTCCCTCAAGGTGCAGGCAGGCATACTGTGAATAATCCGTTATATACCTATTTTACTGTTTTCGGGGAAAGTTCTGAAATAGCTCACCTGATAATGCCGTTGAGTCATTTATATTATATTTGGTGTTTAACCTTATGATTAAATAGTAAAATAAGTATCGTGCAGATAGATATCTTATCAGGGTGTGGCGGTAGCGTTTGCACTCCGACCAGGTTGTTCCTGGTATGTAAGAAGACACTACGGGTCTGATTCGCTGTACCGACTACTGAAATACGATGAAACCCGGCAGGAATAGTCTTCACCGGCGCGTTGCAGCACGCCGCCCTCTCCCATCAGCCCCTGCGCTACGCCGGGCAGTATGCTGACAGCGAAACCGGACTTCACTATAATCTGTTCCGCTACTACGATCCGCAGGTCGGACGGTTTATTGTTCAGGATCCGATTGGGTTAAGCGGCGGGTGGAACCTTTACCAGTATGCGCCGAATCCGCTGGGGTGGATTGATCCTCTTGGGTTAAGTTGTTCCAGTGATGCAAAGGCCCTCAGAGGAAATATGGTTGCTGCTGGTAAAGTCGAACCTAATTTCAAAAATTCTGCTCATCATATAATTATGTCTAATTCTACGGATCCGCGAATGACTGCGCTACAGAATAAAATGAAAACTTTGGGGTGGATATTAATACTGCTGAAAACGGGATATTCTTACCTTCAAGTAGTAAAGTCCAACTCCCTACTGGAAATACCTTACCTAATCATGCAAGCATCCATACAGATGCTTATAAACAGAAGGTCTTTGATCGTTTGAACAAAATAAATAACAAGGGTAATTTCTTAAGTGAATTAAATAAGATAAACTCAGAGATAGCCGGTGGCTTATTCTAGTTAGTAGAGGATATTATGTGTAAACTAACGCAACTTGAAAAAAAAATTTTTGAAGTCAGTTCGGATAGTGAAAAGTATTTATCTGAATATACTTCTTCTGTATCTTCAGTTTCAAATGAAATTGTAATAAGCAAAGGTGCTTTATATAATCTAAGGCCTTATGAAATTGAACGAGCTGGGTTTAAAAAAGGTAAGAAACTTAGTAAGTTACCAAAAAATGTAAAGAATACACATGTTTATCATTTTGATGTGTCTGGATGTATAGTGGTGATTGAAATATATGGGCAGGCTGAAAATATAATCAGCAAGGAATTTTGTATATACGGAGATGATTTCCTTGAGCGTCTGCATTTTACAAGCGCGGGAGTATTGCGAAATATATCTGTCTCTTTATTTGAAAACTCAATACTCAAGAAAGATATAAACTGGGGAATGTATGGATGCAGTATATCTGACTATATATGTTGATTCCATTCTTGATAAAATAACAGTTCATCAGAAAGAACATGATGATACTTCATTCTCAGAATTTGATGTTATCCTTAAATACCAAAATGAAGAGTTAGAAAGTATTACAAATGTTTTCCCCAACGGTTATCAAGAACAACGGTATCCATAATTAGGGCCTAACTCATGGTAACAACAAACAATCTGAATGAATTTATTAAAACAAACGATTATGTCTCTTTATTGAATGAGGTAATCGAGCGTTTGAATATAAAAGTGAGTAAAGATGAACCATCTAGCCAGATGTTTAACATTCATGCGTATTGTTTAAATAAATCCAGTATTAATTTAGATGAATTAAATGAGTTATGTTACTCAGAAAAAGAGCATCTTGTATGCATTTACCAAATTAAAGCTTGCAGAAATAGAAGGTGATGACGATGATTATAATGATGATACCGGTAAGTCTGAAACATTAGAGATACTGCCATTTCACAAAATATTTTTAATCGGATATATCATTGAGTTTAATTTTTAAAAATAATCCATATGCTCTTGCTAACCACCTGAAAAAAATTAAGGATTCTAGGCTCCATAAAATATGCAAAAGAATTAAAATCAATATATAGTCGTATTTAATGCCTTCTTAGCCGAGAAAAAGGACTATATTATAGCCTGTTCAGGTACTACGATCCGGAATGCGGGAGGTTTACCCAGCCAGACCCGATAGGGTTAAACTGCGGGTGGAACCTTTACCAGTATGCGCCGAATCCGCTAGGGTGGATTGATCCGTTGGGGCTTAAGTGTGGTGGGATTGTCAAAGCTAAAAGTCGAAATGATGCTTTGAGACAAGCCCGACAACATGCTCAGGTACCGCGAATATCTCGTGGTGGTGAAAATATTGGATTGGATGATTTAAATCCAAGTAGCCGTGGTGTTAACTGGGGAAAATGAAAGCTGAAAGTGGGCAATCATTAGGTTTGCGTAACCCCAATGGGAAAAATCAGTGGTTTGAACACCCTGATGGTCATCCCGATGCTGGTCAGCCAGGCATTCCCGAACATCATTCTGATGGCCATATACATGCAATAGATCCCAAAGGGAACGAGGTTATCTTTACATGGTAAATAATTCGAATGAAAAATTAATTAAACTCCCTATGTCTGAATGGATGATTCAATCCGGTGGTTTTACAAAGGTTCTCCCCCAATCAGCCTATTGTATTTACTATCAATATAATATTGATGATGATGGGTTTGGTCCATATGGTTTTTCCACTACGCGGTCTGATAGGCTGTTATCTTTTTTATTTCCTAATATCTTATTTTTTTATAAGAATGAAAATAAACTTGAGTCTAGTTCAAAGATTGATAAGCGAGGAGTTTATTTTTATGGAAATAACAATGGTGAAATTGATAAAAAAACAAAGGAATATAACAAGTTAATTTTAAAAAATAAGTTTAGAGCTAATAAAGGGCTACCTGAAGAGACTCTCGTTGAGAAACCACCGTTACTTGAACTCTATAGTGGCAATACAATTGAAGTAAATGTAGTAAACGAACTCATAAAAAATAATTTCCATCTCTTATTTAATTGTTTTTTTACCCCAATGGCAGGACAAACTTTAATTTTATTTGATCATGATGTATGGGTTAAAGCAACAGAGTATTGTAAGGATAATAAGATTTGCGTACAGGAAGTTAATTCAATCGATGATTTAAATTCATGGTAATTGCTAATAAAAGTATGGTAATTATCAGATAGGCAAAGTTTCCCTAAAAACGGCGCACCGCTGGAAGTCACCGACGTACGCGGAAACGTGCGCTGGAGTGGTCACTACGGCAGTTTTGGCGAAGTACGGCATCAGACGGCAGGCTTCACCGGCGCGTTGCAGCACACCGCCCTCGCCCATCAGCCTCTGCGCTACGCCGGACAGTATGCTGACAGCGAAACCGGACTTCACTATAATCTGTTCCGCTACTACGATCCGCAGGTCGGACGGTTTATTGTTCAGGATCCGATAGGGTTAAATGGCGGGTGGAATCTTTATCAGTATGCGCCGAATCCATTAAGTCATATTGATCCTCTAGGTTTAAAAGGTGAGAAACCATCAAATTCACCTGATATGGATAAATGGCTTAACAAAGGAGGAGCTGTATGGGCAGAAATGGATGGTACATGGGTTTATAGAAATAAAGATGGTGCGGTTGTTCGTTACCCAAATGGTTATCCAGATTTTTCTCCTTATGCTATTCAGGAAACAAATGTCCCTGATTTGAAAGGAAATCACGGAAAAATGCCGGCGGTGATTTTGGTAAGGCTGATGCTTTAGCACCGAATGGGCCAGCAGATTATAGAAATAATACATGGTACCATCATCAAAATGGTACAACAATGCAAGAAGTTCCGAAAAATATACATGGTGAATTTACGCATAAAGGCGGGGTTTCTAATATAAAATGTGGAGGAGCGTAAAGCATGGCAATAGAGATTTATCATGGTATATCTAACTTAGATATTGGTAAGATATCCAATCTATATGGTATAATTTTTCCTGAGAGCTATATCAATTTTTTATCTAACTATAATGGATTGTTTATAGGTTCTAATTCTTACTGTACGATTCCTTGTTTAAAAGTTGATGATGATGAGATAGAATTCCAGGAATTATATGGCATTGATACATCGAGTCCGCTGTTTGATTTGACCAAAGTTAATAATGTCAGAGATGAAATAGTTGTATTTGAAAACCCATTTATCATTGGCGCTGACCCTGGGGGTAATTTTTTCTTATTCTCTGGCAATAAAAATGATAGTGCTATTTATTATTGGGACAGGACTCATATTCATTTTGGGGATGGTTTTGATTATCATGAAGTTAATGAGGAAGGGAATATTTATATGATATTTGAAAATTTTTCCGATTTTTATGATACAATAATGTCAAATGTGGGTGGCGATACCAATATAATTAAAGTGGCGTTTTAGAAAAACCTCTCATTAACGTACAAAAACCGGGAGAGTTTAACATATCTCCCAGCTTTTATTATTTAACATTCATTCAACACATTAAACATCCCGCCGCGCATTCCCTTAATAGCCTGTTTAGCCTGATAAAGTTACTTTCGCAACTCCTGTACTTCGTTACAATCCGCGAGCAGGATTAGGCTGCCTTCTGAGGTTTTTACGGTAACCGATCCCAATATCAAAATTGAATTTTGTCCCGCCTCTTGCAAAATCAACCCAACCTACACTCGCCAGAAGAAACGAGAAAAAAGGATGAGCACTGGATATATTTCAAGGCGTCCCAGTATCATCGCGACGCACATCAGGTACTTTGCCCCTTCGTTAAGGGTGCCGAATGTTGAAACGGTTTCACCAAATCCCAGTCCCATATTGTTAATACAGGCCGCAACGGTTGCAAATGAGGTTAATAAATCATAACCCATCATATTAAGCAGCCAGATGAAAAAAACGGTAAACAGAACATAGAGGAAAAAGAAACTCCAGACCGAGCGCATCACACGGTCAGTGACGACACTTCCGCCAATCTTAATACTTATCAAGGCTCTTGGATGGGCTAACTGATGTAATTCATGTCGGCTTTGCTTGAAGAGAATAAGAAATCTGAGCGCCTTAATACCACCGCACGTCGAACCAACACAGCCGCCAAAAAAGCTCACTAACAGCAAAAAGATGATTGTATGCGTCGGCCAGTCCGCGTAATCCAAAGGCGCCAGACCATTATCCGTCATCATCGAACTTGCCAGGAAGAACGAATGCACAAGGCTTTCCGGGATGTTGTACATTCCTGCATGCCAAACCTGCCATGCCGTAATCAGGATGACAATTAACGCGGTCAACAGAAAGAAATGCAACTCTGCGTTGCGAAGCAGAGGTTTGAGGGTACGCCTGAGAATGACCACGTACCATAGCGTAAAGTTGAACGCTGATAATAATGAAAACAGACCAGCAACAAACTCAATAGCATTGCTGTTATAAAATCCTATGCTCTCTGTGTGCGTTGAGAATCCCCCCAACGATACCGTCGACAATCCGTGACAAATAGCATCAAAAACCGGCATTCCTGCAATGACGTACGCGAGGCTACATACGACGCCTAGCAACAGATAAGTTAGCCAAAGCGTGCGAGAGGTATCAGCAAGCCGCGGTGTCAGTTTCTCTTCTTTAAATGGGCCGGGCATTTCTGATTGATACAGTTTTGAACCACCAATCCCCAACAGCGGCAGTACGGCGACTGCCAGCACGATAACCCCTAATCCACCTATGAAATTAAGTTGAGCACGATAGTAAAGGTAGGATCGTGGTAACGCATTAACATCACCGATCACGGTCGCACCGGTGGTTGTGATGCCAGAAACACCTTCGAATAACGCATCGGCGAAGGTTAAATGAAGCACGTCATCCAGCCATAAAGGAAACGCGCTGATCGTCGAAAACAAGAGCCAAAATAACACGATAATGATAAATCCATCGCGCGTGCGCAGTTGAATACCTGTTCTTTTTGTTGCCATCCACGCAGCACCACCGAGGATAAAACATGCGATGAACGTTTCCAGAAAAACAAAAAAGCTCCTTTCCTTGTTAACTATTGCGATTATCATCGGCGGCAACATAGAAAAACTGTAAAGCCATACCAAAAAACCGCACATATGAGTAACAACTCGAAGCTGAGATGTATTCAGGGAATAGTAGGTTTTCAAACAACACCCCGGGCTTAAAGCGAAAATTCGTCATTTTTATCGCGTTAGTATATCTCTTCTCGCGATGAATCACCTGTCTGCGACAATCCCACTCATACTCTGTGCTTACTTTGCAACCAGCTCCCCTTCCCGACGTTGCAAGCTTTTATTCCGCTGCAGTCGGCAAGTGTCGTTGTCACCGGCTCATCGTTTTTGAGTCAATGCCGCACATAAATGCCGTAACGGCAATGTTCTGGTCAACAGGTTAATGCCTGCCGATATCAGGATATTGGTGAGATAGCGTATAAACAGGAAGATTGTAAAAGTCCCAGCGACTACCGGGACTTTAAGGAGGAGTGTAGCGCCTTGCAGGGCGACTACATGCTTGTTGCTGGTTTGCCCCTGTCACCAGGGGGAATCACCGCAAAAGGGTAAAAGGTGAATTAGTTGGTTGCTTTGCCAATCATAGCGCCAGCACCGGCACCCACTGCGGCACCCTGAACCATGCTACGACCCGTCATTGCAGCAGCCCCAGCGCCGACAGCAGCACCGACAGCGCCGCCCTTACGCGCAGACTTCCCCTCTTTACCGTGTTCAGTCATGGCGCCAACGCCGCCGCCGACGACGGCGCCTTTAACGGTGGAGCTAACACTTTTGCCTGTCAACGCGCCAACTGCGGCACCCGCGACTGCGCCACCTGAAGTTTTATCCATTGCCTGGGCTGAAAAAACTGGAACCATTGATAGAGCACAAACAACCAGCAATGTGCCTTTAACAAAATTTTTCATGTGTACATCTCATTTTTTAGAGCAATTAATCTTCCCAGTGAATTTTACTTGCCCAAAAGCAAACCTCAAGTTAAAAGCGTTAACAACCTACAACAGTGCCGCCAGTATCAGAATATTCACTATCAATTGCCGCCGGGTTGGTGGCCGCCACAGGGGCTACTCGTTACCCCATTGGTTCAGAAACGTGGCTATCTCATCAATACGCTGTCTGTCGATACCCGCTTCACTGGCCATCTCTTGCTGCGCCTCCTCACTGATTTCTTCATTATTCATTAAACGTGTAATCAGCAACTGGAAATAGTGCGCCAGGGCGTCACGTTCTGACTCGTTCACCAGCTTTGCGCATTCCGTCGAATACTCATCCACGATGTCATAATATTTAAGCGGTATTTCATTGTTCATAAATTGATCCTGGGGGGTTACGTTTATGTCAGTGGGTGTCTACGTTGTCTGACTTAGATAATGACATGCTCAAGGGCTGGACACACCTCAGTTCCTTATGCGAGGGGCTGGTGAACAGCTCAAGCACCATAGCGATGGTTATATCGACATCTCGCGTACGGCAGGCTTAAACGTCATCCAATATCACCCCGTCAATAATCTGTCTTTTAACCCTCATTTTCTACTACTTATTGTGAAAATCCGCCCTGGTACACCAATGCTAAAATTAGCACGCGAACCAAAAGGTTGATTTACCTGAGAGTGCGAATCCTATGCGGTGTATCACTCGGTGATTTTTACCTGTTCACCCTAAATAGCTGCGCGGAATAGTAGATCACTTAAAGGGAACTCAGCCCGGATTGTGCGATCTGATCAATCGCCAAATATCCCACATCACCAACCGGACTGAGCGATGCCGATCATAGCACCCATACCCCGTATCGAACGACGCCTGATGCAGAAAACTATCCATAAAACGCGTGACAAGAACCATGCCCGCAGACTGACCGCCATGCTGATGTTACACCGGGGAGACCGTGTCAGCGATGTCGCCAGAACACTCTGCTGTGCCCGTTCATCTGTCGGTCGCTGGATTAACTGGTTTACGCTGTCGGGTGTTGAAGGTCTGAAGTCCTTGCCCGCAGGGCGCTCCCGCAGCTGGCCTTATGAGCATATCTGCGCACTGTTACGTGAACTGGTAAAACGCACTCCCGGTGATTTTGGCTATCAGCGTTCACGCTGGAGTACCGAACTGTTGGCAATAAAAATCAATGAGATAACCGGATGTCAGTTGCATGCCGGAACCGTTCGTCGCTGGCTGCCCTCTGCCGGGCTTGTGTGGCGCAGGGCGGCCCCGACCCTGCACATCCGTGACCCACATAAAGAGGAGAAGATGGCGGCAATCCATAAGGCACTGGAAAAATGCAGCGCAGAGCATCCGGTCTTTTATGAAGATGAAGTGGATATCCACCTCAATCCCAAAATCGGGGCAGACTGGCAACTTCGTGGGCAACAAAAGCGCGTGGTAACACCGGGACAGAATGAAAAATACTACCTGGCCGGGGCGCTGCACAGCGGTACCGGAAAAGTCAGCTACGTTGGCGGCAACAGCAAGAGTTCGGTGCTGTTCATCGCCCTGCTGAAACACCTGAAAGCCACATACCGACGGGCAAAAACCGTCACGCTTATTGTGGATAACTACATCATTCACAAAAGCCAGGAAACGCAGCGCTGGCTGAAAGAGAACCCGAAGTTCAGCGTGATTTACCAGCCGGTTTACTCGCCGTGGGTGAACCACGTAGAGCGACTGTTGCAGGCGCTTCACGACACAATAACGCGCAATCATCAGTGTCGTTCAATGTGGCAACTACTGAGAAAAGTTCGTCATTTTATGGAAACCGCCAGCCCGTTCCCCGGAAGAAAGCATGGTCTGGCAAAAATGTAGCGGTATTAGACGCAGCTATTTAGGGTATTCGTTATACCGACTCATCTTGCTATCACCCGTCGTAGCGCTTGTTTTATCAGCAAAGCCTGGACGTCCGCACACGGTATACTCTCGTCTGAGCATGTTTATCAATGTAATAACTCATCCGCACTGGATTATTGCATACCAAACGATCGCAGATTAATCGACAGTCTGCATACCTCTTTTGACAGAATTGCAACCACGCAAAAAAGTTGTATCCATGTGATGTCTCAGCCAGCTAGCAAAACTAAATCTCGAAACTTGATTTATGATTTAATTTTATTTCAAAGGCGTGTTTTAGTGCATTCGTTATCCCTTCGAAATCATTCATCCCTAAAGTATCATTCAAACATACTTGTGTTGTACCATCTGACAATGTCTTGATGGCATCATTTATATTTTCAGTAGACAACGTAAAGCATATCCCTCTATCCTTTGGATGCGTAGGGTTAAATTTACCATTGGCCAATTGCCAATATCTGAATAAATATTGCGTTAGCCGTAGAGGAGCTCTGAATTTCTCACCTGATGATTCATTTAATAATTCTTCTTCATGCTGCCATATTTCATCGAAAGTACTTTTCAAAAATGGTTGTGGGACATGCTTGCTATAAAACCCTTCGAAAAGTCTTTCTTTTCTGTTAAGAAAATTCTTCATCATAAATCGCCCATAATTCGGGCTATAGTATTTATTTTTATGCTCACGCATTTTTATTTTTTTATCGAAATGACTATTTATAACGCTTACATTGAGAAAATC
This sequence comes from Citrobacter sp. GW821-FHT07H02, assembly GCF_059418505.1. Lineage (NCBI taxonomy): Bacteria > Pseudomonadati > Pseudomonadota > Gammaproteobacteria > Enterobacterales > Enterobacteriaceae > Citrobacter > Citrobacter sp. GW821-FHT07H02. Next base: position 82,738 of record NZ_JBWKPZ010000008.1, on the reverse strand, counting down.
GGATGAACTCATTATGATCTCACCTTTATTTTTCGGCGGATATTTTTTTATAATCAAGAAATCATTAGGATAATCGTTCTCAAAGTAAAAATTTTCTGCCAAAGGTGATGTAATAAACGTATCATCATTAAACAATACAAACTTATCACTTAATCCTTTTATTCTATGGATATTTAATTCTATAGTATTAGAATTGAATGTTGGCAAATATTCATTCGGAATAAAATCATGATGAAAAACAATGTTTAGCTTTTCATGCTTTGTATTAATCCATGACGGAATTTGTCCACAAGTAACCAAATGTACTTTTCTTACCCATGGTGCGTATTTTTCCACACATCTGAACCAATAGTTGAAAATCCCCATATCTCTGAATCGAGAGGGATTGATAGCGCTCTCTTGATGTTTACCCTTTCCTTTAAATTTAATAAAATTTTTTTGCCAGGACGGATCACAGGAATCAACCCACAAAACAACAAAATCAATATCGCTCATTTGCACTACCCTGGATAGTTACTTTTCGCGCGATAATAACAAACTGCAGAACCCTTTTTTGAACTAATATTGGCAAATTAGCGACACTATTCTTTTTATTTAATCACTCGATAATCACAAAAAATTAAATAATTATAAATTATTTAAAACTATAAAAATCACGCCAAAGATATACCCGATATTTGAGTGTTTCAGATGCAGTCTGAGTGAATCGCCAGCGCGTATTTGACTGTCCACCCGGACTGACTTCGTTCTTATTGCCCCTTACCGGCTGGTTTTGATAACCGTTTGAAGGCTAATAATAAAAATAGGAATCAATCGATTCCCGTTCTTGTTTAACCCAGAAACTGGATCACATGATTTCGATGGTCGTGCCACTAAACTCTGTACATTTCAGCAAGTTGAGTGAGCACAAATCCATAGTTTCTTCACTACCTTCTCTTAGCAACTACACTTTAAAGTGCCGATTGATTCCGAGCTCTCAGCAGCTTGTGGCTTACGAGGATGCAATGATGAAAAGACTACTGTGTTTCTCTGTAGTAGCGGCTCTTATGGCACTTCCGATAGTGACCATGGCTGCAGCCACAGTTACGCCAGCCAAAGAATTAGCACCTGGAACGACTCATCAGCAACAGATAGGTACTATCTCTGTCTGGGGAGATTCCTCTAATGATGTAGAGGCTTTCATTAGCAAAGAAGCCACTCATAAAGGTGCGACAAGTTATAAAATAATTTCTGAGAAAACCTTTGGGGATCAGATATACGGAACTGCAGTCCTTTATAAATAGTATTCATCCACAAGGTAGAACTAGCCCTTATACGTTAACGGCTTCCTCTGAGGGGAGTCGTTAACGAGTGATGTGGACTGCCCCATAGAAATTTCCTGTCCTCACGACGAGGCCTGTTCAAAGGCCACCATCTTGCCCCCTACTCATCTTGTATTGATAAAATTTTGATAACCGTTCGAATCCTAATAATAAAAAACGGGAGCCAACCGGCTCCCGTTCTCACACAACCCAGAAACTGGATTACATGTTTTCGATGATCGCGTCACCAAACTCTGAACATTTCAGCAGCTTAGCGCCGTCCATCAGACGTTCGAAGTCATAGGTTACGGTCTTCGCGGCGATCGCGCCTTCCATACCTTTAACAATCAGATCTGCAGCTTCGAACCACTGCATGTGGCGCAGCATCATTTCGGCAGACAGAATGATTGAACCCGGGTTCACTTTATCCTGACCTGCATATTTCGGTGCCGTACCGTGGGTAGCTTCAAACAGTGCACATTCGTCACCGATGTTTGCACCCGGCGCGATACCAATACCGCCAACCTGGGCTGCCAGCGCATCGGAGATGTAGTCACCGTTCAGGTTCATACACGCGATAACGTCGTACTCAGCCGGACGCAACAGGATCTGCTGCAGGAACGCATCGGCGATCACGTCTTTAACCACGATCTCTTTGCCGGTGTTCGGGTTCTTGATTTTAACCCACGGGCCGCCATCGATCAGTTCGCCACCGAACTCTTCACGCGCTAACTGGTAACCCCAGTCTTTGAACGCGCCTTCGGTGAACTTCATGATGTTGCCTTTGTGCACCAGGGTCACAGAATCGCGATCGTTAGTGATTGCATATTCAATCGCCGCACGCACCAGACGTTTAGTCCCTTCTTCGGAGCACGGTTTGATACCAATGCCACAATGTTCCGGGAAGCGAATTTTCTTCACGCCCATCTCTTCACGCAGGAATTTAATCACTTTCTCTGCATCAGCAGAGTCAGCTTTCCATTCGATACCCGCGTAGATGTCTTCAGAGTTTTCGCGGAAGATGACCATGTCGGTCAGTTCAGGATGTTTAACCGGGCTTGGAGTGCCCTGATAATAACGAACCGGACGCAGACAGACGTACAGGTCAAGTTCCTGACGCAGTGCAACGTTCAGAGAGCGAATACCGCCACCGACTGGGGTCGTCAGGGGACCTTTAATGGCTACGCGGTAATCACGAATCAGATCCAGGGTTTCAGTCGGCAGCCAGACGTCCTGACCGTATACCTGAGTGGATTTCTCACCGGTGTAGATTTCCATCCAGGAGATTTTACGCTCGCCTTTATAGGCTTTCTCGACTGCAGCATTCACAACTTTGATCATCGGAGGGGTTACATCAACACCGATGCCGTCGCCTTCAATGAATGGGATAATCGGATTGTGCGGCACGTTCAGTTTGCCGTTTTGCAGGGTGATCTTTTTGCCTTCAGCCGGAACAACTACTTTACTTTCCATTCACCTCTCCTTCGAGCGCTTCTGGTTTGCTCGTCTGTCATCACGCTGCATGTGCAATTGCGTCCTGCTACACGGATGCGTTAGAGCAATTTTTTGTTAATGTTTTGTAATGAGCGTGTCAATACTACCCTATTGTTTGTCGCCATGAAAGACACTCGTTATTAGGCTATAATGCGTCAATTGATAAGGCCTGAAAATACCATGCAAAAAACATCTTTTAGAAATCACCGCCTTGAGCGATTCAGCTCACGACAAACCACCAGGCAGCGCAAAGAAAACCAGCCAAAACGCGTGGTTTTGTTCAATAAACCTTACGATGTTTTGCCGCAATTTACCGATGAAGCGGGCCGCAGCACGTTGAAAGATTTTATTCCCGTGCAGGGTGTCTATGCCGCAGGCCGTCTCGACAGGGACAGCGAAGGGCTTTTAGTGCTCACCAACGACGGTGCATTGCAGGCACGACTCACGCAGCCAGGCAAACGCACCGGCAAAATATATTATGTGCAGGTTGAGGGTGAACCCGGCAGTGAAGCGCTGAATGCCCTGCGTCACGGCATTACGCTGAATGATGGTCCTACCCTACCCGCAGGGGTGGATATTGTGGCTGAGCCGGAATGGCTGTGGCCAAGAAACCCGCCGATTCGCGAACGCAAAAATATTCCTACCGCGTGGCTTAAAATCACGTTATATGAAGGGCGTAATCGCCAGGTTCGCCGAATGACCGCCCATGTCGGGCATCCGACGCTGCGGCTTATCCGCTACGCTATGGGTGACTATACGCTTGACGGACTGGCGAACGGCGAGTGGCGGGAACATCCGTCGTCGCACAGTGTCTGACGAAGCACATTACCCGACATCATCATGGAAGAAGAATTATGGATACCCGTGTTATCGCCGCGTTAGTGTTATCCGTTATATCGCCATTTTGCGTGGCAAAGCAGGACTGCGAAGCCATTGCGGGCGATAGCGCAGGCGCGGCGGAATATCTTTATGAAACCGCCGAGGTGAAAACGAACTCTCGCCTGCATTTCTATTCTGCGCCACATGCGGAATGCCGACTCCCCGCCCATTTGATCAACGGCGACACGGTGGAAGTCCTGAGAAGCCAGCAAATCAAGCAATCGAAAGATGCCCCCATCCAGACGTTTCGCTACATTCGTTATCGTGATGCTAAAGGCTTGTTTGCAACCGGATGGGTCACCGCTGAAGGTCTGGCTCCCGTGGCGAATCCCTTGCCTGTAAACGAAACCTGTCAACAGTGGGCGAATAATGCAATGCCCGGGCGGGTCCGGCACGCACCGGCCACGGATAACCATCACCAGGTTCAGGGGAGCGGGCGCGCCTCTTTTTATACGATGCCGAATGAACAGTGTCGCAGTACCTTCCTATTCCTGATCCCTGGCGACGTTGTTTCCGCCCAAGAACAATCAGAAGATGATTTTATTGAGGTGGTGTATTACACCGCCGATCGCCGCGCCGTTCGCGGCTGGTTAAAGAAATCGCAACTGCAGCCTGTAAACAGCGGTGATCGTTATCGCGATGATATCAATCCGTTATCTACGGATAAGGCGACTCGCATCGCCACACTCAATTTGCGTCATGACTATCAATGTGTCTTTTATGAGAGCTGGAACGCGAAAAAGGCCATCGAGTTTATCGTGCGCGAAGACCATCAGGCCGCGTTATGCCGTGGAGGCGCCGATCCCGCAACCTCTCCGCCAACGGCCTATATAAGTATCGATAAGACCAGCGGCGAGATTAGCTGGCCGGATGTCGCTGAAGGATTTAAAGAAGAATAAGAGGTCACCGATGTTTAAACCGCACGTCACCGTCGCCTGCATTGTGCATGCAGAAGGAAAATTTTTAGTCGTTGAGGAAACCATCAATGGCAAAGCGCTGTGGAACCAGCCCGCCGGACATCTGGAAGCGGATGAGACATTAGCCGAGGCCGTCGCGCGTGAACTGTGGGAAGAGACCGGCATCAGCGCGCAGCCTCAGCACTTTATTCGTATGCATCAGTGGATTGCCCCTGATAAAACGCCGTTTTTACGTTTTCTGTTTTGCATTGAGCTTGCCAATATGTGCGATACCGAACCCCATGACAGTGATATAGATTGCTGCCGCTGGGTGAGCGCACAAGAGATACTCAATGCGCCAAACCTGCGTTCTCCGCTGGTTGCCGAGAGTGTGCGCTGTTTCCAGAGCGGGCAACGTTATCCACTGGCGATGATCGGTGAATTTAACTGGCCGTTTACAGAGGGTGTCAAGTAAATGGCTGCGTGATAGAATATGCCGCCTTGAAGTTCAATGTCGTGAGTATTCCAATGTCTGAAAGCCCAAAAAAAGTGATCGTCGGCATGTCCGGCGGTGTCGATTCCTCCGTTTCTGCCTGGCTGTTGCTGCAACAGGGTTATCAGGTAGAAGGCCTGTTCATGAAGAACTGGGAAGAGGACGACGGTGAGGAATATTGCACAGCGGCCGCCGATCTTGCGGATGCTCAGGCCGTCTGCGATAAGCTCGGCATTGAACTGCATACCGTTAACTTTGCCGCAGAATACTGGGACAACGTTTTCGAACTCTTCCTCGAAGAGTACAAAGCCGGTCGTACGCCGAACCCGGATATTCTGTGCAATAAAGAAATCAAATTTAAAGCCTTCCTCGAATTTGCCGCTGAAGATTTAGGTGCCGATTACATCGCCACCGGTCACTACGTGCGCCGTGCCGATGTAGACGGTAAAAGCCGCCTGCTGCGCGGCCTTGACGGCAATAAAGACCAGAGCTATTTCCTCTATACGCTCGGCCATGAGCAGATCGCGCAAAGTCTGTTCCCTGTAGGTGAACTTGAAAAACCGCAGGTACGCAAAATTGCCGAAGATCTGGGGCTCATCACCGCGAAGAAAAAAGATTCCACCGGTATTTGCTTTATCGGTGAGCGTAAATTCCGTGAATTCTTAGGTCGTTACCTCCCGGCACAACCCGGCAAAATCGTCACTGTTGACGGCGACGAGATCGGCCAGCATCAGGGGTTGATGTACCACACCCTTGGCCAGCGCAAAGGTCTGGGGATTGGCGGGACCAAAGAAGGTTCTGAAGATCCGTGGTATGTCGTAGACAAAGATGTTGAGAACAACATTCTGGTTGTTGCTCAGGGTCATGAACACCCGCGTCTGATGTCTGTCGGGCTGATAGCGCAACAATTGCACTGGGTTGATCGCGAGCCGTTCAGCGGAACCCTGCGCTGCACGGTGAAAACCCGTTACCGTCAAACCGACATCCCTTGCACGGTTAACGCCCTGGACCATGATCGCATTGAAGTTGTCTTCGATGAGCCGGTTGCAGCCGTTACGCCGGGTCAGTCAGCGGTCTTTTACATGGGTGAAGTGTGTCTCGGCGGCGGTATTATCGAGCAGCGCCTGCCCCTGCCGGTATAATTATTCTCTTAGACTGATACAAGGAAGCAGTGATCGTGGCAAAGAATTTTTATGACATCACCCTCGCGCTGGCCGGTATTTGCCAGTCGGCACGCCTGGTGCAAGAACTGGCGCACCAGGGACACTGTGATGCCGATGCGCTACACGTTTCACTGAACAGCGTCATCGATATGAACCCCAGCTCTACGCTGGGCGTGTTCGGTGGCAGCGAGGCCAATCTGCGCCTCGGACTGGAGACCCTGCTCGGCGTGCTCAACGCCAGCAGCCGTCAGGGCTTAAACGCAGAACTTACCCGTTACACCCTGAGCCTGATGGTGCTGGAGCGCAAATTGGCGGCAGCAAAAGGGGCGATGGATACGCTGGGCGAGCGAATCAACGGTTTACAGCGCCAGCTTGACCATTTTGATTTGCAGTCGGAAACGCTGATGAGCGCCATGGCGGGCATCTATGTTGACGTCATTAGCCCACTGGGGCCGCGCATTCAGGTGACCGGTTCTCCTGCTGTTCTGCAAAGTCCTCAGGTTCAGGCAAAAGTTCGCGCCTCTCTCCTTGCAGGTATCCGTGCGGCCGTGCTCTGGCATCAGGTTGGCGGAGGCCGTCTGCAATTAATGTTTTCTCGCAATCGTCTGACCACTCAGGCCAAACAAATTCTTGCTCATTTAACCCCGGAGTTATGATTTATGGAATTATCCTCACTGACCGCCGTTTCCCCTGTCGATGGACGCTACGGCGATAAAGTCAGCGCGCTGCGCGGGATTTTCAGCGAATACGGTTTGCTGAAATTCCGTGTACAAGTTGAAGTACGCTGGCTGCAGAAACTGGCCGTGCACGCAGCGATCAAGGAAGTTCCTGCTTTTGCTGCCGACGCAAACGGTTTCCTTGATACTATCGTGGCGAACTTCAATGAAGAAGATGCTTCGCGTATCAAAACCATTGAGCGCACGACAAACCACGACGTGAAGGCAGTAGAGTATTTCCTGAAAGAAAAAGTGGCCGGAAACCCGGAACTGCATGCGGTTTCTGAATTCATCCACTTCGCCTGCACCTCCGAAGACATCAACAACCTGTCTCACGCATTGATGCTGAAAACCGCCCGTGATGAAGTGATCCTTCCGTACTGGCGTCAACTGATTGATGGCATCAAAGATCTGGCAGTACAGTATCGCGATATTCCGCTGCTGTCGCGCACCCACGGTCAACCCGCTACACCGTCGACCATCGGCAAAGAGATGGCTAACGTGGCGTACCGTATGGAGCGCCAGTTCCGCCAGTTAAATCAGGTAGAAATTCTCGGTAAAATCAACGGCGCCGTCGGCAACTATAACGCCCACATCGCTGCGTACCCGGAAGTTGACTGGCACCAGTTCAGCGAAGAGTTCGTCACCTCGCTGGGCATCCAGTGGAACCCGTACACCACGCAGATCGAGCCGCATGATTACATCGCCGAACTGTTTGATTGCATTGCCCGCTTTAACACCATTCTGATCGACTTTGACCGTGATGTCTGGGGTTACATTGCCCTCAATCACTTCAAACAGAAAACCATCGCCGGTGAAATTGGTTCTTCAACCATGCCGCACAAGGTTAACCCGATTGACTTTGAAAACTCCGAAGGCAACCTGGGCCTGTCTAACGCGGTACTGCAACATCTGGCGAGCAAACTGCCGGTATCCCGCTGGCAGCGTGATCTGACAGACTCTACCGTACTGCGTAACCTGGGTGTCGGTATCGGCTATGCGCTGATCGCCTACCAGTCCACCCTGAAAGGCGTGAGCAAACTGGAAGTGAACCGCGATCGTCTGCTGGACGAACTGGATCATAACTGGGAAGTACTGGCGGAGCCGATCCAGACCGTCATGCGTCGTTACGGCATTGAAAAACCGTATGAGAAGCTGAAAGAGCTGACCCGCGGTAAGCGCGTCGATGCCGAAGGCATGAAGCAGTTTATCGACGGTCTGGCACTGCCGGAAGAAGAGAAAGTTCGCCTGAAAGCCATGACCCCGGCCAACTACATTGGTCGCGCCATCACCATGGTTGACGAGCTGAAGTAAATACATTGCCCGGTGGCGCTGACGCTTACCGGGCCTACGATCGTGTAGGCCTGATAAGGTGCTCGCGCCGCCATCCAGCACATCCCTCCCCTCCGGTTTAGTCAATGTTTATCCCCACAACAACATAATCGCGTTAAACTATTCATACCATTTACTTAGGGAGAAAAGAGAATGCGCGTACTGGTTGTTGAGGATAATGCATTGTTACGCCACCACCTGAAGGTTCAACTGCAGGATTTAGGACACCAGGTGGATGACGCAGAAGACGCAAAGGAAGCCGATTATTACCTTAACGAACATCTGCCTGATATTGCGATTGTCGATTTAGGTCTCCCGGATGAAGATGGTCTGTCCCTTATCCGCCGCTGGCGTAGCAACGAGGTTTCTCTGCCCGTCCTCGTATTAACCGCGCGTGAAGGCTGGCAGGACAAAGTCGAAGTGCTCAGTGCCGGGGCCGACGACTACGTGACAAAACCGTTTCATATTGAGGAGGTGATGGCACGTATGCAAGCATTGATGCGCCGCAACAGCGGTCTGGCCTCACAGGTCATTTCACTGCCGCCTTTTCAGGTCGATCTCTCCCGCCGCGAACTGTCGGTCAATGACGAAGTGATTAAGCTGACGGCGTTTGAGTACACTATTATGGAAACGCTGATCCGCAATAATGGCAAAGTCGTCAGTAAAGATTCGTTGATGTTGCAGCTTTACCCGGATGCCGAACTCCGTGAAAGCCATACTATTGATGTTCTCATGGGGCGCCTGCGCAAAAAAATCCAGGCCCAGTACCCTAACGACGTGATCACCACCGTGCGTGGTCAGGGATATCTTTTCGAACTGCGCTAATGAATAAATTACTGCGTCACTTTTTTCCCCTGTCGCTGCGGGTCCGCTTTTTACTGGCAACGGCGGGCGTTGTGCTGGTCCTTTCCCTGGCTTACGGCATGGTGGCGCTGATCGGTTACAGCGTTAGCTTCGATAAGACAACGTTCCGCCTGCTGCGCGGGGAAAGCAATCTTTTCTATACCCTCGCAAAATGGGAAAACAACAAGCTCCAGGTAGAACTCCCTGAACATCTCGATATGCAAAGCCCAACGATGTCGTTGATTTATGACGAGAACGGCAAACTGTTATGGGCGCAGCGCGACGTGCCGTGGCTGGTCAAACAGGTTCACCCTGACTGGCTGAAAACCAATGGCTTCCACGAAATTGAGGCCGACGTCGACGCAACCAGCGCATTGCTGAGTGACGATCATTCCGTCCAGCAGCAGCTTAAAGAAGTGCGCGAAGATGACGACGATGCCGAAATGACCCACTCTGTGGCCGTGAATATTTACCCCGCCACCGCGCGCATGCCGCAACTCACTATCGTCGTTGTTGATACTATCCCCATCGAGCTGAAACGCTCTTATATGGTGTGGAGTTGGTTTATCTATGTGCTGGCTGCCAACCTGCTGTTGGTGATCCCCCTGCTGTGGGTCGCCGCCTGGTGGAGTCTGCGGCCTATTGAGGCGCTGGCGCGAGAAGTGCGTGAGCTGGAAGAGCATCATCGCGACATGCTTAACCCTGAAACCACACGCGAACTAACCAGCCTTGTGCGTAACCTCAACCGACTGCTGAAAAGCGAGCGCGAACGCTACGACAAATACCGCACCACCCTGACCGACCTTACACACAGCCTGAAAACCCCACTGGCGGTACTGCAAAGTACACTGCGTTCCCTGCGCAGCGAAAAGATGAGCGTCAACGAAGCCGAACCGGTCATGCTCGAGCAAATTAGCCGTATTTCGCAACAGATCGGCTATTACCTGCACCGCGCCAGCATGCGCGGCAGCGGTGTTTTGCTGAGTCGCGAACTACATCCTGTCGCGCCGCTTCTGGATAATCTGACCTCTGCGCTGAATAAGGTCTACCAGCGTAAAGGGGTCAATATCAGTCTCGATATCTCGCCAGAAATCAGTTTTGTCGGTGAGCAAAACGACTTTGTCGAAGTGATGGGCAACGTGCTGGATAATGCCTGTAAATACTGCCTTGAGTTTGTCGAAATCTCCGCCCGCCAGACCGACGATCATCTGCATATTTTGGTTGAGGATGACGGACCGGGGATCCCGCACAGTAAGCGCGCGCTGGTCTTTGATCGTGGCCAGCGTGTTGATACCCTGCGACCCGGGCAAGGCGTCGGACTGGCGGTGGCACGTGAAATTACCGAGCAGTATGACGGGCAAATTATCGCCAACGACAGCTTGCTGGGTGGTGCGCGCATGGAGGTTATTTTCGGTCGACAGCATCCGGGCCAGAAAGACGAATAACGCGGCATGTAATATTTGTGTATATAGTTCACCGCATCGGGTTACGCATCCGTTATAATCGGTGTCAGATACCAGCCTGCGGATACTCAATATGGAATACCAATTAACTCTCAACTGGCCCGAATTTCTCGAACGCCACTGGCAAAAACGTCCGGTGGTGTTGAAGCGCGGGTTCACCAATTTTATTGATCCGCTCTCTCCTGACGAACTGGCAGGACTGGCAATGGAAAGTGAAGTCGACAGCCGTCTTGTCAGTCATCAGGATGGCAAATGGCAGGTGAGCCACGGTCCCTTCGAAAGCTACGACCATCTCGGTGAGAACAACTGGTCACTGCTGGTGCAGGCCGTGAACCACTGGCATGAACCGACTGCCGCGCTGATGCGCCCTTTCCGTGCGTTGCCTGACTGGCGTATCGACGACCTGATGATCTCGTTTTCTGTTCCCGGCGGCGGCGTAGGCCCCCATCTGGATCAGTATGATGTCTTTATTATTCAGGGAACGGGCCGCCGTCGCTGGCGGGTGGGCGAAAAGCTGCATCTGAAGCAGCATTGTCCACATCCCGACCTGTTACAGGTTGATCCTTTCGACGCCATTATTGATGAAGAGCTGGAGCCAGGCGATATTCTGTATATTCCACCGGGATTCCCACACGAGGGTTATGCGCTGGAAAATGCCATGAACTACTCCGTCGGGTTCCGCGCGCCAAACGCCCGCGAACTGATCAGCGGTTTTGCCGATTATGTTCTGCAACGCGAACTGGGCAGCACCTATTACAGCGACCCCGATATGCCGCCTCGCGATCATCCTGCCGACATTCTGCCGCAGGAAATGGATAAATTGCGCGAAATGATGCTCGGGTTAATCAATCAGCCGGAGCATTTCAAACAGTGGTTTGGGGAGTTTATTTCTCAGTCTCGTCACGAACTGGACATCGCACCGCCGGAGCCGCCCTATCAGCCCGATGAGATTTATGACGCTCTGAAGCAAGGTGATGTGCTGGTTCGTCTTGGCGGGTTGCGTGTACTGCGCATTGGTGACGATATATACGCAAACGGTGAGAAGATCGATTCTCCACACCGTCCGGCACTGGAAGCGCTCGCCAGCCATATCGTGCTGACCGCCGAAAACTTTGAGGACGCGCTGGACGATCCGTCGTTCCTTGCGATGCTGGCCGCGCTGGTCAACAGCGGATACTGGTTCTTCGAAGGGTAATTATTGCGTTAGTTGCCGGATGGTGGCTTACGCCTTATCCGGCAACTATCGATACCCATTACTTTTGCTTTGCCGTCAGTTCTGCAATACGCACAATCACCTGTACCGCTTTTTCCATCCCTTCCAGCGTCACAAATTCATGCTTGCCATGATAGTTGTAACCCCCGGTGAAAAGGTTCGGACACGGTAATCCCATGAACGACAGCTGCGCCCCGTCGGTACCGCCGCGAATCGGTTTCATTACCGGCTCAATGTCACAATCACGCATTGCCTGCTGAGCGATATTCAGAATGTGTGGATGCTCAACAACCTTTTCATGCATGTTGTAGTAGCTATCTTCAATCACCAGCTCAATGTAGCAGTCCGGATGTAGCCCCTTGCCGACCTTCTTGGCAATATCCATGATTTTACGCTTACGCGCTTCAAACTGCTTGCGGTCAAAATCGCGAATAATGTAGTGCATATCGGCCCGATCGACGGTGCCTTTCATGCTGGCAAGATGGTAGAAGCCTTCGTAACCGTCTGTGGTTTCAGGGCTTTCATCCGCCGGAACTTCCGCATGAATTCGCGCAGCCAGTGACAGCGCATTCACCATCACCCCTTTTGCAGTGCCCGGATGCACATTGTTACCCACGATTTTGATATTGACGGAGGCGGCGTTGAAGTTTTCAAACTCCAGTTCACCAACACCGCCACCATCAACGGTGTAAGCCCATTGCGCATTAAAGGCGGCAACATCGAAGTGTTTCGCCCCTTTGCCAACCTCTTCATCTGGCGTAAAGGCGACGCGAATATCGCCGTGCGGAATCGCTTTGTGTTTCAGTACCGCCAGCGCGGTCATGATTTCTGCCACACCCGCTTTGTCATCCGCGCCGAGCAGCGTTTTACCGTCAGTGGTGATCAGCGTTTGCCCCAGCAATTGATGCAAAACCGGGAACATCACCGGCGATAACACTTCATCACCAATGCCCAACGCAATATCGCCACCGCGATAGTTTTCCACAATTTGCGGATTCACGTTTTTACCACTGAAATCCGGTGAGGTATCCACATGGGAAATAAAACCGATGGCAGGAATATCACCAGGGACATTGGCTGGCAACGTCGCCATCACGGTCCCTTTGTCACTTAACGTAACGTCAACCAGCCCCATCTCTTCGAGCTGTTGTTTGAGTAACTGTAGTAGCTTCCACTGTCCCTCGGTGCTGGGAACTTGTCGCACACCCGGCTTTGACTGGGTATCCAACGACACATAGTGCAAAAAACGCTCAAGTAGTTTATCCATGCAGTCACCCTCACTTTTTGTGACAACATTATCAATAAGCAAGAAAAGACAAATATTGCGTCAGGTCACTTTTATCCCCTAAACGAGAATATTTCGATCTGTAGCCCTTCCTGAATATAAAGCTAACCCCGCAATTCGCAACAAGGATTGGCGATTTCAGTGGTTTGCCGTAGAATAACCGCCCTCATTAAGAGTCACCAAGGTGGTCAACCACAAACCCCGCATCGGTCAGCCATCCGTTGCGTCTACATGGGACAGAGTAAAAAATTGAATAAACAACCGCGTTCGCTTTCACCGCTGGTGCAATTGGCGGGAATTCGCAAAAGTTTTGATGGCAAAGAGGTCATTTCTAACCTGAATTTGACCATTAATAATGGTGAATTTCTCACGCTGCTTGGCCCCTCTGGCTGCGGTAAAACAACCGTTCTACGCCTGATTGCCGGTCTGGAAAATGTGGATTCCGGTCATATCATGCTGGATAACCAGGACATTACCGATGTTCCGGCGGAAAACCGCTATGTGAATACGGTATTCCAAAGTTATGCGTTATTCCCTCACATGACGGTGTTTGAAAACGTGGCTTTCGGATTACGCATGCAGAAAACCCCCGCCGCCGAAATCACACCCCGCGTTACCGACGCACTGCGCATGGTGCAACTCGAAGAATTTGCCCAGCGTAAGCCGCATCAACTCTCCGGCGGACAACAACAACGCGTGGCGATCGCCCGTGCCGTGGTGAACAAACCGCGCTTGCTTCTGCTGGACGAATCACTGTCAGCGCTGGATTACAAGTTGCGCAAGCAGATGCAGAACGAACTGAAAGCGTTGCAGCGTAAACTCGGCATCACTTTTGTGTTCGTTACCCACGATCAAGAAGAAGCGTTGACCATGTCTGACCGTATCGTGGTGATGCGCGACGGTGTTATTGAACAGGACGGCACCCCGCGCGAGATCTACGAAGAACCGAAAAACCTCTTCGTGGCCGGTTTTATCGGCGAGATCAATATGTTCAACGCCACCGTGATTGAGCGTCTTGACGAGCAGCGCGTTCGTGCAAATGTGGAAGGTCGTGAATGCAACATTTACGTCAATTTTGCGGTTGTCCCAGGGCAAAAGTTACATGTCTTGCTGCGCCCGGAAGACCTGCGCGTTGATGAAATCAATGACGACAACCACATTGAAGGTCTGATTGGTTACGTTCGCGAGCGCAACTACAAAGGGATGACGCTGGAATCGGTCGTCGAGCTGGAAAACGGCAAAATGGTGATGGTGAGCGAATTCTTCAATGAAGACGATCCCGATTTTGATCACTCGCTCGACCAAAAAATGGCCATCAATTGGGTAGAAAGCTGGGAGGTCGTACTGGCTGATGAAGAACACGAGTAAGTTCCAGAATGTGGTGATTGTCACCATCGTCGGTTGGCTTGTGTTGTTTGTCTTTTTGCCCAACCTGATGATCATTGGTACCAGTTTCTTGACCCGCGATGACGCTAATTTCGTCAAAATGGTCTTTACGCTGGAAAACTACGCGCGTCTGTTCGATCCGCTCTATTTTGAGGTGCTGCTGCACTCGCTCAATATGGCGTTGATTGCCACCCTCGCCTGTCTGGTTCTCGGTTATCCGTTCGCCTGGTTTCTGGCAAAATTGCCGGAAAAAGTCCGTCCGCTATTGCTGTTCTTGTTGATCGTTCCGTTCTGGACTAACTCACTGATCCGCATCTACGGGCTGAAAATTTTTCTTAGCACCAAAGGCTATCTCAACGAGTTCCTGCTCTGGCTGGGTGTTATCGATGCGCCGATTCGCATCATGTTTACCCCCAGCGCCGTCATTATTGGTCTGGTCTATATCCTGTTGCCGTTTATGGTGATGCCGCTCTACTCCAGCATTGAAAAACTGGATAAGCCACTGTTAGAAGCGGCGCGTGATTTGGGTGCCAGCAAGTTGCAGACCTTTATCCGCATTATCATTCCGCTGACCATGCCGGGGATTATCGCGGGCTGTCTGCTGGTGATGTTACCCGCGATGGGACTGTTCTACGTCTCAGACCTGATGGGGGGCGCCAAAAACCTGCTGATTGGTAACGTCATTAAGGTGCAGTTCCTGAACATTCGCGACTGGCCGTTTGGCGCCGCCACCAGCATTACGCTGACCATTGTGATGGGGCTGATGCTGCTGGTTTACTGGCGTGCATCGCGTCTGCTGAACAGAAAAGCAAGCGAACTCAGCGATTAAACCGCCACGTTCATTGCATTGATGATGGCAAAAACCGGCACCGTAAGGTCGCCGGTTTTTTATTGCTCACTCACCTTCTATTGCCACACTGACTTGCCGTTCACTATTTTATCTATTTACCAGGTTTCATCCGAAATTGTTAAACACTATTATGCACAGCCTCTGGATAATTCCACTTTCGACATAAGACGATTCCCATATAATTATTAAAACCGCCCCTCAATTAATTAACAGTAAAAATTAACTGCTGCATACCAAAAACCAATATCCTTAAAACAAGCCGATAACACAATAGCCGCTATGGGAATAATGACGTGGTAAAACAAGAATTTAAAAAAACATATAATGCTATATTTATTTATTGAACAACCGACAACTTTAATAGAATAATCTCATCAGACCACTCATAAAGCTATCTTTGCATAGGGATGCAAGTACAACCACTGCGTAAAAAACACAGGAAGGAGATAGTTTTCTGAGTCATATAACCTGAGAGTAAAATAATGAATAAAGTATCAATGCTGTTAGCTATCGGTAGTTTGTCAGTCTTGTTATCCGGGTGTGTTATTGCACCGCCGCAAGGCCACAATGGGTATGCCAAAAACCTTGAGCAGCAAGGCTGTACGCAGGTAGAAGATGCCAATGGAACCTGTGGTAATAACCCGCAGCGCCACCACAAACATCACCATCAGGATAAAAACATGATTACCCGCGATGGCATCACACTACCCGCATGTGCAGACATTCCCGATGCAAGCCAGGCCGATAATGGTTCCCGCTGCTGGTATTAATGGCGTTAAACGAGGTTCACCCTCTCACAGGGAATAAAATACTGAGCTTGCAGGAAAAACGCCTGCCTGCATTACCCTTTTATCTCCTTGCCAGTCAGCGTGTTATTTGTGTAAGTCGTATGTAATAAAAATCCCGGCATAATATTTTGCTGAGCGATACAAATATTAGCACTGCCGAAAACGAATAACTCTGATGTTATTTTTATTTTGGCAGGTAAAAAATTGAGAGTTAAAAATATGAAAAGTAAAAATATTACAGCAGCACTCATTATGGTGTTCGGCGGACTCTATTTTCATAGTGCTTTTGCTATCAGTGAGTCTTATCGGGCACAGCTGGAAAGTTCGGGTTGTACACAGGTTAGTGAAACAAACGGAACATGCAACCCTCATCATTCTAAGCAACAGAATGCCGCACAAGCGAACCGCCACCACCAGGCAGACCCCGACGCCGCGGCTGACGTCGCCCGCACAATTGATCGCCACATTGCAGGAAAGTATCAGGGGGAAGCGGTCGATTACATGGAGTCCCAGGGATGGCAATCGCAAAACGAAGAACGCACCCACTGGCGCAAATCCGGCTTTACCGCCAGGTTTGATATGAACCAGAGTAACGGGATGGTGATGGGGGTCATCGTACAGTAATCCTCCATCCGGCTGTATTGGTGGGCAAAACGTATAACGCCCGTCATTAAATCAGCCATTTTTTCCCGATAGCCAGGAAAATTGTTGTAAAATGCGCGGCCTCATGTGATGGCCGCGTTTTTTTGCGCGCTATTTAATCAACGAGTTTTGGAGATATTTTGGAGATAAAGGAAAAATTGAATAATTTCAATACTCTGAAACTGTCCCTTCTGCAACGCAAGGAGGTGGGTCTCGAATGATCGGTAGACTGCTTCGCGGTGGTTTTATGACCACCATTTATGCTTATCTGTATATTCCAATCATCATCTTGATTGTGAACTCCTTTAACAGCTCGCGCTTTGGCATCAACTGGCAAGGGTTTACCACTAACTGGTACAGCTTATTGCTCAACAACGACAGTCTGCTTCAGGCTGCACAGCATTCACTCACGATGGCCGTTGTCTCGGCAACCTTTGCCACGCTCATTGGCTCACTCACTGCCGTCGCACTGTATCGCTACCGCTTTCGCGGCAAACCCTTCGTCAGCGGTATGCTGTTTGTCGTCATGATGTCACCGGACATCGTCATGGCCATCTCCCTGCTGGTGCTGTTTATGCTGCTTGGCATTCAACTGGGGTTCTGGTCGCTGCTCTTCTCCCACATCACGTTCTGTCTGCCATTTGTCGTCGTGACTGTCTATTCACGTCTGAAAGGCTTTGATGTACGGATGCTGGAAGCGGCAAAAGATCTGGGCGCCAGCGAAGTCACTATTCTGCGCAAGATCATTTTACCGTTGGCCATGCCCGCCGTGGCGGCGGGTTGGTTGCTGAGTTTTACCTTGTCGATGGATGACGTCGTGGTGTCGTCATTTGTCACCGGACCTGGCTATGAAATTTTACCGTTGAAGATCTATTCGATGGTGAAAGTGGGCGTATCACCCGAGGTGAATGCGCTGGCAACAATATTGTTAGTTCTGTCGCTGGTGATGGTGATTGCCAGCCAGCTTATTGCTCGTGATAAAACGAAGGGCCGTTAAGGTCCGTAATTCAGGGGACGTTAAATGAACAAATGGTCACGCCACCTGCTTGCCGCGGGTGCTCTGGCACTGGGTATGAGCGCAGCTCACGCCAAAGATAACAACACGCTCTATTTCTACAACTGGACCGAGTATGTTCCGCCAGGACTGCTTGAGCAGTTCACCGAAGAGACCGGTATTAAGGTTATCTATTCGACCTACGAGTCGAATGAGACCATGTACGCCAAGCTCAAAACGTACAAAGACGGTGCCTACGACCTGGTGGTTCCTTCCACCTACTACGTCGACAAAATGCGCAAAGAGGGCATGATCCAGAAGATCGACAAGTCGGCGTTAACCAACTTCAACAATCTCGACCCTGAGATGCTCAACAAGCCGTTTGACCCGAACAACGACTACTCTATCCCTTACATTTGGGGTGCCACGGCGATTGGCGTCAACAGTGAGACGATCGACCCGAAAACCGTCACCAGCTGGGCCGACCTGTGGAAGCCGGAGTACAAAGGCAGTCTGTTGCTGACGGATGATGCGCGTGAAGTGTTCCAGGTGGCGCTGCGTAAACTGGGTTATTCAGGTAACACAACCGATCCGAAAGAGATTGAAGCGGCCTACAACGAGCTGAAAAAGCTGATGCCAAACGTGGCGGCGTTTAACTCTGACAACCCGGCTAACCCGTATATGGAAGGCGAAGTGAATCTGGGAATGGTGTGGAACGGCTCTGCCTGGGTTGCGCGTCAGGCCGGTACACCGCTGGAGGTGGTCTGGCCGAAAGAAGGCGGGATCTTCTGGATGGACAGCCTGTCGATTCCGGCAAACGCCAAAAACAAAGAAGGCGCGCTGAAACTGATTAACTTCCTGCTGCGCCCGGATGTCGCGAAACAAGTGGCGGAAACTATCGGTTATCCGACGCCTAACCTGGCGGCCCGTAAACTGTTAAGCCCGGACGTCGCCAACGACAAAACGCTGTACCCTGATGCAGAAACAATCAAAAAAGGGGAATGGCAGAATGACGTCGGTGCGGCCAGCGCCATTTATGAAGAGTATTACCAGAAGCTGAAAGCAGGACGCTAATTCAGCAGGAAGGCCCGATGTCGCAGTGCGAACCGGGCCTTTTATTTTACAAGCCTTTCAACAACTTCTCGACAAACTCCGGCACCACCTGACTCGCCGGGCCGTAATACTTCTCTTCAAATTCGCTGCCGACCTGGCTCGGTTCAAGGTTCAGTTCGATCGTATGTGCGCCGTGCAGTCGCGCTTCATGGACAAAACCCGCCGCCGGATAAACATGCCCCGAGGTGCCAATCGCGATAAAAATATCCGCCATTGCCAGCGCCATGTAGATGTCATCCATCCCCAGCGGCATTTCGCCAAACCACACCACATGCGGGCGCAACGGCGCCGGGAACTGGCAACAGTGACACTTATCGTCGGGGGTGACATCGCCTGTCCACTCCAGGATCTGCCCGCTCTGGGAACAGCGCACCTTCAACAACTCACCATGCATGTGGATAATATTCTCGCTGCCCGCACGCTCATGAAGATTGTCGATATTCTGCGTCACCAGTAAGAAGTTCTCACCGAGGGCTTCTTCCAGTTTTGCCAGTGCAATATGCGCCGCATTCGGCTCAATTTCGGGTTGCTGCAGTTGCTGTCGACGCGCGTTATAAAATGACTGGACCAGTGTAGGGTTGCGCGCAAATCCTTCCGGGGTCGCCACATCTTCCACGCGATGCTCTTCCCAGAGACCATCGGCCGCACGAAACGTACGAATGCCGGATTCTGCTGAGATCCCTGCCCCTGTAAGTACTAATACTCTTGGTTTTTCCATCACTTCCGGCACCACTCTGTCTCTGAAAAAGATCCGTTGACGCAGGCGTTCGCGTAAATGGCGTTTGTTTTTACGAAAACGAGTTAATCGATGACCCCGACGCGACTGCATAACAACCTCTTTTGATTAGTCGGTAAGATGTAAGAAGGCGGCGCCGCGCATTCCCCCCGCATCCCCATGTCGTGCTCGTTCAATACGCGGCACCCGGGCGACGGGCAAGAGATGTTGTGGCAATCGGTCCGCCAACTGCGTTGTTATCGCTGTGAAATTCGATAAACCGCCGCCGATCACGACCAGGTCGGGATCGACAATAGTCAGGATATTGCCCAGACAGACCGCTAATAAATCCAGATAGCGTTCAACGTGGGCTCGCGCCTGAACATCACCCTGCTCCCACAGCGCAATGATTTCAGGAGCCTGCAAAGGTTGATGATAGTAATGCTGATACAGCCATGCAAATCCACGGCCGGAAAGATAGTTTTCGATACAGCCCAGTTGCCCACAACCACAGCGGCGTAATGGGAAGTCAAAACCCATCAGCGTGAGTGCATCCACCGGTAAACGGATATGACCAAATTCACCGGTAATGTAGCTGTGTCCGGCGATCGATTTTCCATTGATGATCAGACCGCCGCCGACACCGGTGCCGAGGATCAGCCCCATCACCAGCGGATACTGCGTAAACTCATCGTCCCAGGCTTCGGAGAGGGCAAAACAGTTGGCGTCGTTATCCAGGCGAACATCACGATCCAGGCGAGCGCTGAGATCGGCACGTAAAGGTTTGCCGCTGGCGGCAGGCACATTGGCGGCGTACAGCGTACCGTCCGCCGTCTCAGGCATACCGGGAATACCGATGCCGACGCTGCCTTTCTCGCCAAATCGCGCATCGGCCTCAGCGACCAAATCACACACCGCATCCAGAAAAGCCTCATAGCTGTCGCGGGGGGTTGGCACACGCTTTTCCCACTGCAAATGCCGTTTGTTATCAAACACGCCTAACGCAATTTTGGTCCCGCCAATGTCAAACCCGTAATACATCGCCGCTCCTTGTTTCTGTGTACCGCAGTTACTGGCCGCTGAGAACTCTCGCTGGATCGATATTACTGGCGCGCCGCGCCGGATACCAACTGGCTAACAAACTCAGCAACAATGCCGTGACCAGTACGTAAAGGACATCCAGCCAGTGTAATTCGGATGGCAGGAAGTCGATAAAATAGATATCCCCGGACAAGAACTGATGGCCGATAATCGTCTCAATACCTTCGATGATGGGGGTCAGTTGCAATGAAACGACAACACCGATAACCACCCCACACAGGCTGCCAAACAGCCCCGCCAGCAGTCCATACCAGACGAAAATGGCACGAATCAAACCGTCTTTGGCGCCCAGTGTTCTTAATACGGCAATATCGCCACTCTTGTCTTTTACCGCCATCACTAAAGTCGAGACGATATTAAAACAGGCCACGCCGATCACCAGCACCATCGCCAGATACATAATGGCGCGGATCATCTGAATATCGCGGTACATATAGCCGTAAGTCCCAATCCAGCTTTTAATGTAAACATAGCTATTGGTGACTTCGCCCGCGTCACGCACCAGTTTGTTGGCGTTAAAGACATCGTTAACTTTGATCGCAATACCCGAAACACTGGATCCCATCTCCAGATACTGTTGAGCATCGGTCATCGGGATCATCGCGAAACTGTGATCCAGCTGGCCGCTCAGTTGCAAAATCCCCGCGACATGCAGACGCACGCGTTTGGGCTGCATCAGTTTATGATCCGCATTTGAATTTGGGATCATGATCGAAACCCAGTCGCCCTGTTTGACTTTCAGGGCATCTGCCACGCCTTTGCCGATGATAATTTGCTGTTCACCGGCCTTAAAGTTATCCCAGGCATGGTTTTGCACAAACGAGGGAAGCGCGCTCAGTTGCTGTTCCTGTTTAGGATCGACACCTTTCACCTGAATAGCGCGCAGATTAGCGCCGCTCTCCACCAGTCCGGTAAAGTTGATGTAGGGTGCTGCCGCCGCAATGCCCGGCACCTTCTGTACGTTTTCCAGCGCGTCGCGCCAGTTGGTCCACGGCTGATTAACCGCTTCAATTTCACCGTGCGGAACCACTGCCAGAATACGGTTATTCAGCTCACGTTCAAAACCGTTCATCGCGCTTAAACCGACGATCAGCACCGCCACCCCCAGCGCAATGCCGATCGTAGAAATCACAGAGATCAGCGAGACCATTCCGCCACGCCGACGACCACGGCTAAAACGCAGCCCAATCAATAACGATAAAGGCGACGCCATTACTCTGCTCCCATCAGGCTCAATTCCGCCGTCAGGCGACCGTCGCGCATCTCAAGCTGACGGTTCATCCGTTTCGCCAGTTGCAGGTCGTGGGTGACGACCAAAAATGCGGTGCCCTGTGAACGATTCAACTCGCCCAAAAGCTGGAAAATACTGTCGGCGTTACGCGCATCCAGGTTCCCCGTGGGTTCATCCGCCAGTACCAGCCGCGGGTTGTTGACCAGCGCACGCGCAATCGCCACACGCTGGCGCTCGCCGCCGGAAAGCTCAGAAGGACGGTGGCTGGCGCGATGATCCAGCCCCACGGCTTTGAGCATTTCACGCGCACGTTCGCTAATTTCCGCCGGTTTCTTTTTGCCGATCAGCAACGGCATGGCAACGTTTTCCAGCGCGCTGAAATCCGGCAGCAGATGGTGGAACTGATAGATAAAACCGAGTTTTTGATTGCGCAACTCCGCTTTTGCGGTCGAGGAGAGTTTACTCATCGGTTGGCCGCTAAATATCACATCGCCCGAGGTCGGCGTATCCAGTCCGCCCAGCAGATGCAGCAAGGTACTTTTACCCGAACCGGAGCTGCCCACGATCGCCATCATTTCGCCTTCGCCTACGCTAAAACTGACATCATGCAGCACGTCGGTTTGCACAGTGCCTTCCTGATAGCGTTTGCACAGGTTGTCGCATTGCAACAGGATCTTATTCATAACGTAAAGCCTCAGCGGGTTGAGTGGCGGCAGCGCGCCAGGAAGGATAAAGCGTAGAAAGCAGTGCGATAGCCATTGCCACCAGCGCGATGACAATAACCTGCAGCGGTTCAATGGCCACAGGCAGCGCGGCGCCGTCCAGGATCGCGCCAATCACCGGCATCAGATTATTCAACTGACTGGCCAGTAATGCGCCCAACGCAGCCCCCAGCAGCGCGCCGATAATACCGGCACTCGCGCCCTGAACCATAAAGACCATCATGATTTGGCGCGGCGTCAGCCCCTGCGTTTGCAAAATAGCCACTTCCCCTTGCTTCTCCATCACCATCAAGCCCAGCGAAGTAATAATGTTGAATGCGGCGACCGCCACGATCAGGCTTAACAACAGCCCCATCATGTTCTTTTCCATTCTTACCGCCTGGAACAGTTCGCCTTTGCGCTCACGCCAGTCCTGCCATTTTGTCCCTGCCGGCAATGTTTGCTGGCTGAGGGTGTCGACTTTCAGCGGTTCGTTCAGCCACAAACGCCAGCCGGTGATATTCCCTGCCGGATAGCGCATCAAACGCGAGGCATCCTGAATATTGACCAGCATCTGGTAGCCATCGACCTCGCTATTCGCCGCGAACGTGCCAATCACCGTAAATAAGCGCTGGCTTGGCAGCCGTCCCATCGGGGTAAACTGGCTGGCGGAAGGCACCATCACGCGAATTTGATCGCCGCGATTCACCCCCAACTGCCCGGCGAGCTGTTCGCCAAGGATGACATTATACTTGCCCGCTTCGAGGGAGGTTTGCTTCACATTGACCAGATACGGCGTTAACGGATCTTTTTGCGCCGGATCGATACCCAGCATGACCCCAACCGCCACACTGCGCGCACTTTGCAGGACGACATCGCCCGTCGTCAGAGGCGCAATACGATTCACGCCGTTTAAGGCAACGGCTTTTTCCGGTAACTGCTGAGGATTAAGGGAACCCTGCTCAGACGAGAGAATTGCCTGAGGCATCAGGCCAAGAATATTGTTTTGCAGTTCACGTTCAAAACCGTTCATGACCGACAATACCGTCACCAGCGCCATCACCCCAAGGGTAATGCCAATGGTGGAGAGCCAGGAGACAAAGCGACCGAAGCGATCTGCTGCACGCCCACGCATGTAGCGCAGGCCGATGAATAGAGCGACAGGTTGATACATGAAATCCGTCTGGTTGCGGTTAGCAAAGTCACGAGTATATAAGCGAAAGCGGAATGGGTAAATGACTGAACCGCAAGTGTTCGTCAGTGTTATTCCTAAAAGTATCCACAAATCAACTTACTAAAGTGACCCACTCCGCGCCCTCATCCTGACCTGATCTTTATCTTAAAAATATAAAAAGCAGATTGTTACGCATTACAGCAACGCGCATGACCCGCAGGATCGTAGGCTACGTCGAACACTACGGGCAGGCCGTTTTTATGAAACAAAAAGAATTATGGATTAACCAAATCAAAGGGTTATGTATTTGTCTGGTGGTAGTCTATCACTCGGTAATCACCTTCTACCCTCACCTCACCACCTTCCAGCATCCCTTTTCGCAGGTGCTGTCTAAATGTTGGATCTATTTCAATCTCTACCTTGCGCCGTTTCGTATGCCCGTTTTTTTCTTTATTTCGGGGTATTTGATCCGCCGCTATATTGATGCGGTCCCCTGGAAGGCGTGCGTGGAAAAACGCATCTGGAGTATTCTGTGGGTCCTCGCGCTGTGGGGCGTAGTGCAATGGCTGGCATTAACCTCGCTCAATCACTGGCTGGCGCCTGACCGGGATATCAGCAGTAGCGCAAATGCAGCCTACGCCACCAGCGTAAACGCGTTTCTGCACGGGATGCTCACCGCCAGTACCAGCCTGTGGTATCTGTATGCGCTGATGGTCTATTTTGTCCTGTGTAAACTCTTCACCCGCTGGGCAAAACCGCTGTTTGCCGTCTTTGTCGTACTGAGCGTCACTATCAATTTTCTCCCGACACCGTGGTGGGGGATGAACAGCGTTATCCGCAATCTCCCCTGGTACAGCCTCGGTGCCTGGTTTGGCGGGTCGCTCATGACGGGCATAAAACAGACGCCGCTACGGCGTCATCCTGTTGCCATGCTGACCCTCGCGGTAGTGGCTGTTGCCGCATGGCTGGCAAACATCGCATTGCTTCTTTCATTTGTTTCAATCGTACTGATCATGAAAACGTTTTATCAGTTCGAGCAGCGTTACGGCATGCGTTCTTCCGGTCTGCTCAACATCATTGGCTCTAACACCATTGCTATCTACACCACCCACCGTATTCTGGTTGAAGCGTTCAGCTTAACCCTGACGCCCAAACTGAATCAGGCGTCATGGTCGCCTCAGATTGAGTTCGCGCTGTTGCTGGTCTATCCCTTCCTCAGTCTGCTGCTTTGTACTCTGGCGGGACTTGCCGTGCGCACTGTATCGCAGAAGGTCTTCGCCGATCTCTTCTTTTCTCCCCCTTCCCGCCAGGCCGTCACGAGCCCGTCCGCGTAAGTTTTTCGCCCCTGTACGGGGGCGAATCATTTGCTAATGAGTGTTGATCAAGGATAATAAAGAGCATTGCTTATCAGTCATATGCCCCCATAGTGTGGTGTATACCCAAAAGAGATCCTGACAACCGAATGCCTGAACAACAACGTTATACTCTGCCGACGAAAGCCGGCGATCAGCGCCAGTTGGGTGAGCTTACCGGCGCTGCTTGCGCCACACAGGTCGCGGAGATTGCCGAGCGCCACGCGGGCCCCATCGTGCTCATTGCGCCGGATATGCAGAATGCCCTGCGCCTGCATGATGAAATTAGCCAGTTCACCGATCAGATGGTGATGAATCTGGCAGACTGGGAAACGCTCCCCTACGACAGTTTTTCGCCGCACCAGGAGATCATCTCCTCGCGTCTCTCCACGCTGTATCAGCTCCCGTCGATGCAACGCGGTGTATTGATTGTGCCGGTCAATACCCTGATGCAGCGCGTCTGCCCACACAATTATCTGCATGGTCACGCGCTGGTGATGAAAAAAGGCCAGCAGTTGTCGCGCGATGCCTTACGCGCGCAGCTGGAGAGCGCCGGGTATCGTCATGTTGATCAGGTTATGGAGCACGGAGAATACGCCACCCGCGGCGCGTTACTGGATCTGTTCCCGATGGGCAGCGAGCAGCCTTACCGTCTCGATTTCTTTGATGATGAGATTGACAGCCTGCGTCTGTTCGACAGCGACACCCAACGTACGCTGGAAGAAGTTGCGGCGATTAACCTGTTGCCTGCGCACGAATTCCCGACGGACAAAGCGGCCATTGAGTTGTTCCGTAGCCAGTGGCGCGACACCTTTGAGGTGAAGCGCGACCCTGAACATATTTATCAGCAGGTCAGCAAAGGCACGTTACCGGCGGGAATCGAATACTGGCAGCCGCTGTTTTTCAGCGAGCCGCTGCCGCCGTTGTTTAGCTACTTTCCGGCGAATACGCTACTGGTGAACACCGGGAACCTGGAAAACAGCGCCGAGCGCTTCCAGGCCGATACCCTGTCACGTTTCGAAAATCGCGGCGTTGACCCCATGCGTCCGCTTTTGCCGCCGGAATCGCTCTGGCTACGCGTTGATGAACTCTTTTCCGAGCTTAAACGTTGGCCCCGGGTACAACTCAAAACCGAACATCTGCCGGAAAAAGCCGCCAATACCAATCTGGGTTTCCAGAAACTTCCCGACCTGGCGGTGCAGGCGCAGCACAAAGCCCCGCTGGATGCCCTGCGTAAGTTTCTGGAAGCCTTTACCGGTCCGGTCATTTTCTCCGTAGAAAGCGAAGGTCGCCGGGAAGCCCTCGGTGAACTGCTTGCCCGCATCAAGATTGCGCCTAAGCGAATTTTACGTCTGGATGAAGCGAGCGATTCAGGTCGCTACCTGATGATTGGCGCGGCGGAACATGGATTTGTCGACACCCAGCGTAATCTGGCGCTGATCTGCGAAAGCGATCTGCTCGGCGAGCGCGTCGCGCGGCGTCGCCAGGATACCCGCCGGACTATCAACCCGGATACGCTGATCCGCAACCTGGCGGAGTTGCATCCGGGTCAGCCTGTCGTCCACCTTGAGCATGGCGTCGGTCGCTATGCCGGTATGACCACGCTGGAAGCTGGCGGCATCACCGCTGAATATCTGATGCTCACCTACGCCAATGACGCCAAATTGTATGTTCCGGTGTCGTCGTTGCACCTGATCAGCCGTTACGCAGGCGGTGCGGAAGACAATGCGCCGCTGCATAAACTGGGCGGTGACGCGTGGTCGCGCGCCAGGCAGAAAGCGGCGGAAAAAGTACGCGATGTGGCGGCAGAGTTGCTGGATATTTATGCCCAACGCGCCGCTAAAGAGGGCTTCGCCTTTAAGCACGATCGTGAGCAATACCAGTTATTCTGCGACAGCTTCCCGTTTGAAACCACGCCTGACCAGGCGCAAGCCATCAACGCGGTCCTCAGTGATATGTGCCAGCCGCTGGCGATGGACCGTTTAGTCTGCGGTGATGTCGGTTTTGGTAAAACCGAAGTGGCCATGCGCGCTGCGTTTCTGGCGGTGGAAAACCACAAACAGGTGGCGGTACTGGTCCCCACCACCCTGCTTGCCCAGCAGCATTTCGACAACTTCCGCGATCGCTTTGCCAACTGGCCGGTGCGTATTGAAATGCTCTCTCGCTTCCGTAGCGCCAAAGAGCAGACGCAAATCCTTGAGCAGGTCGCCGAAGGTAAGATCGATATTTTGATCGGCACCCACAAACTGCTGCAAAGCGATGTAAAACTGAAAGATTTAGGCCTGTTGATTGTCGACGAAGAGCACCGTTTTGGTGTCCGTCACAAAGAGCGCATTAAGGCCATGCGCGCCGATGTAGACATTCTGACGCTGACGGCAACGCCGATCCCACGTACGCTGAATATGGCGATGAGCGGTATGCGCGATCTCTCTATCATTGCCACCCCGCCCGCCCGTCGTCTGGCGGTCAAAACCTTTGTCCGTGAATACGACAATCTGGTGGTGCGTGAGGCGATCCTGCGTGAGGTGTTGCGTGGAGGCCAGGTGTATTACCTGTTCAACGATGTGGAAAATATTCAGAAAACGGCGGACCGGCTGGCGGAACTGGTGCCCGAAGCGCGTATCGCGATTGGGCACGGACAGATGCGCGAACGTGAACTGGAACGCGTGATGAATGACTTCCACCATCAGCGCTTTAACGTCCTGGTCTGTACCACGATTATCGAAACCGGGATCGACATTCCCACCGCCAACACCATCATTATCGAACGCGCCGATCACTTCGGTCTGGCGCAATTACACCAGTTGCGTGGCCGTGTTGGTCGCTCGCACCATCAGGCGTACGCCTGGCTGCTGACGCCGCATCCAAAAGCCATGACCACCGATGCGCAAAAACGCCTTGAGGCCATCGCGTCGCTTGAGGATCTGGGGGCGGGCTTCGCGCTGGCAACGCATGATCTCGAAATTCGTGGCGCGGGGGAATTACTCGGCGAAGACCAGAGCGGCTCGATGGAAACCATCGGTTTCTCGCTGTATATGGAACTGCTGGAAAACGCCGTCGATGCACTGAAAGCCGGGCGCGAACCGTCGCTGGAAGACCTTACCAGCCAACAGACAGAAGTCGAACTGCGTATGCCGTCGCTGTTGCCGGATGATTTTATCCCGGATGTGAACACCCGTCTCTCGTTCTACAAGCGTATCGCCAGTGCGAAAAGCGAAAACGAACTGGAAGAGATAAAAGTCGAACTGATCGACCGCTTTGGGCTGTTGCCTGATCCCGCCCGCACGCTGCTGGAGATTGCCCGTCTGCGCCAGCAGGCGCAAAAACTCGGCATTAAAAAGCTGGAAGGCAACGAGAAAGGCGGCATCATCGAGTTCGCTGAGAAAAACCACGTCAACCCGGTCTGGCTTATCGGTCTGTTGCAGAAACAACCGCAGCACTTCCGTCTGGACGGGCCAACCCGACTGAAGTTTATTCAGGAACTGGGAGAACGTAAAACCCGCATCGAATGGGTACGTCAGTTCATGCGGCAACTGGAAGAAAACGCCGTCGCGTAATCACTGTGCCGGGTGAGGTCAATCTTCACCCGGCGCAGGATTTACAAACTCTTTGCATTTCCCTGCACTTCCCGACATAGCCAGCCGTCATAATCCTCGTTTACGTTATCGCAACAATAACCCTGTGATTTACATGGATTTATAGTGATGAGATTACACATGCGTTTTTCTCGCTGGCTGGCATTTTGTGCCCTCGCCGCGACCGAGGCGGTTGCGCTGCCTGCCAAAGCGAACACCTGGCCACTGCCTCCGGCGGGCAGCAAGCTGGTGGGCGAAAACAAATATCACGTCGTTGAAAACAACGGCGGCTCGCTGGAATCGATCGCGAAGAAATACAACGTCGGTTTTCTGGCGTTGCTACAGGCCAACCCAGGCGTTGATCCTTATGTTCCACGCGCGGGCAGCGTACTGACTATTCCGTTGCAAACCCTCCTGCCAGACGCGCCGCGCGAAGGGATCGTTATCAACCTGGCAGAGTTACGTCTGTACTATTACCCGCCGGGGAAAAACGTGGTCACCGTCTACCCGATCGGTATCGGTCAGTTAGGCGGCGATACGCTGACGCCAACGATGGTGACAACCATCTCTGACAAACGCGCCAATCCTACCTGGACTCCGACGGCGAATATTCGCGCCCGTTACAAAGCGCAAGGGGTTGACCTCCCTGCCGTGGTCCCTGCCGGACCGGATAATCCTATGGGGCATCATGCGATTCGCTTAGCTGCCTACGGCGGGGTTTATCTGCTGCATGGCACCAATGCCGATTTTGGTATCGGCATGCGCGTCAGCTCAGGGTGTATTCGCTTACGTGACGGTGATATTGAGACATTATTCCGCCAGGTCACGCCTGGGACAAAAGTGAATATCATCAATACGCCAATCAAAGCCTCTGTAGAACCAGGCGGTGTGCGTCTGGTGGAAGTGCATCAGCCGTTGTCGAAGAATCTGAACGATGACCCGCAGGTATTGCCCATTAACCTGAACAGCGCCATGCAGGCATTTAAAGCCTCAGCGCAGACCGATGCGGCGGTCATGGAACATGTTATGGAAGTGCGTTCCGGTATGCCGGTGGATGTCACCCGCCATCAGGATGCCACACCACAGGCGATGTAGAGACTCAGCATATAAAAAACCCCGCAAACATCGCGGGGTTTTTTGTGGCAATTAAACAGGCATTGATGAGGGAGTCATGCTTATTTGTAAATAACCGCCGTTCCGTGAAGAGTGTTAGGACCGGTAACGGAAGTAATACGGAAGGATTTCGCCCCCATCTCATCCGCTTTCTGCGCCAGTTGATCTTCCAGAGAACCCAGGTTAGTCCCTGCATTCGCAGAGATGGTGCCCACTTTTTGTTGACCGGCAGGCGTAGCCTGAACTTCAACGGCCGCAAAGCTGGCGAAAGAAAGTGAGCTCAGAACAGCGGCAGCGATAAGGGTTTTTACGTTTTTCATGATAGTGACCTGTAGCAGATGAATGATGTCGTTAGCATTAACTTAACGATCGATAGGTAAATCATAGATGTGATCCAGGTCACACGTCAATGTATTTTTATAATGGTCGTTACTTTAATTATAAATGCCTTATTTTTCAGCACCGTAAGATTAATTTATTTTTATCCTGAATACGCTGGAGACTGAGCGGGTTTATTTTTATAATGGTTGTTCAATAAACCCAACCTGGTACAACGGCACCATGACAACTACCCCGACAAGTTGCGCAAAAAAAAGCCGTGGCCGACCAAAAGTGTTCGACAGGGAAGCCGCGCTTGATAAGGCCATGACACTCTTCTGGCAACATGGCTATGAAGCGACATCGCTCTCCGACCTCGTAGAAGCAACCGGGGCGAAAGCGCCGACGCTGTATGCGGAATTTACCAATAAGGAAGGGTTATTTCGCGCCGTGCTGGATCGCTACATTAGCCGCTTTGCGGCAAAGCACGAGGCGCAGCTCTTCTGCGAAGAGAAAAGTGTTGAATCGGCACTCGAAGATTATTTCACCGCCGTTGCGACCTGCTTCACCAGTAAAGAGACCCCCGCCGGATGCTTTATGATTAATACCTCCGCGACGCTGGCAGCCTCTTCTCGTGATATTGCGCATACGGTCAAATCACGCCATGCGATGCAGGAACAGACACTGACCCAATTTCTGCGTCAACGACAAGAGCGCGGCGAAATTCCAGCGCACTGTGATCCGCAGAGTTTGGCGGAGTTTCTGAACTGTATATTGCAGGGGATGTCGATAAGCGCCCGCGAAGGTGCAACATTCGAGAAGCTGATGTTGATCACCCACACCACGCTAAAACTGTGGCCTGAGCTGCTGAAATAGTTTGTCGGACCTGGGCGTATCGTGATGCCGATAGAGTATCGGACTCACTCGCCCGCTCCTGATAGTCATCGCAGACATAAAAAAGCCCCTCAGCCTGAGCGAATGAGGGGCAAGTGTGCAGAGTAGAGCTATTTTTACGCTTTGTTAGTCAAAATGAGCTGGCCGTTGTTATCCAGAGGGATCTGCGCACCGGGATCTTTATCCATGCGAATCTTGCCCTGCTGGTCGCCAATTTTGTAAGTGACATCATAACCCAGCATTTTTTCAGACTTGTCATACACCGTTTTGCAACGCTGCTGGGTTGAGGTGTAGGTGTCATTGTTCTGCATTGAGCCCTGGATCTGGTTGCCGGCATAACCGCCACCCAACGCACCCACGACCGTGGCCA
Organism: Citrobacter sp. GW821-FHT07H02; assembly: GCF_059418505.1. Lineage (NCBI taxonomy): Bacteria > Pseudomonadati > Pseudomonadota > Gammaproteobacteria > Enterobacterales > Enterobacteriaceae > Citrobacter > Citrobacter sp. GW821-FHT07H02. The sequence continues at coordinate 51,343 of NZ_JBWKPZ010000008.1, read as the reverse complement.
CATCTTTACCGCGTCCACCGCCAAACTGATGACCAATAACCCCACCGGCAACCGCGCCAAGTACGGAACCGGCGATACGGTTTTCATCCTGGACGGGTTTACGGTGCGTGACCGTGACGTTATGGCACTCCTGACGCGGAGTTTTAACCGTTTCCTTAATCGGTGTTGCAGAAACAACCTGAGCATACTGCGGGCCACGCTCTAAGACATTAAGACCGGCGACAGCCGCGACGCCCAGCGCAGCCGCTACGCCAATCCCGATACCCGCCAACATTGATTTATTCACGGGAACTCCTCCTTTTTTGCTATTAGTAACAATTTTGCAACGGGTGGGGAAGTAAGCAAATCAGACAACGGATGAAAAGTAGGGGTTTGAGTGGCGAAACAGGAGGATTCGGAGTACTCCGAAGCGCATAGCCAGGACTGACGGGATAACGCCGTTAGTTTAAAACCGAGATATCCGGGGAAACACCGGGTTTGGCGTCCCTCCGGGAACCCAATCCCGGTGTTTCCCCTCAGTCATTAGCTTAAATGGCCGGTGTTAACTGATGGGAGGATTTTCTGTAAAAAACTCACCGGCACGAATGGCCGGTGAGTAAAGAGTTTATTAATGCAGTTTCAGACGTGGGCGAATCACACGGTTAATGCTGCCAACCAGCATCATCAACCCGGTTTTGAAGTAGCCGTGCAACGCAATCTGGTGCATACGGTACAGCGAAACATAAACGAAGCGGGCGATACGCCCTTCCACCATCATTGATCCGCGCGTCAGATTCCCCATCAGACTCCCCACGGTAGAGAAGTTGGAGAGAGACACCAGAGAGCCGTGATCTTTGTACTGGTACGCTTTCAGCGGTTTGCCGTTCATCTGCGCCAGGATATTGTTCATCGCGCAGGTTGCCATCTGGTGTGCCGCCTGAGCACGCGGCGGTACAAAGCCCCCTTCCGGACGCGCACAGGACGCACAGTCGCCAATGGCATACACGTCAGGGTCACGGGAGGTTTGCAGGGTCGGTTCCACCACCAGTTGATTGATACGGTTAGTTTCCAGACCGCCGATATCTTTCATAAAGTCTGGCGCTTTAATACCTGCCGCCCACACCATCAGATCGGCTTCGATATATTCGCCATCTTTGGTGTGAAGTCCGCCGGCATCAGCACTGGTCACCATCGTCTGCGTCAACACCCGCACGCCCAGTTTGGTCAATTCGCTATGCGCTGCGCCAGAAATACGCGGCGGCAATGCTGGCAGAATACGTTCACCGGCCTCGACCAGCGTCACATTCAGCGCTTCGTTGGTCAGCCCTTTGTAACCGTAACTGTGCAGTTGTTTCACTGCATTATGCAGTTCTGCCGAGAGCTCAACGCCCGTTGCGCCCCCGCCCACAATCGCGATGTTAACCTTACCGTTCGCTCCCAGGTTAGCGGAGTATTTCAAAAACAGGTTCAACATTTCGTGATGGAAACGGCGCGCCTGATGTGGGTTATCGAGGAAAATGCAGTGCTCTTTCACGCCTGGCGTATTGAAATCATTGGAGGTACTTCCCAGCGCCATCACCAGCGTGTCATAGGCGATTTTACGCTCCGGCACCAACAGCTCCCCTTTTTCATCACGCAGTTCGGCAATGGTTATCGTTTTTGCTTCACGATCGATATCCATCACAGACCCAAGCTGAAACTGGAAGCCATGATTGCGCGCATGCGCCAGGTAGCTCAGCGCATCCACACCTTCATCCAGCGAACCGGTCGCCACTTCGTGCAACAGCGGTTTCCACAGATGGCTGTGGTTTCTGTCCACCAGCGTGATTTTCGCTTTTTTCTTGCGGCCCAGTTTTTTGCCCAACTGCGTCGCCATTTCCAGCCCGCCAGCACCACCGCCGACAATCACGATTTTTTTCAATGGTGTAGTCAAGGTGACCCCCTTAAATTTATTAACCAATTGTTAATTAAACGTTATAGGCATAGCCTTTAATTAACAACAAGTTACGACAATGAAAAGCGACTTCGAGAGTGAGAATAACACGAACGGTGCATTGGTCATACCAAAATTGATGTGCATCAAGTTTTCTCGCTGAAAAGTTAGACAACACTGGCAATATGCATAAAAAAACCAGCCCGAAGGCTGGTCTTACAAAACAGTCTGACCCTGTTAACCCAGGGTTTTAAAGGCTTTAATTCGCTGCAAATGAGACGAGATATTCTTGAACTTATGGGTTTGCTCCTCATCCCACACAATTTCGTAGAAATGGTGCAACTCTTCTGACGAACGTTGGCTGTTCAAGGCTTCATCATGGCGAGAAAGGATCACCAGGCAACGATCGCGGTTCTTTTCCCGAAAGTTGGTAACGCACTTGGTGGCGATATCGGCGTACTCTTCCGGACGGTCGATTTTGCCTTCCATGTTCTCATAAGGGAACAGATTCGGATTAAACACCACCTGGCGAATGTCACAGAGAAAACCGATTCGTTCCGCCCAGTAGCCGCCAAGACCCACACCACAAATCAACGGGCGTTCGTCCACGTTGAGCTGCAACATTTTGTCCACTTCTTTCAGCAGATGCTGCATATCATGTTTAGGATGCCTCGTGCTGTAGCTGATCAGCCTGACATCCGGGTCAATAAATTGCAGTTGCAGCACTTTCTCGTGGTTACCCGGACTGTTAGAGTCAAAACCGTGTAAATAGATAATCATCGCATCCTCACCAAAACCCGACTCCCCTGACGGGAGTGTTATTGACCTGCTTTCTCTTCCTGCCAGCGTTCATGCAGTTGGATAAGCTGGGCGCTGACGGTTTTCCAGCGCTCAGAATCCATGAGTTCCTGGCGCGAAAATGAACCTTTATGATACAAACGTGTAACACGTTCTGCATTGATCGGCGACAGATTATCTAACACGCTGACCGCACCTTTACGATTATTGCAGACCAGGATCATATCGCAACCTGCATCCAGTGAAGCCTGACCACGTTCTGCGTAGCTGCCCATAATCGCCGCGCCTTCCATCGACAAATCGTCAGAGAAAATCACGCCGTCAAACCCCAGCTCACCGCGCAGTACTGTTTTCAGCCAGTGCGCAGAACCGCTCGCCGGACGCGGATCCACATCGCTGTAAATCACATGCGCAGGCATAATGGCGTCGAGCTTGTTCCCGGTGATCAACGCCTGGAAAACAGACATGTCTTTGGCGCGGATTTCCGCTTGTGGACGCGGGTCGCGAGGCGTTTCTTTGTGTGAGTCCGCCGTAACCGCCCCGTGGCCCGGGAAGTGTTTGCCAGTGGTTTTCATGCCCGCGGCATGCATACCGTCAATGAAGCGCGTGGCCATGATCAGCGCTTTTTGCGGATCGGCATGATAAGAACGCTCGCCAATGGCCGCGCTGATATGCCCGACATCAAGAACCGGCGCAAAGCTGATATCGATATCCATGGCGATCATTTCACTGGCCATCAGCCAGCCCGCCTCCTGAGCCAGCTTTCCGCCCTCTTCCAGCCCCTTCAGCGCAGCAAAAGATTGCGCGGCCGGTAAGCGAGTAAAGCCTTCGCGAAAACGTTGTACGCGTCCGCCTTCCTGATCGACCGCCACCACCAGATGATTACGCGACGCCGCCCGAATTTGGCGTACCAGTTCACGCAACTGCTCCGGATCATGGTAATTACGGGTGAAGAGAATGAGACCGCCTACCTGCGGATGCGCCAGAATCTCGCGCTCTTCGGCATCCAGTTCAAATCCTTCAACATCCAACATTACTGGGCCCACACTGCTCTCCTTATTTTTTCGTTGTTAGCTGACGCCAGGTTTCATCGGCCAGCCTGATAAATTGTTGTTCGCCGGTCTGCTGCCAGCGGTACTCAAACCATCCCGCTTTCAGCATCATCACCCAGGGATGCCATAACCGGACCTGTCGCCAGAGGCGTCGGGGATCGATATGCGCACGCTTAGCGTAGGCGGAGATCAACTGCTGATGCTGTGACGCATCATCCACCCACACCGCCGCCAGTTCCAGAGCAATATCGCCGTCTCCGGCATATTCCCAGTCAATCAATCGTAACCCTGACGCCGTGTGCACCAGATTGCCGCCATGAACATCCATATGCAAAGGCCCGAGACGCAGAGGGCGAGGTTCACGCACTGTTCGCAGCCGTTTTAACCGTCGTAACCAGTCCGGCGTGCGACGAGCAGGATCGCAACACTGCCAGTATTGCTCCAGCAACGGCAGCAGCGTGACCCGCCAGCCAAAGCACGGTTGCTGATGCAGATGATACAGCAAGCCCGCCAGCGCGTCGGCGTCCGGTAATCCGGATTTTACGTCGCCCGCTAAATAGTCCACGGCCATCCAGCCTGGCGTATAGAATCGGGGACGGGTCACAAGCGTGTCGGGCAAGTGTGAGAGCGCCCGGTACTGCCGCAAAAATTGCGACTCCGGCGCCTGAGGATCATGATGACAACGAAGAACCAGACGATGGGTCGCATTTTCAATGATGACGCTCCCGCCGCTTAATCCGTGGTTGTTCGCGGCGACGGGATGATATTGCGGGAAATAGCGCGACAACACGTCGTCGCGCGTCAGTCGGTTATTTTTGCTGGACTGCACCTTTACCCGACCAGATTATCTCGCCAGTTTGTACCAGCATGAGCTGCATTTGCAGCGTAGGGGCATTGACGTTACCCGTCGCACTGGAATAGAGCACATATTGCGCGCCCACGTTACGGGCGATCCCGATGGCTTTACTGCGGGTTCCCAGACTGTCTTGCGGAGACAACCCTAACTGTTGTTTTGCCAGCGACAACTGCTGCACCGACACCAGCGTAAATTTGCCGTTATTCGCCAGCGCATTGCGTAACGTATCCGTCGCTTCACCCGCATTGAGGGAGCCATTGGTACGGTTGTTTACGCTGTCGACCAGCAGGACATTCCCTGCCGCAATCCCCCCCGCCTGCAACATTTTTCCGACCATCGGTTGCATGGCGCCGTTCCAGTCATAGTGACGGACGCGCGGTGCGGGTTGCGCAGTCTGATCTTCATGCTCAATGGGACCCGGTTGCTGAGGAACCGTCGGCACCGTCGGTACGACAGGCACTGGTTGCTCCGGCTGAACAGGCTGTTCAGGTGTCGGTTTCGCTTCATCGACCGGCGCGGGTTGTTCTCGTTGGGTCACACATCCCGAGAGGAATATCGCCAGCGCGGCTACCAGTGCGTAGCGATGTATTTTAGTTATCAAGATTCACCTCTTACAAATAAAGATAAAGTCTAACTTTGTGCGCCCCCAGATAATTGGCGCTTCCGTATAACGTAACCGACGAGTGCGCCGGAATTGTTACGCTACGCGGCTTCTCCAGAGGGTGCATTTCCAGTCCTCTGGCGTCATACCAATAAAAGCGATAATGAACGGTAACGGGTTCTTGTCTTTCGTTATAGAGTCGCGAGGAGGCAGAAGTCTGAATATCGGACGTCGTCAATGCCGGAGGCTCAGCGGTGATCCCCGCCGCCAGTAGCGTTGATTCCATGACCAGCGTCTGCTCATCACTCACCGGTATTTCAGGATGTGAACGGCAGCCAACGAGCAACAGCACCGCCAACGACAGCGCAACGCATCCTCTCGTCATCATCAAAGACCTTTATGCGCAAGCATTGGACCCAGTGCGCGACCGCCTAACAGGTGCATATGGATGTGATACACCTCTTGTCCGCCATGGCGATTGGTATTCATAATTAAACGATAACCGTCAGCAGCAATACCTTCCTGTTCGGCGATTTTCGCCGCCACTGTGATCATCCGACCCAGCGCCTGCTCGTGCTCAGCCGTCACGTCATTGACGGTGGGGATCAGAATATTAGGAATAATGAGGATATGTGTCGGCGCCTGGGGAGAGATATCACGAAATGCAGTGACCAGATCGTCCTGATAAACGATATCCGAGGGAATTTCACGACGGATGATTTTGCTGAAAATAGTTTCTTCTGCCACGACGTTTTCCTTTTTCATAATTAGCTCTTACGTTTCACCATGCTACGCTGAGCCGCATTGCGAGTATAGAGTATGAGCGAGTTACTCACGCTCTTTCAACTTTAACCCGCGATTTATTCAGTAAAAGCTTATCTGGTGCTGCGCTTATCGCCATTTCCCCCTCCCGAAGCAAGCCTATCGTTTCGGGTGAGCGCCTTACAGAAACAAAAAAGCCGGTACACATTGTGTACCGGCTTTAGAGGAACATGCTAAACGGGTTAGTCGAAGCGCAACTGCGGCAGGACGTCTTTCACCTGGGCCAGGTAATCACGGCGATCCGATCCGGTCAGCCCTTCCGTACGCGGCAGTTTCGCCGTCAACGGGTTCACCGCCTGTTGGTTGACCCACACTTCATAGTGCAGATGCGGACCGGTTGATCTTCCGGTATTCCCTGAAAGCGCGATGCGATCGCCACGTTTCACTTTTTGCCCCGGTTTCACTAACAGTTTACGCAAGTGCATATAACGGGTGGTGTAGGTGCGTCCATGACGGATCGCGACGTAGTAACCCGCCGCACCGCTGCGTTTTGCGACCACCACTTCACCGTCACCTACCGACAGTACCGGCGTACCTTGCGGCATGGCGAAATCGACGCCTTTATGCGGCGCAACACGTCCCGTAACCGGGTTCAGGCGACGAGGGTTAAAGTTGGACGAAATGCGGAACTGTTTCGCCGTCGGGAAACGCATAAATCCTTTGGCAAGTCCGGTACCATTGCGATCGTAGAACTTACCGTCCTCAGCGCGAATCGCGTAGTAGTCTTTACCGTCAGAACGTAACCGCACGCCCAACAACTGGCTTTGTTCGCGTTTGCCATCCAGCATCTCACGTGACATCAATACCGAGAATTCATCGCCTTTTTTCAGTTTGCGGAAGTCCATCTGCCACTGCATGGCTTTGATCACGGCGCTGATTTCCGCGCTGGTGAGTCCGGCCTCTTTCGCACTGGAGACAAAACTGCCGCCGACGGTGCCTTTCATCAGGCTGTTAACCCAGTCACCTTGCTGCATCTCGCTGCTCATCTTGAAGCCATTGGCAGCCGTGCGATCGTAAGTGCGGGTTTCGCGGCGGGAAACTTCCCAGGTCAGACGTTGTAAATCGCCGTCGGCAGTCAGCGTCCAGGAGAGTTGCTGACCAATTTTCAGATTACGCAGTTCTTTGTCTGCGGCGGCAAGCTGGCTGATATCGCCCATCTCAATGCCGTACTGATTCAGGATGCTGCTCAGTGTATCTCCGGTAGAGACAACATATTCGTGGACACCCACCTCACCTGAGGTTTTGTCATCCAGTTCATCCTGAGGAATCTCTTCATCTTCCTGCGCAGCCTGATCGATAGGTTCGCTCGCCTCAGGTAACAGCGACCGAATCTCACTTTTTTCCAGTTCGATGGTTTTGACGATCGGCGCGGACTCTGGGTGATAAACGTATGGGCGCCACACCGCGACAGCAAGTGTCAGAACAGTAAGGGACCCCAGCATGACGCGATGGGGTCTGGGCAGATTATTAAATGCCAGAGCGACAGAGCGGGCTATCTGTTGCACGTATTCACTTCCTCGTTAATCTCCTTTCAGGCAGCTCGCATACTGGTTCGCTAATTGAGTCAGAAACGCTGAATAGCTCGTTTTACCCAGTGCAATATGCGTTCCGAGGGGATCCAACGTTCCCATTCGAACGGATGTCCCTCTCGCAACGGCTTCAACGACCGCTGGCCTGAACTGTGGCTCAGCAAAAACGCAGGTTGCTTTTTGCTCAACCAACTGTGTTCTTATTTCATGTAAACGCTGCGCACCAGGTTGAATCTCAGGGTTGACGGTGAAGTGACCAAGCGGCGTCAGTCCGAAGTGTTTTTCGTAGTAACCATAAGCGTCATGAAAAACGAAGTACCCTTTCCCCTTGAGCGGTGCGAGCTCGTTACCGACCTGTTTATCGACCTGGGCTAATTGTGCCTCAAAATCCTTCAGGTTGGCGTCAAGTTTGGCTCGACTTTGCGGCATAAGTTCCACTAATTTATCATGGATTGCAACCGCTGAAGACCGCGCTATCTCTGGGGAAAGCCAAAGATGCATGTTGTAGTCGCCGTGATGGTGATGGTCGTCACCTTTTTCATCATGAGCAGGGTCGTGATCATGCCCGTCATCGTCGTCGTCCCCCCCTTTCATGAGCAACGGTTTCACCGACGGAAGCTGCGCAATCGTTACCTGTTTTGATTCTGGAATGTTCTTTACTGACTTTTCCATGAACGCTTCCATCTCTGGACCAATCCAGACAACTAAGTCCGCGCCCTGTAAGCGTTTTACGTCGGAAGGACGCAGTGAGTAATCATGTTCCGAGGCGCCATCCGGCAATAAAACCTCGGTCTCTGTTACACCATCAGCAATCGCGGAAGCAATGAACCCCAGGGGCTTAAGGGAGGCAACGACAGCGGCATTTGCGGCGTGTGTTGCACTCCCCCAAAGAGCAGCGGATAATGCTGCGAAAAGAAGCGTATTTTTATGTAACATAATGCAACGAATCATCGTAATGAATGTGTGAAATGTGATATTATAACATTCTATAACTTCTGCAAGCCTAAAATTGACATGACGACTTTGGTTTCACTGGAAAATGTCTCGGTCTCTTATGGTCAACGCCGCGTCCTTTCTGACGTGTCGCTTGAACTCAGACCCGGAAAAATTTTGACTCTCCTTGGCCCTAACGGTGCCGGGAAGTCCACCCTGGTACGTGTGGTATTAGGGCTCGTAACACCTGATGAAGGCGTTATCAAGCGTAACGGCCAGCTACGCGTCGGCTATGTCCCGCAGAAACTGTATCTCGATACCACGCTCCCACTCACCGTAAACCGTTTTTTACGCTTACGTCCTGGCACGCATAAATCAGACATTCTGCCTGCTCTTAAACGCGTTCAGGCTGGCCATCTGATTAACGCGCCCATGCAAAAGTTATCCGGCGGGGAAACGCAGCGTGTGCTGTTGGCGCGCGCGTTATTAAATCAACCGCAGTTGCTGGTGCTGGATGAGCCAACGCAGGGCGTCGATGTCAACGGTCAGGTGGCGCTTTACGATCTCATCGACCAGTTGCGTCGCGAACTCGACTGCGCGGTGTTGATGGTGTCGCATGACCTGCATCTGGTGATGGCCAAAACAGACGAAGTGCTGTGTCTGAATCACCACATTTGCTGCTCCGGTACGCCGGAGATTGTCTCAATGCACCCGGAGTTTATCTCCATGTTTGGGCCGCGCGGCGCTGAGCAGTTAGGCATTTATCGCCATCATCATAATCACCGCCATGATTTACAGGGCCGTATTGTATTGCGCCGGGGAAATGGTCACTCATGATTGAATTTTTGTTACCCGGCTGGTTCGCCGGGATCATGCTGGCCTGCGCTGCAGGTCCGCTGGGCTCGTTCGTGGTCTGGCGTCGGATGTCCTATTTTGGCGATACGCTGGCGCACGCTTCGCTGTTAGGCGTGGCATTTGGTTTACTGCTGGATGTCAATCCGTTTTACGCGGTCATCGCCGTCACGCTGGTGCTGGCGGCAGGTCTGGTGTGGCTTGAGAAACGCCCTCACCTGGCGATCGATACTCTGCTGGGCATTATGGCACACAGCGCCCTGTCGCTGGGTCTGGTGGTGGTCAGTCTGATGTCGAACATCCGTGTCGATTTGATGGCCTATCTGTTTGGCGATTTACTGGCAGTCACGCCTGAAGATCTGATCTCCATCGCCATTGGCGTCGTCATTGTTCTGGCGATTTTGTTCTGGCAGTGGCGCAATTTGCTGTCCATGACCATCAGCCCGGACCTGGCGTTTGTTGATGGGGTGAAAATTCAGCGCGTGAAACTTCTGCTGATGCTGGTGACGGCGTTAACGATCGGGGTGGCAATGAAGTTTGTCGGCGCGCTGATCATCACCTCATTGCTGATAATCCCGGCAGCCACGGCGCGTCGTTTTGCCCGTACGCCAGAGCAGATGGCAGGTGTTGCGGTGATTGTAGGAATGGTAGCGGTTACAGGTGGGCTGACCTTTTCGGCATTTTACGACACGCCAGCCGGCCCTTCGGTCGTTCTGTGCGCTGCGCTGCTGTTTATCCTTACCATGATGAAAAAACAGGCCAGTTGAGGCCTGTTTTTTTACCGGATCGCACTGTCTTCCCTGGCCGGATAAGATGCGCTCGCATCGCTATCCGGCGCTACGCTCAGGGCATTTCCGGCGGAGTGATCCCAAAGTGATTCCACGCACGCACCGTTGCCATACGACCACGCGGGGTACGCTGTAAAAAACCCTGCTGAATCAGATACGGTTCCAGCACGTCCTCAATCGTTTCGCGCTCTTCGCCGATAGCCGCAGCCAGGTTATCTAACCCAACAGGCCCACCAAAGAACTTATCGATCACCGCCAGCAACAGTTTGCGGTCCATATAGTCGAACCCTTCCGCATCGACATTAAGCATATCCAGCGCCTGAGCGGCAATATCCGCCGAGATAGTGCCGTCGTGCTTCACTTCGGCAAAGTCACGCACGCGGCGCAGCAGACGGTTGGCGATACGTGGCGTGCCACGCGCGCGACGGGCGACTTCCAGGGCGCCTTCATCGCTCATCTCCAGTCCCATATAACGTGCGCTGCGCCCGACGATATGCTGTAGATCGGCAACCTGATAAAACTCCAGACGCTGAACGATGCCAAAACGGTCGCGCAACGGCGAGGTTAATGAGCCCGCGCGGGTGGTTGCGCCAATCAGCGTAAAGGGCGGCAGATCGATTTTTATCGAGCGCGCTGCCGGACCTTCACCAATCATGATATCGAGCTGATAGTCCTCCATCGCCGGGTACAATACTTCTTCAACCACCGGAGACAGGCGATGAATTTCGTCGATAAACAGAACGTCGTGCGGCTCGAGGTTAGTGAGCATCGCCGCCAGATCCCCTGCTTTCTCCAGCACCGGACCGGAGGTGGTGCGCAGGTTCACTCCCATTTCATTGGCGACAATATTCGCCAGCGTGGTTTTACCCAGACCCGGCGGGCCGAAAATCAGCAGGTGGTCAAGCGCATCACCGCGCAGTTTCGCCGCCTGGATAAAAATCTCCATCTGCGAGCGCACCTGCGGCTGACCAACGTACTCCGCCAGCAGTTTGGGACGAATCGCCCGGTCTGCCACATCTTCTGGCAACGTGCTTTCTGCTGAAATCAGGCGGTCTGCTTCTATCATCCTCTACCTCACAGCGCGGCGCGGAGCGCTTCGCGGATCAATGTTTCGCTGCTGGCATCCGGGCGGGCAATTTTGCTGACCATCCGGCTGGCTTCCTGAGGTTTATAGCCTAGCGCCACCAGCGCAGCAACCGCTTCCTGTTCAGCATCATCCGTTGCCGGGCTGGCCGGTGAGGTCAGCACCAGATCGGCGGCAGGGGTAAACAGATCGCCATGCAACCCTTTGAAGCGATCTTTCATTTCAACAATCAGACGTTCGGCGGTTTTCTTACCAATGCCCGGTAGTTTCACCAGGGCGGCGGGATCTTCACGCTCGACAGCATTAACAAACTGCGGTGCCGACATGCCGGAGAGGATCGCCAGCGCCAGCTTCGGGCCGACGCCATTCGTCTTAATCAATTCTTTAAACAGGGTACGTTCCTGTTTGTTGTTAAAGCCATACAGCAGTTGGGCATCTTCACGCACCACAAAATGGGTGAAGATAATTGCCTCCTGCCCCGCTTCCGGCAGCTCATAGAAGCAGGTCATCGGCATATGCACTTCATAGCCGACGCCGCCCGTCTCCAGCAGTACCAACGGGGGTTGTTTTTCGAGAATAATGCCTCTGAGTCTGCCTATCACATGACGCTCCTGCGTTAATGGCTCTTGATACAAAGGTGTATCATAAAAAAATGCTGGATAGATATCCAGCGGGGATGAAATTAAAATCCAGAGTTCGCACAGCGTGCTAACGGAGCAGGGCTGCGACAAGCCGTTATCTTCAGGACGCGCGTTTTCCATGGCGATGCTTTTCTGCCGTGGAGAGTGAATGCTTCGACATCCGGCGTAATTTAAACCTGTGCAAAGCCAGGGTAAGAAAAGCGAATGCGCTTATCGCCCAAATGGAGATCAGCACCGGCAAAGGACTGACGTTAAAAAACACATTTTCGCAAGGTTTGCCGACCGCAGGTTTCTTTTTAACGATATTTACGCACATTGTGCTGGCGGGTTCTGTACGCGCGCCCTCGACATGGTAAGTCCAGGCTTTGTATGCCCCCCACCCGCTCAGGTCATAATCATATAATGCAGAACAATCTGTTCTGCCACCCCGGAGGTGGCTACAGGTGTTGGTTGTCCGACGTTCAAAACTGCTGGTGTAGCGCACGGCAGAAACGTTGGCTGTGGTGGTGATGCTATTGCGATGGTAATAGTATTCCATGAATGCCGCATAACCCGTATACAGTAGCAATAGCGTATAAAAGAACGCGATCGGTTTTCTGTACCGTTGGTAGTGCGTAATGAGGGCCCAGCAGGCAAATAGCAGTACCAGTGCATAAATAATTGGCATGAGGGTCTGGTTATCCATGTTGAAATGACTCTTCCGTGTCGCTTAACACGCGCGCATAACTACAAAACATAGTTTCCTTCAACGCTAATTGCACGCTATTTACCAGACTGATTCGTCATAAAGACCATACCTTCACCTGGCGAGTTGCATGCGTTTTTGCTCATCGCTGCCGCGACCAGACTTTACCCAATCTGCATACTTTTCATCTAAAGACGCCCAAGGAGATACATCTCTTTCCATTATTAATTACAGCCAAATAATATTTTTGTTTTATATCATGGTGGCGTCTGCCCATCATTAATTCGTTGCTAAACCCGCGTTATTATCAATTTCAACCGAAACCTGGTTAGCGTAAATTGGGTATTCATTATAATCATTTCTATCGAGGGAACTCGGTAATTCAAAGCATCGCATAAAACATTCCTTGTCATTATTTAAATACAATGCTAGTTCTTTATCAGGATGAAAAAAGACGTTGTTCCACATATCAATAATGGATTAGAACCGTGAAAATTAATTACCCTGCCAAATACGAGACCGGCGATATCGTATTTACCTGCATAGGTGCTCGTCTGTTTGGGCAGATCTCCGCGGCATCACAGTGCTGGTGTAATCATGTAGGGATTATTGTGGGACATAATGGCGATGATTATCTGGTGGCGGAAAGTCGCGTGCCGCTCTCGACGGTCACCACGATGTCGCGTTTTATTCAGCGCTCTACCGATCAACGTTATGCCGTCCGTCGTCTGGCTGGCGGATTAACGACAGAACAGAAACTTTCGCTGGTCGAAAAGGTCCCTGGCCGCCTGCATAAACTCTATCACACCGGCTTTAAATACGACTCTGCACGTCAGTTCTGCTCCAAATTCGTCTTCGATATTTATAAAGAGGCATTATGCATTTCGGTCGGGGAAATAGAGACATTTGAAAATCTTTTGCGCAGCAACCCGAACGCAAAACTTGCCTTCTGGAAGTTCTGGTTTTTAGGTTCAATTCCGTGGGAACGTAAAACCGTAACGCCTGCCAGCCTGTGGCATCATCCGAATTTAGTACTGATTGATGCGAGTGGGATAGAAACGTCTCAGCCAGCAGAGGCTGAGACGGTATAACTAGCGCAGTCGTCCACGCGCCAGATTGAGTCTGGAGTCGCTCATTTGCATCGCGTTTTGGCTTACATGGCAATGGGTGATGGCAATCGCCAGCGCATCGGCGGCATCCGCCTGCGGGTTAGCGGGGAGTTTAAGCAAGGTACGCACCATATGCTGAACCTGACTTTTCTCCGCGCTGCCTATCCCGACGACGGTCTGCTTGACCTGACGTGCCGCATATTCAAACACCGGCAGATCCTGATTTACGGCAGCGACAATCGCCACACCACGCGCCTGACCCAGTTTGAGCGCGGAATCCGCGTTCTTCGCCATAAAAACCTGCTCAATGGCAAAGTAGTCCGGCTGAAACTGGGTAATGATTTCCGACACGCCCGCATAAATCAGCTTCAGGCGCGACGGTAAATCATCCACTTTGGTACGAATACATCCGCTGCCCAGGTAGGTCAGTTGCCGACCGACCTGGCGGATCACGCCATAACCGGTGATGCGTGAGCCCGGGTCAATGCCGAGAATAATGGACATCACGCATCTCCTGTTATGTTATCGCTTAACCACGTCATTCTAAGGTAGCGGCAACCTCATCGGAGATTTCACCGTTGTGGTAAACTTCCTGCACATCATCACAATCTTCCAGCAGGTCGATCAGACGCATCAGTTTAGGTGCGGTTTCCGCATCCATATCCGCTTTGGTCGACGGGATCATTGAGACTTCAGCGCTGTCGGCTTTCAGACCGGCGGCTTCCAGTGCATCACGCACTTTGCCCATCTCTTCCCATGCGGTATAGACATCAATCGCGCCGTCGTCAAAGGTCACAACGTCTTCAGCACCGGCTTCCAGCGCCGCTTCCATGATGGTGTCTTCGTCGCCCTTTTCAAAGGAGATAACGCCTTTTTTGCTGAACAGATACGCCACGGAACCGTCGGTACCGAGGTTGCCGCCAGTTTTGCTGAATGCGTGACGCACTTCCGCTACCGTACGGTTACGGTTGTCGGACAGACATTCAATCATCACCGCGGTGCCGCCAGGACCATAACCTTCATAGATGATGGTTTCCATGTTCGCGTCATCATCACCGCCCACGCCACGCGCGATTGCACGGTTCAGCGTGTCACGCGTCATGTTGTTTGACAGTGCTTTATCTATAGCTGCACGCAGACGCGGGTTAGCGTCCGGATCGCCGCCACCCAGTTTGGCCGCCGTCACCAGCTCACGAATGATCTTGGTGAAAATTTTGCCGCGCTTAGAATCCTGCGCTGCTTTGCGATGTCTGGTGTTGGCCCATTTACTATGACCTGCCATAAATAGTATCTCCAAAAAGCGCGCCTTCTCAGGCGACGTTAATAACAAATTCTTCGATCGCCTGCCGATTACTCCACGACTTGGTTAACTGTGCAGCCTCAGCCGCATTAACCCAACGATAGGTCAGATGTTCGGTGAACACGATCTCTCGTTCTGAGGGAAGTGCCAGGCAAAACCAGGATTCGGTATTACGTTCGATTCCCGGCGCATAGCGATGACGTAAATGGCGAAAAATCTCAAACTCCACCGTGCGCTGGCAGTCAATTAAGGTCAGTTGCTCTGTCGCAACATCAATGGTGACCTCTTCCTTTACTTCGCGCATGGCGGCTTGCGACGCGGTTTCACCCTCTTCCAGACTGCCGGTAACCGACTGCCAGAAATCGGGATCGTCGCGTCGCTGTAACATCAGCACCCGCTTCGTATCTTGGGCAAAAATAACGACCAGAACCGAAACGGGACGCTTATACACTTTATCCTTCACGCTGCCTCTTTGTTGGCTGCCATCGTTCATCCCATTCACATAGTTCTCTATGCTCATGGGTATTCACTCAGTTGCCGCCGCGATGCAACGCGAATGATTTCGTGTACAGCAGCCATATCAGTTATTCTCGGCCTTCTTCACAACCTGAATGCTCAGTTCTGCCAGCGCAGCTTCATTAGCAAAGCTTGGCGCTTCAGTCATCAGGCAGGCAGCAGCCGTGGTTTTCGGGAAGGCAATAACGTCACGAATGTTATCAGTTCCGGTCAGCAGCATGGTCAGACGATCCAGACCAAACGCCAGGCCTGCGTGCGGCGGCGTGCCATATTTCAGCGCATCCAGCAGGAAGCCGAACTTCTCACGCTGCTCTTGTTCGTTGATGCCCAGAATACCAAACACGGTTTGCTGCATTTCGCCGTTGTGGATACGAACGGAACCGCCGCCCACTTCGTAGCCGTTGATCACCATATCGTACGCGTTGGCAACAGCATTTTCAGGCGCAGCCTGAAGCTCAGCAGCAGTCATGTCTTTCGGTGCAGTAAACGGATGGTGCATCGCCGTCAGGCCACCTTCACCATCGTCTTCAAACATCGGGAAGTCGATAACCCACAACGGCGCCCATTTGGTTTCGTCGGTCAGGCTCAGATCTTTACCCAGTTTGAGGCGCAGTGCGCCCATAGAGTCGGCAACCACTTTCTTGCTGTCAGCGCCGAAGAAAATCATATCGCCGTCTTGCGCAGCGGTACGATCCAGAATGGCTTCCACGATTTCAGCATTGAGGAACTTGGCAACAGGGCTGGTGATCCCTTCCAGACCTTTCGCACGCTCGGTGACTTTAATGTAAGCCAAACCTTTCGCACCGTAGATCTTAATAAAGTTACCGTAGTCGTCGATTTGCTTACGACTTAAGCTGGCACCACCCGGCACACGCAGAGCAGCCACGCGGCCTTTCGGATCGTTCGCCGGACCGGAGAATACGGCAAAATCGACGGATTTCAACAGATCGGCAACATCCACCAGTTCCATCGGGTTACGCAGATCCGGCTTATCGGAACCGTAACGACGCTCAGCTTCGGCGAAAGTCATGATCGGGAAATCACCCAGATCCACCCCTTTCACTTCCTGCCACAGATTACGCACCAGCGCTTCCATCACTTCACGCACCTGCGGTGCCGTCATGAAGGAGGTCTCCACGTCGACCTGGGTAAATTCAGGCTGGCGGTCGGCACGTAAGTCTTCGTCGCGGAAGCATTTTACAATCTGATAATAGCGATCAAAGCCAGACATCATCAGCAGCTGTTTGAACAGCTGTGGAGACTGCGGCAGCGCGTAAAATTTACCTTTGTGAACGCGTGAAGGCACCAGATAGTCACGCGCACCTTCTGGCGTGGCTTTGGTCAGCATCGGGGTTTCGATGTCGAGGAAACCGTGGTCATCCATAAAGCGACGCACCAGGCTGGTAATTTTGGCGCGTGTTTTCAGACGCTGCGCCATTTCCGGACGACGCAGGTCCAGGTAGCGATACTTCAGACGCGCTTCTTCGGTATTAACGTGGTTAGAGTCCAGCGGCAGTGATTCTGAACGGTTGATGATGGTCAGATCGGACGCCAGTACTTCAATTTCGCCCGTCGCCATATCGGCGTTAACGTTTTTCGCGTCACGCGCGCGTACGGTACCCGTAACCTGGATGCAGAACTCATTACGCAGTTCGGAGGCCAGCTTTAATGCGTCCGCACGGTCCGGGTCGAAAAATACCTGCACGATACCTTCGCGGTCGCGCATATCGATAAAGATCAGGCTACCAAGATCACGACGACGGTTGACCCAACCACACAGAGTCACCTGCTGCCCCTCGTGGGACAGACGTAGCTGCCCGCAATATTCTGTACGCATGAGATATCCCTTAACTTTGCCGCAGGCGGAATGTCGCCTGCCTCGCAGGTGACCAAGTCGCAGCGTTAGCTGAATGTCACAACTGAATGAAAAAAGGCGGCTATTATACTGGAAATTCTGCCGCACGATAAGAGTCTATCCCATCAAGGTTCGATTACTTACCACTTTGAACCAGAACAGACTCCGAACCAGACACTGACTGTACGCATGTTTACGCCGCAGGTATTGCGTATACGCAAAAAAAAGACAAAATTTGTTGCCCCTCGCCTCCAGGACCGCGACTAAGATAGAGCGAAATAGCGTTGAAAATACGGGAGTCTTTATGCTGGAACTGAACGCCTCAACCACCGCGCTGGTGGTCATTGATTTGCAGGAGGGCATTTTACCCTTCGCCGCAGGCCCACATTCCGCACCAGACGTTGTGGATCGCGCTGCACGTCTGGCGGAAAAATTCCGTGTTCACGGTTCACCGGTGGTGATGGTGCGTGTCGGCTGGTCGCCGGATTACGCAGAAGCACTAAAACAGCCTGTCGATGCCCCATCCCCTGCAAAAGCATTGCCAGAAAACTGGTGGAATTACCCGGCGGCATTGGGCAAAGCCGACAGCGATCTTGAGGTCACTAAACGCCAGTGGGGGGCGTTCTACGGCACTGACCTGGAACTGCAACTGCGCCGTCGCGGCATTGACACGCTCGTCCTGTGCGGGATCTCCACCAACATCGGCGTGGAATCCACGGCCCGCAACGCCTGGGAACTGGGCTTTCGGCTGATCATTGCCGAAGATGCCTGTAGCGCGGCAAGTACCGAGCAACACCAGAGCAGCGTCACGCACATTTTCCCGCGCATCGCCCGCGTGCGTCGCGTGGAAGAAATCCTGAAAGCGCTATGATTTACATCGGCTTACCGCAATGGTCGCACCCAAAGTGGGTGCGTCTGGGGATAACCAGCCTTGAAGAATATGCCCGCCACTTCAATTGTGTGGAGGGCAATACCACCTTGTACGCGCTTCCTAAAGCCGAGGTGGTTGAACGCTGGCACGCGCAGACGACCGATGATTTTCGCTTCTGTTTTAAGTTTCCGGCGACCATCACGCATCAAGCCGCGCTGAAAAACTGTGACGATTTAGTGCTGGAGTTTTTGACCCGCATGTCGCCGCTTGAGGGGCGCATTGGTCAATACTGGCTCCAGCTTCCCGCCACATTTTCACCTCGCGAACTTCCGGCATTGTGGCAATTTCTTGATGCCCTGCCCGGGCGCTTCACGTACGGTGTTGAAGTCCGGCATCCGGGATTCTTTGCAAAAGGCGAAGAGGAACAACAGCTCAATCGTGGCTTACACGAGAGAGGCGTCAACCGGGTCATTCTCGACAGCCGTCCAGTCCATGCCGCCCGCCCTCACAATGAGGCGATACGCGAGGCGCAGCGCAAGAAACCCAGAGTCCCTGTACATGCGGTTGTCACTGCCGGTCACCCGATGGTGCGATTCATCGGCAGCGATGACATGATACAAAATCGTGATTTTTTCACCGCCTGGTTAAACAAATTACCGCTCTGGGAACAGTCCACGACGCCCTACCTTTTTTTACACACGCCCGATATCGCGCAGGCTCCGGAGTTAGTAGACGCCATCTGGCAGGATTTACATGCCGTTATTCCTGGTATTGGCGCCGCACCGTCTATTCCACAGCAATCTTCTCTTTTCTGAAAATGCCACCTATCATAGACAATGCCATCAGCCATTTTAAAGGGAGTTTGTATGGTAAGCGCGCTATATGCCGTATTGGGTGCGTTATTGTTGATGAAGTTCTCCTTTGACGTTGTTCGTCTACGGATGCAGTACCGCGTTGCCTATGGTGACGGCGGTTTTAGCGAGCTACAAAGTGCGATTCGTATTCATGGCAATGCGGTGGAATATATTCCTGTTGCGCTGGTACTGCTGCTGTTTATGGAGATGAACGGTGCGGAAACATGGATGGTGCACATCTGCGGCCTGATTCTCATTGCCGGTCGGCTCATGCATTATTACGGGTTCTATCACCGGCTGTTTCGCTGGCGGCGTTCCGGTATGAGCGCAACCTGGTGCGCCCTGTTGCTGATGGTGCTGGCAAATCTCTGGTATATGCCCTGGGAGTTGGTTTTCTCCCTGCATTAGCGCACAATACGCCCCTTTATTTTTCCCGGACTTTTACGTTATGTCTCACCGCGACACGCTTTTTTCTGCGCCTATCGCCAGCCTGGGTGACTGGACCTTTGATGAACGGGTAGCTGAAGTCTTCCCGGATATGATCCAGCGTTCCGTTCCCGGCTACTCCAACATTATCTCGATGATTGGCATGCTGGCTGAACGTTTTGTTAAACCCAACACACAGGTCTACGATTTGGGTTGTTCTCTGGGCGCGGCGACGCTCTCGGTGCGTCGCAACATCCATCATGACAATTGCAAGATAATCGCCGTCGACAACTCACCAGCAATGATTGAACGCTGCCGCCGCCACATCGATGCTTACAAAGCCCCGACGCCCGTTGAGATTGTGGAAGGCGATATTCGTCATATCGCTATCGAAAACGCCTCGATGGTGGTGCTGAATTTTACCCTGCAATTCCTTGAGCCGCCCGAGCGCCAGGCATTGCTGGATAAGATTTATCAGGGGTTGAATCCGGGCGGCGCGCTGGTGCTGTCAGAGAAGTTCAGTTTTGAAGATGTGCAGGTCGGCGAATTGCTGTTCAACATGCATCATGACTTCAAACGTGCCAACGGCTACAGCGAACTGGAAATCAGCCAGAAGCGCAGCATGCTGGAAAACGTCATGCTGACCGATTCCGTCGAAACTCATAAAACGCGTCTGCGTCAGGCCGGATTCGAGCACAGCGAACTGTGGTTCCAGTGCTTCAACTTTGGTTCTCTGGTGGCGCTAAAAGCTGAGGTTTCCGCATGATTGAGTTCGGAAATTTTTATCAGCTAATTGCCAAAAATCACCTTTCCCACTGGCTTGAAACCCTGCCCGCGCAAATTGCGGCCTGGCAGCGCGATCAGCATGGTCTGTTTAAACAGTGGTCGAACGCGGTTGAATTTCTGCCAGAGTTAACGCCGCACCGTCTGGATCTGCTGCACAGCGTCACTGCCGAAAGCGAAACACCGCTGAGCGAAGGCCAGCTTAAACGTATCGATACCCTGATGCGCAACCTGATGCCGTGGCGTAAAGGCCCGTACTCGTTGTACGGCGTCAATATTGATACCGAATGGCGTTCTGACTGGAAGTGGGATCGCGTATTGCCGCATCTGTCCGATCTTACCGGGCGCACAATTCTGGATGTGGGCTGCGGCAGCGGCTATCACATGTGGCGCATGATTGGCGCTGGCGCACATCTCGCCGTCGGGATCGACCCAACGCAGCTGTTTTTGTGCCAGTTTGAAGCGGTGCGGAAATTGTTAGGTAACGATCAGCGTGCGCATCTGCTGCCGCTGGGGATCGAACAACTGCCCGCGCTGAATGCGTTTGATACCGTATTTTCGATGGGCGTGCTTTATCATCGCCGCTCGCCGCTGGAGCATCTATGGCAGTTAAAGGATCAACTGGTCAAAGACGGTGAACTGGTGCTTGAGACGCTGGTCGTCGAGGGCGATGAAAATACCGTTCTGGTGCCGGGCGATCGCTACGCGCAGATGCGTAACGTCTACTTTATTCCTTCCGCGCTGGCGTTAAAAAACTGGCTGGAGAAATGCGGTTTTGTCGATGTGCGTATCGCGGACGTTTGTGTAACGTCAACCGAAGAGCAGCGCCGTACCGAATGGATGGTGACCGAGTCGCTGGCCGATTTCCTTGACCCGAACGACAGCAGCAAAACGGTCGAAGGCTACCCCGCCCCTCTGCGTGCGGTGTTGATTGCGCGTAAACCCTGATGAATTTCCCGGTGGCGCTATGCTTACCGGGCCTACAACGCTAATGAAAATTACGCACACTTCGAAAAAGATAAAAAAAGGCCCCTGTTGAAATTGCAGGGGCCTGGTACGAGCAAGCATCATATTGGGCGACATGATGCAACGGTAAAAATCAGTTGGCCTGATGACGAACAATGATTCCTTTCATCTCTGCAACCGCCGCCCCGTCAACCACACTGCGGGAATATTCATCCGCTTGCGTATCCGCTGACATCGACAGTCCCTGATTGCGATAACGCATTGGCGAGGCAACCTGGGTTCCGGCAGAACTGTGTACTTCCCTGACACCTGCATTCAGGAAATCCTGCAAATTTTTTGCACGAACCCCTGCTCCGGCCATAATTATTGGAGCACCGGCCTGTGCAATTAGTTCCATAATTATTGGTAAACCTTGCAGTGCGTCAGATTTTTGCCCGGATGTCAGCACTCTCGCAACACCCAAATCTGCCAGATTCTTAAGCGCATTTAATGGATTAGCGCACATATCGAAGGCACGATGAAACGTCACGGCTAACGGCCCGGCAGCGGCCATTATTTTTTCCATTCGCGGCATATCCACGTTACCGTCCACGTCCAGAATGCCCACCACCAGTCCGGGAAAACCCAATTCCCTGACCGTGCGCACATCGTCCAGCATGGCGGCAAATTCACCGTCGGTATAACAAAAATCACCGCCGCGGGGGCGAATAATCGGATGCACGGGAATCGTTACGTGTTGACGAACCGAACGCAGCACACCCAGCGAAGGCGTCAATCCGCCCTCTTTCGGTGCTGAACACAACTCGATCCGATCGGCACCGTTTTGCTGCGCGGTTAACGCGCACTCCATGCTGTAACAACAAATCTCGAGCAATGCCATACTCACTCCTTTTTCTGAATCGTATATCATGCCATGTCGGTTTGCGCTAAACGTCGCAGACGCTCACAAACTCATTGCCCTGACTGTTCGCTTGCCACAATGGCTTCAATCGACCACGGGTGAAACTTGATGGTGACCTTACCATCCGTCACCGCCAGCGTCGGGTTCGGCAGACGTTCGTGCTCGCCTTTAGGCGAACTGGTTTTCACAAAAATCCCCGGCTGGCTTAAACCATCGTCAGAGAGCAGCGCCAGCGCCCGGGCGTTCAACGTTTCCGGCTCGCCAGGCAACACAATTTCAATATGTTCCCAGCCTTCGTGCGGGTAGCGCTTTTCGCCCGGCCACGGCAATTCCACAACGCTGAATTGCCAGTGTTCAACACAAACAGGTTCTTTCAATTTGAACAGACAGATCGGTCTGCCATTGATGATATTTTCCGACAGGAGTTCGCCGCACTGCTCAAAGCCACGGCGCCACCGTTCTGCGGTCGCATTCTGATGGCAGCGAAGAGAGATATGGTCGGCCTCAAGGGGGGCCAGATCCAGACCGAGGCGAGTAGAAAGCGCCGTTAACGCCAGCGCAAAACGCGGCAAATCCGCGGAAATATCATGCAGTTCGTCAATAGATTGCCAGTTCGCCATTTTGGATACTCTTCTTCATCTTCAAAGCCGCTAATTTACTCTGTTGCGGGGCGGCAACCAACCGCTGATTGTGGTCAACGCGCCGTGAACAGTGATGCCTCATTCTATTGAGGCGATTTCAGAGCAGCGACGACATGCGCCAGTGCTGACGCAAACGGGCATTTGCAGTATACTCCCGCCCTAAATTCTTAAACTGGTGCGGGCACAGTCAACTCGCGTCTTAAACGTAAGGTATTCCGGTGAATATTCAGGCTCTTCTCTCAGAAAAAGTCCGTCAGGCCATGATTGCTGCAGGCGCGCCTGCAGATTGCGAACCTCAGGTTCGTCAGTCAGCAAAAGTACAGTTCGGCGACTATCAGGCTAACGGCATGATGGCAGTTGCTAAAAAACTGGGTATGGCGCCGCGACAACTTGCAGAGCAGGTGCTGACTCATCTGGATCTCAACGGCATCGCCAGCAAGGTTGAAATTGCCGGTCCGGGCTTTATCAATATTTTCCTCGATGCGGCGTTTCTCGCCCAAAACGTACAGCAGGCGCTGACCAGTGACCGTCTGGGTGTCGCTCTCCCAGAAAAGCAGACAGTTGTTGTGGATTACTCTGCGCCTAACGTCGCTAAAGAGATGCACGTCGGCCACCTGCGTTCGACCATTATCGGTGACGCGGCCGTGCGTACCCTGGAGTTTCTGGGCCACCACGTTATTCGCGCCAACCACGTCGGCGACTGGGGCACACAGTTTGGTATGCTGATCGCCTGGCTGGAAAAACAGCAGCAGGAAAACGCCGGTGAAATGGCGCTGGCTGACCTGGAAGGATTCTATCGTGATGCGAAGAAGCACTACGATGAAGATGAAGTGTTTGCCGAGCGCGCACGTAATTACGTGGTGAAACTGCAAGGCGGCGATGCGTACTTCCGCGAAATGTGGCGCAAACTGGTCGACATCACCATGACGCAGAACCAGTTAACCTACGATCGCCTGAATGTGACGCTGACGCGTGACGACGTGATGGGCGAGAGCCTGTACAACCCGATGCTGCCGGGTATCGTCGCCGATCTGAAAGCCAAAGGCCTGGCCGTTGAAAGCGAAGGCGCGACGGTGGTGTTCCTTGATGAGTACAAAAACAAGGAAGGCGACCCGATGGGCGTCATCATTCAGAAGAAAGATGGCGGCTACCTCTATACCACCACTGACATCGCCTGCGCCAAATACCGCTATGAAACGCTGCATGCCGATCGCGTGCTGTACTACATCGATTCCCGCCAGCACCAACACCTGATGCAGGCATGGACTATCGTGCGTAAAGCGGGCTATGTGCCGGACTCCGTACCGCTGGAACACCATATGTTCGGCATGATGCTGGGTAAAGACGGTAAACCGTTCAAAACCCGCGCGGGCGGCACGGTGAAACTGGCTGACCTGCTGGACGAAGCGCTTGAACGCGCACGCCGTCTGGTGGCAGAGAAGAATCCTGACATGCCTGCCGATGAGCTGGAAAAACTGGCAAATGCCGTCGGCATCGGCGCGGTGAAATATGCGGATCTCTCCAAAAACCGCACCACCGACTACATCTTCGACTGGGACAACATGCTGGCGTTTGAAGGCAACACAGCGCCTTACATGCAGTATGCATACACCCGTGTCCTGTCCGTATTCCGTAAAGCAGAAATCGATGAAGACGCGCTGGCGGCGGCACCGGTTATCATCAGCGAAGATCGCGAAGCGCAGTTAGCCGCTCGCCTGTTGCAGTTTGAAGAGACGCTGACAGTGGTCGCGCGTGAAGGTACGCCGCACGTCATGTGCGCCTATCTGTACGATCTCGCCGGTCTGTTCTCCGGTTTCTATGAGCACTGCCCGATCCTGAGCGCAGAAAGCGAAACCGTGCGTAACAGCCGTCTGAAACTGGCGTTGTTGACGGCCAAAACGCTGAAACTGGGTCTGGATACGCTGGGTATCGAAACCGTAGAACGTATGTAAGCCCGTACGCTTAACATTCAGGCCTGAGTTCGCTTGCGGACTCAGGCCTTTTTTATGTCCGGCGTTCGCACTCTGTAACATGCCACAAGGAATGACACATTTCTCTGGAGGGATGGTACATTTTTTGTCTGTCATCGCGTTGACCTCTCCGTATCATTAGGCGGCTAATTAATCAGGTACGGGTCAATGACGTTTAAAGATTTCGCAGCAGAAGAGAAACTCTTTCTGAGACGGGTAGTGGTGGCGTTCGGCCTGGTGGTTATCTGCTTTGGGATCCTTCTCTTCAATCTCTACAATTTACAAATTCGCCAGCATCAGTACTACGCGACCCGCTCGAATGAGAACGACATTAAAATGCTGCCGGTCGCACCTACCCGGGGCATGATCTATGACCGCAACGGCATCCCGCTGGTACGCAACGTGACCTGGTACGATATCGCGGTTACGCCCTACAAAATCAGCAATATGGATACGCTAATCCAGCAGTTGACGCCCATCGTTGACCTGACTCAGGAGGATATCGATGCCTTTCGCCATGCGCTGAAATCAGGCAGTCGCTATCGACCGGTGGTGCTTAAAAATGCCCTGACCGAAGTCGAGATTGCGCGCTTCTCAGTGAACCAGTTTCGTTTCAGCGGCGTCACCGTCAACAGCTACGAAGATCGGGAATATCCCTACGGTGCGGAACTGGCGCACGTGCTTGGCTATGTCTCAAAAATTAACGATAGCGATCTAAAAACACTCAGCAAAGAAGGGATTGCGGAAAACTACGCCGCCGACCATAACATCGGCAAACAGGGTATTGAACGCTACTACGAAAACGAACTGCACGGCAAAACCGGCTATCAGGAAGTGGAGGTGGATAATCATGGACGGATTGTCCGTCTGCTGAAGGATGTCCCCCCCGTCGCCGGGAAAAATATCCACCTGACGCTGGATCTCCACCTGCAGGAATATATTGAGAGTCTGGTTGCCGGACAACGCGCAGCGGTACTGGTTGAAGATCCGCATGACGGCGCGGTACTGGCGATGGTCTCGAATCCCAGCTATGACCCCAATCCCTTTGTGAAAGGCATCAGCTATCAGGCGTACGATAAACTGCTGAAGGATAAAGATCTGCCGTTGATTAATCGCGTCACCCAAGGGCTGTATCCACCGGCATCCACGGTAAAACCGTATATGGCGATGTCGGCGCTGTTAAACGGCGTGATTACACCGCAGACCAGCTTCTTTGGCGCGCCAACATGGACGCTCCCCGGCACCGAACGCCGCTACCGCGACTGGAAGAAAACCGGCCACGGCATGCTGAATGTCACCAAAGCGATTGAAGAGTCGGCTGACACTTTTTTCTATCAGGTCGCTTTTATGATGGGTATCGACAGGATCGACAGCATGTTGTCGCAGTTTGGCTACGGTAAACCGACCGGTATCGACCTTAACGAAGAGTACAACGGCCTGCTGCCGAGCCGCGACTGGAAACAGCGGGTACATAAAAAGACCTGGTATCAGGGAGATACCATCTCGGTCGGCATCGGCCAGGGGTACTGGATCGCCACGCCGATTCAGATGGTGAAAGCAATGGTGGCCCTGCTCAACAATGGGAAAGTGATCGCCCCTCACCTGTTGCAGGAAGAAGATAACGGCAAAACCCGGATTCCTTACCACGCCGCCACGCCACCGACACAAATCGCCAACGCCGCATCACCGTATTGGGGACTGGTGCGCCAGGCGATGTTCGGTATGGCCAATTCCCCTAACGGTACCGGCTATAAGTTCTTCCACACCGCACCTTACGGTATTGCCGCCAAGAGTGGTACGTCTCAGGTGTTCAGCCTGAAAGAGAACCAGACCTACAATGCGAAAATGATCCCGATTCGCCTGCGCGACCACGTGTTCTACACCGCGTTTGCGCCCTATAACAACCCAAAAGTCGCCATCGCATTGATTCTGGAAAACGGTGGCAGCGACGGTGTGACCGCCGCGCCGGTGATGCGTCAAATACTTGATCATCTGTTTGTGTCGCAAAACGCCGTTGCCCAGCCCGTTCACCGCCAGGCGGAAGGCGCGTCCCCGGTAGCGAAACCGACACCGGGGAGCGTTTGAGTGGATTAGAAGTACTTACGCAGATACTCGGTGAGGCACAGCATCGCCATCGCCTGGCCGTACGGCATCGATGTCAGCGGGATCTCGCGATAGAAATCAAGGTCATGGCCCATGCCGGTACCAAAGGACGTTTGCAGCAACTCACCTTGCGGTGAAATGTGCGCTACGATGCCTTTAATGGCCTTCTCGGCAACCACCGCATACTCCTGACCAACATAGCGTTTACGTACCGCTTTCAGAATACCGTAGGCAAATCCCGCCGTGGCCGACGCTTCCAGGTATGATTGCGGATCGTCCAGTAAGGTATGCCACAACCCGCTCTCATCCTGACAATTCGCCAGTGCAGCTATTTGCGCATTCAGCACCTGCACAAGATAACGGCGGACGGCGTTGTTTTCAGGCAGATCCAGTAGTTCCAGAAAATCCGGGATCACGATGGTCAGCCAGCTGTTGCCACGCGCCCAGCGGGCATTGGCAAAGTTATGGTGCCCATCATAGTTCCAGCCGTGGAACCACAGCCCCGTCTCTTTATCCATCAGATTCTGCACATGCAGCAGGAACTGATAGGTCGCTTCTTCTACATACGCCGGACGATTGAGGAGTTTGCCAATTTTCGCCAGCGGCAACACCGTCATCATCAGCGTGTCGTCCCACATCTGCTGATGGTTTTCTTCCGCCAGCGTGATGTGTTGCATACCGCCGTGATCGGTGCGTGGCATCTCATTCATCGCCCACTCCGCCCAGCTATCAAGCCACGGCAGATACGCCGGGTTGCGGGTTTCTTCGTAGCGGTAGGCCAGCGTTAAAAACGGTGCCATCGTATTGACGTTTTTGGTGGTTGCGCCCTCGGCGAAACGGTCGGCAAACCAGCTGTCGATGGTGTCGCGCGTCGCCTCATCGCCGGTCTGCTGGTAGTACTGGTACATCCCGTACAAGCCGACGCCGTGGGTCCACTCCCATCCGGCCCAACCTTTGGTGTCAATTACCCGGCCATCATCCAGTCGTAGCAGAAATTGACCTGTCTCATCCTTGATATCCACCAGGTTTTTAGTCACCGTCTGAATCAAGTCTTTCAGCGCTTCCCGTGAGATAAAACGCTCCGGTTGACGTAATAATGGGCTGTGTTTGACGGGCCAAACTTTCATATCTTAACCTCTATTGTATGTCGAATTCATTGCCGCGCCTTGCTTAAGAGACGGCGCAGCCGGTTTATTACGGTTCAGGTAACCAATATTGTTGTTACCCCAAAGTGATTCGTACGGTATGCCTGCAAGCATCTCGACGGTGGCGCGTGCCTGCGGCGTAATCTCTTCTGGCAGTGCCCGGCCCGAGTTACGCATTTTGGCGGTCTCTTCACGCAGAACACTGTGCGTTTGCAGATTCAGCTTGAAGCGCAGGGAAACCAGGAAGCCCAGCGCCAGTACGATTAGCGTGCCGCAGCTCAGAATCAACAGAATAGTGTGGCTGACGGCTTCAGGCTGCGTACTCTGCCCTGACACAAAGCCCGACAGCTGCATCACAATCCCCACCAGCATCACCGCTCCCGCCTGAGACGCTTTACGGGTCAGCGTCATAATGCCTGCGAAGATCCCTTCACGACGCTGTCCGGTAATGACTTCATCGACATCGGCAATGTAGGTATAGGTGTTCCAGGGTACATAGTTGATACCGCCGCGTCCCAGACCCGCAATCGCAGAAACCAGCAGTAACAGCGTGTACACATCGCTCATACCGGCATAATAGAGAACGGCATACGACAGCGAACTCAGGCCAAACAGGACGACCACCATCCGGTAAGACGGTGCAGGTCCAAAACGGATGCACAGCGGGATCATCCCGATAACCGCAATGAACTGGAATATCGCCATCGTACCCAGCAGATTCGACGCCATTGAGGCTTCCTGCATGAGAACGAAGACCACGTAGTAGGTAAAGACCGCGTTAAAGACGTCCTGGGCGATGTATCCGCCAAGGTACATCCCCAAATGCTGACGGAAAATTTTGATGCGCAGCGTCGAACTCAGTTCAACGAACAGACGACTCATGCTCTGGCGGAAGTTCAGATTCTTCTTCTCTTCCTCGGCACGCAGAGCCGCTTCCGTCCACTCTTCACGTGGACGCTCCCAGGTAAAGAACCATACAAACGTCAGCATCAGCGCGCACAGTACCGAGAACACCATGCTGGCATAGAAAAAGGAGACCGGGTTGTCTTTACCAAAGGTCGTCAGAAGAATGCCCGGCAGGAAGGAGGCCAGAATGGCGGACATTTGCGCCATTGCAATACGCGCCCCGGAGAACTTGGTCTTCTGCTTGAAGTCATCGGTCATCTCCGGCACCAGCGTCTCGTAAGGCACCAGGATCATGGTGTAAACGACATCAAAGATCAGATAGGTCAGCAGGTAGTACCAGAAACTCATGTCGCCAACCCACATCAGTGAGTAGCTGAATACGCAAGGGATCCCGAGCAGAATAAAGAACTTACGACGGCCAAAACGTTTACCGAGCCACGTAGAGCCGAAGTTATCGGTTAAAAAGCCCATCAGCGGGCTCACAACGGCATCAAGTACCCTTGCAGCAGCAAAAATGAACGTCGCCTCGATCGGCGTTAACCCGCAAAACGTCGTATAGAAGTAAAGAAGCCAGG
Source organism: Citrobacter sp. GW821-FHT07H02 (assembly GCF_059418505.1). NCBI lineage: Bacteria > Pseudomonadati > Pseudomonadota > Gammaproteobacteria > Enterobacterales > Enterobacteriaceae > Citrobacter > Citrobacter sp. GW821-FHT07H02. Next base: position 21,869 of record NZ_JBWKPZ010000008.1, on the reverse strand, counting down.
CAGCTGTTAGCGCGGTCGTTCCGGCACCTAAAAAGTCACCAGCCCCATAAGCAAAATAATTCACCAATCCAATTTTACGTGTATTCATTGCCGTTAACCCTGCAAAGATGAAGAGATCGCCAACGCTGGACCTCACCAGCCCCACCAGACGAACGGAGGAGTAAGTGAAAAACCAGGGGGAGTTCATACACGGCTACAATAGAAGCTTACAGGAAGTGATACCTTTTTGTTTCTGCCACCGCATTTCGTGTAGTGGCAGAAACACAAAGAGTCCGGCAACACGTGTCACCGATTTATAAAACAGCGTTTCCTACAAATCAAAAAAGAGGTCGAATAATTGCGAAGCGGTTTGCATTTTCACCTGCCAACCGCCTGAAATAGAGACAATTGACAATTAGCGGTAGTTAACAATCACCTGGTTACTCTGGACCTTAAGCGCCGGGATCAGGCGTCCTCCACCCGGCACTTCCCAGACGAAACGCAGCGGTTCGATAGCGGGCACATTGGTGAATCCGCGCGTGGTTCCGCTTTGTCCTTCTAACTCTACACAACGAGATTGCGAGCACAAACGTACCAGCAGACCCGCCGGCGTAGGGCCGTCCAGGGTATAACGCCAGGCGACCAGAGTCATTAAGCCGGAAACCGGTTGTCGCGAGGACAACGGCGATGAAGATGCGGACTCACCGCGATAATTCAGGGTAATACCGGTACTGCTGTCCTGCCACGCCCCTTCTCCGGCAGCCAGCGCCATCGACGGAAGCAGGCACAGCACGCTGAGTAATTTACGCATTATTTTCCTCCAATGGTCGCGGTCATGCGAATGTTACGGTTATCCGAGAGTTCCAGGTTCGAAAGCACCACCAGTTGCGGCAAACTGCGACGTAAAAAACGTGACAGCAGCGGGCGCAATGCATGATTCACCAGCAGCACGGGCGGCGCGCCCAGCATCTCCTGGCGTGACAACGCCTCTTGCGTCTGCGCCAGCAAACGATCCGCCAGACCAGGCTCAAGTCCGCCGCCGCCCTGTAACGCCTGCAATAACAAACGTTCAAGCGGGGTATCAAGACCAATGACATGCACTTCATCATTGCCCGGGAACCACTGCTGAGTGATAGCGCGGCCCAATGCCACACGTACCACGGCGGTGAGTTCCTGCGCATCGCTCTGTATCGGGGCATGTTCGGCCAGCGTCTCGAGGATGGTGCGCATGTCGCGAATCGGCACTTTCTCATCCAGCAGGTTTTGCAGCACTTTATGTAGCGTGGTGAGTGTGACCACGCCGGGTACCAGATCTTCTGTCAGCTTGGGCATCTCCTGCGAGACGCGATCCAACAGCTGTTGCGCTTCCTGGCGGCCAAACAATTCCGCCGCAAACCGACCGATCAGATGGTTAAGGTGCGTAGCTACAACAGTGCTCGCCTCCACAACCGTAAAGCCCTGAATCTGCGCCTGCTCTTTCAACGCGCTTTCAATCCAGATAGCCTCCAGGCCAAAAGCGGGATCCACCGTCGGTTCACCGGGCAGCGTCCCCGCCGCCGTCCCAGGGTTAATGGCCAGCCAGCGGCCAGGGTATGCATCGCCGCTGCCGATCTCCACCCCTTTCATCAGAATTCGGTAGCGGGCAGGCTGCAGATCCATATTGTCGCGGATATGCACCACTGGCGGCAGGAATCCCATCTCCTGGGCAAACTTTTTACGAATACTGCGAATACGTCCGAGCAGCTCCCCGTCCTGTTGAAAATCCACCATCGGAATCAGCCGGTAACCGACCTCCATGCCCAGGGAATCTTCGAGCTGCACATCATTCCAGGTCGCTTCCACCACCGAATTGTTTTCCGGCATCTTCACCGGCTGCGGTTCAGCGGGCGCTGCTTGCTCTCTGCCCCGCATCCACCAGGCAAGACCCAGTAACGCCGCCGTAAACATCAGGAAGACCAGGTTCGGCATCCCGGGCACCAGACCCAGCAGCCCCAGCACCGCCGCACTGAGCAGCATGACACGAGGGTTGCTGAACAGCTGGCCGACCATCTGTTCACCGACATCCTGGTCAGTACTGACGCGGGTAACAATGACGCCCGCCGCCGTTGAAATCACCAGCGCCGGGATCTGCGCGACCAGACCGTCGCCGATGGTCAGCAGGGTATAACTTTCCGCCGCGTGCCCCATGCTCATGCCGTGTTGCAGAACCCCCACCAGCAGTCCCCCCACCACGTTGATCACCATAATCAAAATACCGGCGATGGCATCCCCGCGAACGAACTTACTCGCACCGTCCATCGAACCGTAAAAATCGGCTTCCTGCGTCACTTCCGTACGCCGTTTTTTCGCTTCGTCTTCGCCGATCAACCCCGCATTTAAGTCGGCATCAATCGCCATCTGCTTACCGGGCATCCCATCCAGCACAAAGCGCGCGCCAACCTCAGCGATACGCCCTGCCCCTTTGGTGATAACCATAAAGTTGATGATGACCAGAATCACGAACACCACGATACCAATGGCGAAGTTCCCGCCCACCAGGAAGTGACCGAAGGCTTCAACCACCTTGCCCGCCGCCGCTGCGCCAGTATGCCCTTCCATCAGAATGATACGTGTTGATGCCACGTTCAGCGCCAGGCGCAGCAGCGTGGTAAACAGCAATATGGTCGGGAAAGCGGCAAATTCCAGCGTACGCTGGGTGAACATCGCCACCAGCAGCACCATGATCGACAGCGCGATATTAAAGGTGAACAGCAGGTCGAGGATGAACGCGGGCAGCGGCAGCACCATCATCGACAAAATCAGCAGGATGAGGATCGGCCCGGCAAGGATTTGCCATTGGGTGGACTTCATAGAGTTGGGCAGGCGCAGCATCGCAACCAGATTAGCCATCGGTATTCTTCTCGTTCATAAAATCCAGTGCGTCAGGCACCGGTAGATTTTCAGGTTGTGGCGGACGCTGCCCACCGGCAAGGCGCCAGCGTTTAAGCTGCCAGACCCATGCCAGGACTTCCGCCACAGCGGCATACAGTTGTCCAGGAATTTGCTGACCAATTTCAGCATGGCGATACAACGCACGCGCCAGCGGCGGCGCTTCCAGCGTCGGCACGCGATGTTCAGCGCCTATTTCGCGAATGCGCAGGGCCACAAGCCCCGCCCCTTTGGCAACCACTTTGGGCGCACTCATTTTGTTTTCGTCGTACTGCAGCGCCACCGAGTAGTGCGTGGGGTTGGTGACAATGACATCGGCTTTCGGCACATCGTCCATCATGCGGCGACGCGCAGCCGCACGCTGCATCTGGCGAATGCGCCCTTTAACATGCGGATCGCCTTCGCTTTGTTTGAACTCATCGCGAATATCCTGGCGCGACATACGTAACTTTTTCAGATGGCTGAAAATCTGGAAGAAAACGTCAAAACCCACCATCGGAATCACCCCCAGCACCACCAGCAGCGCGCAGAGCCCGACGAGATCCAGCGCGTTGCCCATCGCCGTCACCGGCGACTCAGCCATCAAACGCATCATCTCCGGCCAGTTGTGCCAGAGATAAAACCCCGTCACGCTGCCCACCAGGGTGGATTTGAGTATCGCTTTCAGCAATTCTGCCCCCGTCTGTGCGGAGAACATGCGTTTGATGCCTGGCAAGGGATTCAGTTTTGAGAACTTGGGCTGCAGTGACTTGCCGCTAAAAACCAGTCCCCCCAGCATTACCGGAGAGATAAGCGCCACCAGCACCACGCCGGTGATCAGCGGCAACAGCGCCCACATCGCCTCTTTGATCAGCAGAATAATTTGCCCGAGTATCAAATTGGGGTCGTTCACCATGCTGTGATCGAAACGTAATCCCGCCGAAAGCATGTTTGATAACCGCCCCGCCAGCGACTCGCCGCCAATCCAGATAATGCAAACGCCTACCAGCAAAATCAGCATTGAGGTGAGCTCTTTGGAGCGGGGGATTTGCCCTTCTTCCCGCGCTTTTTCGAGTCGGTGGGGTGTGGGAGCTTCTGTTTTGTCTTCGGTATCGCTTTCGTCTGCCACAGCACGCGCTCACGCCAGGTTGTCTCTGCGTTATGATGACAGAACGCGCCCCTGCCAATGGCGCGAAAAGACCCCGTAAAGCGCTCTTTTTAGACCATTGATTTACGTTTAGGGCGAGGTTTTCAGCGTGGAGAACTGACATTATTACGGAACATTGTGCTATTAATTGCTAACGCTTATTTATTGAAAATAAATATACCTTCACTGGCATTTATAAAAATCAAAAACACTTCCCCACGAAATTAATTAAACATGAAACCTATAATAACAACGCAAATACAAATAACAGAACACCTACAACAGCACTCATACACGGCCTAAAACACCTTTATTTTATTATCTGGAAAATAAATTCACAGGGATACATATAAATCAAGAATAAATAAAAATGACAAACATCAAAAAACTACGACCCCGCTCCATGAAAAAATAACAGCCGCTTCCGAATAAGAAACTTCAGTGTATACTAGCGACACTCATTTAAATGGAACATCCCTGAACTATATTTTTATTTAATATATTTACCGGCTTTAATTGTTCTGGAGAATAATAGCGTGAAAAGGAATATTTTTGTTTGTTTGCTTTTGGCCCTGTCAACGTCAACCGCCATTGCGGCTCGGGGAAACGTTGCTGCGGAAGATAATGCCGGGAAAATCCACTTTACCGGGGAAATTATTGCGCCAAGCTGCGTGGTTGTAGGCGATGGTGGTACAACAGAGTATAAAGTGCCATTGGGGACTTACCCTACGTCGCTATTCAAAACGGTGGGAACGGAAACACCTCTCACACCGGTTCCCATTGAGCTTAAGGACTGTCCGGTGAAAAGCGATGGGCTTGCAGCGATTCAGCTCACCTTTTCTGGCGTCACAGTCGCGGGGTCACCAGACGAACTGGCCGTTTCAGAAGCCGAAGGCGTGGCTATCGTCCTCAGCGAGTTAGACCATGATACCACTCTGATCAAGTTTGATAAGTCAAGCGGGCAAGTTTATATCCCATTGTCAACCAGCGCAACAGATACCATTTCCACCATGCTGAATGCCCGCTATAAGTCTATCTCATCAACGGTAACCGCGGGTGAAGCCAATGCCGATTTAACAATTAATATTCTATATGAGTAAATCTGGAGTCTTTTCCGGCGTGTTATTAGCGATGCCGTTAATAACACGTCAGGAACTATTTTATAACACATTTGTTTATTAAAGGTTTTTATATGCGCCTTCTTCTGCTCATCATTTGTATCACCCCTTATGCATTTACCACTCTCAGCCACGCGGCAGGGATTCAGGTGGGGCGTACGCGTGTTATTTATGATGCAAGCAAAAAAGAAGTGGCGCTGGCGCTCACCAATACAGAAAAAGAGCTCCCCTGGCTTATTCAGTCATGGACGGATACCGGCGATGGAAAAACCCGGGGGCCGTTTATTGTGACCCCCCCGCTCTTTCGACTCGATCCGCAAAAAGAACAAAGCCTGCGTATTACCTGGTCCGGGCAGGCGCTCCCCACCGATCGTGAATCCCTGTTTTATATGAACGTTCGCACCATCCCGGCCATCGCGAAAGACAACAACCAAAATAATGTCTTACGCCTTATTTACAAAACCAGATTAAAACTGTTCTGGCGCCCGGAAGGACTGAAAAACGCCCCCATGGATACCTGTAAAAATCTGCGTTTTAGTCAGCGTGGGGGGCAGGTTTTCATTACCAATGACGGCGACTATTACAGCGTTTTCGATACCCTGCGAATAAATGGTAAGTCGATAACCCACGTTGACATGGTTGCCCCGAAAGCCAACGCAACATTCCCCCTCGCTAACGCCGTGAATGGCGCGAAGGTGAGCTGGCGCTGCATTACCGACTACGGCAATGCAAGCGCGGAGTTTACCGCCAGTTTAAACCAGAAATAGTGGTGCTCAATGGCTGCTAATGGATTGCGCCTGTCCCTCTTCCGCCCTTTGAAACGACTCAATCCTCTCCTGAGAGGTTTGAGCAGCTTGCTCCTCGTCGCGGTGAGCAACGTCAATGCGCGGGAATATTACTTTGCCCCTTCATCACTTGAGGGAGACGGGCTATCGCAGCAGGATATCGATCTCTCCTTGTTTTCAAAAGAAAACGGGCAATTACCCGGCACATATCACACCAAAGTGATCATGAATAAACAGTACATCGACGATAAATCGATTACCTATATCAATGATAAAACAGGGGCATTGCAGCCGCAGTTAACCCCTGAGCAGTTACGGCAATGGGGGATTCGTGTCGAGGCTTACCCTGAACTGGCGCAGTTGCCTGCCAATGAGCCGCTGGGAAAGCCGCCTGGCGATTACATTCCCTTTGCGGCAGTGACGTTTGATTTTAATGCCATGACGTTACGCATCAGTATGCCGCAAGCGGCTATTGATGAGCATCATCGCGATGAGATTGCAGCGTCATCCTGGAACGACGGCGTGCCGGTACTCTTTACCAACTACGCGTTCTCTGGCTCAGAGCGTAGCGGTGGGGATCAAACCCACGGTTCCAGCCAGTATCTTAACCTGCGTAGCGGCGCCAATCTCGGTGGCTGGCGGTTACGCAACTATTCAACCTGGAACCAGTCCGATGAGACGCAATCCTGGCAAACCATTAATACCTGGCTCCAGCATGATATCCGTTGTTTAAAAGCCCAGTTTATCGCTGGCGAAAACAGCACCCGTGGCGAGATCTTTGACAGCCTGCAATACCGCGGCATCAACGTGGCATCTGACGATCAAATGCTGCCCTATAACCAGCGGGGGTTTGCCCCGGTTATTCGCGGTATCGCCAGTTCTAATGCCGAAGTCTCGGTGCGACAAAATGGGTATGTCATCTATCAGGCCAACGTCGCACCCGGTCCTTTTGAAATTACCGATCTCTACTCCACCAGCAATAGCGGCGATCTTGACGTAACAATTAAAGAAGCCGACGGGACCGAGCATCATTTCACCCAGCCCTATTCAAGCGTCGCCATCATGCAGCGACCCGGCAATATCCGCTACGAAGTGACTCTCGCCCGCTATCGTGCAGACGAGAGTCAAGCCGCCAGAGAGCCCCTTTTCGCTCAGGCCAGTCTTATTTATGGTCTGAATAACTTCCTGACATTTTTCGGCGGCGTAACCACGTCTTCGGACTACCAGGCGGTGAATGGCGGTACAGGAGTCATGTTGGGGGAACTGGGCGCCATCTCAACCGATGTAACGCTGGCCCGTACTCAACTGGATAATAACGAACGGCACGACGGGCAGTCCTGGCGTCTGATGTATTCCAAACAGATCGAGGCAACAGACACCAAATTCAGCCTTGCGAGCTATCGCTACTCGACCGGCGGTTATTACACGTTTGCCGATGCTAACGAAAAGCACGATGCGAACGATAGCGACTGGTCTTACAACTACAACAAACGCAGCCGACTCCAGCTCAATATAAGCCAGACCGTACTCGACAGCAGTGTGTACATTTCCGGTTATCAACAGGATTACTGGCAAACCAACCACAAAGAGCGAAGCATCACGTCAGGCATCAATCGGATGATTGGCGACGTCAGCGTCAACCTGGCTTATACCTATAGCAAAACCAGCGACGAACCCAGCGATCAGATGCTATCACTGGGTTTTAGCCTGCCGCTCTCCCGATGGCTACCTAAAAGTTGGGCCAGCTACAATCTCAGCACCAGTAAGCAAGGGGATACTTCGCAGAATGTGGGGCTTAGTGGCACATTGCTGGATGATGATCGGCTCAGTTATTCACTCCAGCAGAGCCGGACTAACCATGGCGGCGGCGACAGCAGTAGCGTCTATAGTAGCTATCGTTCGCAATATGCCAATCTTAACGCCGGATACGCCTCCGCCTCCGATAGCTCACAGCAGCTAAGTTATGGGATCAGCGGTGGGATAGTGGCTCACCCTGCAGGCGTCACGCTTGCTCAGCCCTTAGGCGATCAATTCGCCATTGTCAGTGCCAAAGGCGCGCCTGGCGTGCATTTTGCCAACCAGCGGGGCGTGCAAACCGATCTTTTTGGCAACGCGGTCATCCCTTCACTGACGCCTTACCAGGAAAACGTGATCCGTATTGATACCACCAGTTTGCCGTCTGATGTAGATACGGATGCCACCGCGATGACCGTGGTGCCGTCCCGTAACGCCGCCGTCAGCACGCACTTTTCGGCACATGTCGGCTACCGGGTTCTGGTGTCTCTCACCCGCCCTGATGGCCGGGCGATCCCCTTTGGCGCCATCGCCAGCGTCGATGACCTCTCTCTCAGCGGTATTGTCGACGACCGCGGCGTGCTGTATCTCGCCGGGGTCGGCGAAACTGTCCCTCTGACAGTGAAGTGGGGAAACGCCGCAGAACAGCGTTGCCATGCTGACATCACGCTTTCATCTTCTTCCGACACGGCCCCCGGCGGTATCCGCCAGGTCAGTGCGCTCTGCAAGCCGGAGACAACTCATGCAGAATAAACATCTCACCCGCTTACTCTACAGCGTCGGACTCGTTATGGTCCTGTTGGCCTTACCGCTCGCGACTCGCGCCGCTACCGTCATACTAACCAACTGCTTCCCGCCGCCGGTGGATTACACCACCACCATCAATACGGAACTCACCTCTGAGAATAATAAGGATGGGCAAATTATCAGCAATCCGGATTACCATTTTGTCGCCGTAGGGCCGTCGGTCGTCGCCAACTGCGATTGCCCGAACGGGATGAATACGGGCACCCCGGTCTATGAACTCACCGCCGCCGGCAGCCCGTTACCTGCGGGTAAAGCGGGATACGGCTCCCTGACCGATCATTTAGATATTGATGTCACCGCCTACGCCGATGCAATAAACTCACCCGATGGCATTAACTTAACGCAAATCAACATTGATAGTTACCCCACCCCCTTCGCCAGCATGCAGAAGAAGACTGAATCGATAAAACCGACTGAGGCAACCAGCGATGTTTGTAGCGATGCATCGCGCCCTTCCACTGGAAGCAGCATTAAGCGAGAATTTAAGTGGAACGTTGTCCTGATCACGCTCTACGTTAAGCAAGCCATTTTAGGCGAAGAGATCATCCCACTGACCGTTATCGCGCAAAACTATTCCTGCCTCTCTACCGGAAACTATTGTGCCGTCACCAACACCCAACATGTTTCCGATTTTCACCTGACGGGAAAACTCAGCGCCCCGCTCAGCTGTACGATTAACGCCGGCAGCACCATCGAGGTTGAACTCGGCAATATTGTCACCTCACAGTTCGTTGCGCAGGGTAAGCCTCCGGCAAGCTATACGCTCAGAGACGTCAATATCTCTTACCATTGTGACGATCCGGCGGCCGCTAACACCGGGAAAATTCAGCTGACACTCAGTGCCGATCAGGGGGTCGTTTCAGGCAGCAACAGTCTGATTGCCAAAATGGAGGGCAGGGATGACATTGGGGTGCGGATGTTTGATCAAAACAACGATGACGTCGTACTGGACGGGTCGCTGGACCTACCGGTGACGATGGATGGACAGGGCAACGGCAACATCGTCATGAAAGCCGCCCCGGTTGGCACCACCGCGAAAAAACCGGAACCGGGTAAATTTGAGGGTAACGTAACGGTGAAAATGGAGCTTCGCTAGTAGAAAAGCCGCCCGGTTTGCACTGGGCGGCGCGAGTTATCAGAAGCCTAAACTGTCCAGCAGATCATCCACCTGGTCCTGGCTGGCAACTACGCCAGCCTTCGAGGTGTCGACCTGTGGGCCATTCAGCAGGCTTTCATTTTCGCGTTTCGGACGCGCGCCCTGCTCCGGAATGTTTTCCAGCAAGACCATCAGCAATTGACGCTCGATCTCCTGAATCACATCCATCATGCGCTTGATCACCTGACCGGTAAGATCCTGGAAATCCTGCGCCATCATGATGTCGAGTAACTGCGCATTGGTAAAACTGGTATGCCCCGGCACGTCGCCAAGGTATTTTCGCGTATCGGTGACCAGTTCACGCGCGTCAGAAAGTTCGATCGGGTTTTCAAACCACGCATCCCAACGCTCGGATAGCGCTTTCGCCCCTTTCTCCATTTCATCCTGGTGCGGCTGAGACGCTTCAACGCTGTTCAGCGCGCGTTCTGCCGCCTGCGCCGTCATCTGCACGACATAATCCAGACGGTCGCGCGCGTCCGGAATCGCTTCCGCCGCTTCCGCAATAGCCTGATCCAGCCCCAGTTCCCGCAGGCTGTCGCGCAACATTCGGGTCAGGCTGCCGATGCGCGCGATGATATCCCCTGCCGAGTGATCATCCGCAGGTTTGATTGATGGTTGCATCATCGTCACACCCTCACATACCCAGTTTCTCAAAGATTTTGTTGAGTTTCTCTTCCAGCGTCGCGGCGGTGAACGGTTTCACCACGTAACCACTCGCCCCTGCCTGAGCCGCAGCAATGATGTTCTCTTTCTTGGCTTCCGCCGTCACCATCAATACCGGCAGCGAGGACATTCCGCCATCTGCACGGATTGTTTTCAGCAGCTCAAGACCGTCCATATTGGGCATATTCCAGTCGGAAATGACAAACCCATACCCACCGGCCTGCAGTTTGTTCAACGCATCCACGCCATCCTCGGCCTCTTCGACGTTGTTAAAACCCAGCTCTTTTAGCAGGTTGCGCACAATGCGACGCATGGTGGAAAAGTCATCCACAACCAAAAACTTAAGCTCTTTATCCGCCATAAAAATTTGCTCCTGATTCAAATACGTATTGCCTGTCCGGCACTGATTTTCGCCAGCATCTGCTGGCTTACCTGGCTGAGATCGACCACTTCGCTCACGCCACCCATATTGATGGCCTCGCGCGGCATGCCGAACACCACACAACTTGCTTCATTTTGCGCAATGGTCCAGGCGCCTGCCTGGTGCATCGCTAACATCCCCGCCGCGCCATCGTTGCCCATCCCCGTGAGGATCACCCCCACGGCGTTGCGCCCCGCATGAATCGCCACCGAATGAAACAACACATCTACTGAAGGTCGATGCCGGTTAACCGGCGGACCGTCATGAATTTTGATTTGATAGTTTGCCCCGCTGCGCGCCAGCTCCATGTGCTTGTCTCCCGGCGCGATATAGGCGTGTCCGGGTAACACTCGCTCGCCGTGTTCCGCCTCTTTCACTGCTATCTGACACAGTTTGTTCAGGCGCTCAGCAAAGGAACGGGTAAATCCGGGCGGCATATGCTGCGTGATAATCACCGCCGGGCTGGAGAGCGGCAGCGGCTGAAGCACATGGCGTATCGCCTCGGTTCCCCCGGTTGAGGCGCCAATGGCGATCAATTTTTCCGAACTGAGTAGCGGCCCGGCTTTCAGGGTGACAGGCGCCGCCAACGGTTTATGGGCAGCCAGACGCGCGCGCGACGCCGTCCGCACTTTTTCCGCAATCATCGCGCTGTAGGCCAGCATGCCTTCACGAATACCGAGCTGCGGTTTGGTCACAAAATCAATCGCCCCCAACTCCAGCGCACGCAGGGTCACTTCGGAGCCTTTTCCGGTCAGGGAAGAGACCATCACCACGGGCATTGGCCGCAGCCGCATCAACTTCTCAAGGAAATCGAGACCGTCCATCCGCGGCATTTCGACATCCAGCGTCAGGACATCGGGGTTATATTTCTTGATTAAATCCCGGGCAACCAACGGATCGGGCGCCGTCGCCACCATCTCCATGTCGCTATGGCTGTTTATAATCTCGGTCATGATTTGGCGCATAAGCGCGGAATCATCAACTGACAATACCCTGATTTTACTCATACTTTATCCTTACTTAGCGCATACACCGTTTGTCCGCGTAGGCAAAAATCGCGCACGAGGTGGCTAAAGTTTTCTGAGTGACCGGCAAACAGCAGTCCATCAGGCTTAAGGAGTGGAACAAAACGGTGCAAAATGTCCTGCTGCGTCGTTTTATCAAAATAGATCATTACGTTACGGCAAAATATGGCGTCAAACGGCTCCGGTACGTTGTACTGCTTATCCAGCAAATTAACGCTGGAAAACTCGACGTAATTGGCCAGTTCCTGACGCACGCGCACCAGCCCTTCATGGGGGCCAGTTCCCCGCATGAAGTAACGCTGCAACTGCTGTGGCGAGAGCGTTTTGAGTTCATCAAGGCGATAAATCCCGCTTCTCGCCTTTTCCAGCACTTCAGTGTCGATATCGCTGGCAAACACTTTCCAGCGTCCCGGCGCGGTGCCCAGCGTGTCCGCCAGCGTGATGGCGATACTGTAAGGCTCCTCTCCGGTGGAGGCCGCCGCGCTCCATACCCGGTATTCACCGTTACGACGACGCGCATGCTCCGCCAACACGGGGAAATGATGACCTTCACGAAAGAAAGCGGTCAGATTGGTGGTCAGTGCGTTAATAAACGCCTGCCACTCGGCGCTGTTTTGGTTGGCCTCCAGCGTACTGAGATAGCGACCAAAGTCGTCCAGTCCCAGCGTACGTAAGCGGCGGACCAGACGGTTATAGACCATATCCCGCTTGTGGTCCGCCAGCACGATACCCGCGCGCTGGTAGATTAATTGACATATCCGACGAAAATGCGCGTCAGACAGCGCGAGGCGCTGTGTCATCTGTAACAATAATGACGTTTGCCCAGCGGGCAGAGATGATGTCATAGCGCCTTCTCAATCACATTCAGGATGCAACCGACACCGCTTTTCGCGGTGCCGGTGCTTAGGGTGGTACGATGTGCAATTCAGGTTTAAACGACCATCAGAATGTTTCCCAATGGGTGTCCGGTTCCGTTGTCAGCGGACGGGATTGTGCGGCGTGAGGCGTATTGCCTGAGCGATGCGCATCACGCGATTTTGGTGCAAGGGGGCGTGACGCCAGACGGAATGCCGAGACGGCCATATTTAAACGACTGGCCTGCTCTTCGAGCGCCGCCGCGGCCGCCGCAGACTCCTGTACCAGCGAGGCGTTTTGCTGCGTGACGCGATCCATTTCAGACACCGCCAGCGCCACCTGATCAATGCCGCGGCTCTGCTCGTCGGACGCGGAGGCAATTTCCCCCATAATGTCGGTGACGCGCGTGACGGCATTGACGATGTCATTCATCGTCTCGCCCGCACTTTCCACCAGCACCGAGCCGGTATCGACCCGCGACACGGAGTCTTCAATCAGTGCTTTAATCTCTTTCGCCGCTTGCGCGCTGCGGCTGGCTAAATTGCGCACTTCGCCAGCGACCACCGCGAACCCACGCCCCTGCTCTCCGGCACGAGCCGCTTCCACGGCGGCGTTCAGCGCCAGGATGTTGGTCTGAAAAGCAATACCGTCAATAACGCTGATGATGTCGGCGATTTTCTTGGAGCTGTCGGCAATCTCGTGCATCGTTTTCACCACGCCGTCGACCACTTTGCCGCCGTGCTGCGCCGTATCAGAGGCGCTTTGCGCGAGCTGCGACGCCTGACGCGCATTGTCGGCGTTCTGTTTCACCGTTGCGGTAAGCTGCTCCATGCTGGCGGCGGTCTCTTCCAGCGCCGACGCCTGTTGCTCGGTGCGTGAGGAGAGATCGGTGTTACCAGTGGCGATTTCGCTGGTGCCGGAATAAATGGCGTCAGAACCTTCGCGAACCTGGGTCACCGTGTCAATCAACGAACGCTGCATGTGATCAACGCTGCCTGCCAGCTCGCCAATTTCGTTACGCCCGGCGACGGTTAATGTCTTTGTCAAATCGCCACCGGCAATTTCGCGAATATGGCCAATCACCTTTGCGAGCGGATTCAGTAAGGTATGGCGAATGCCGTACCAGACGACGACCAGAATCAGCACCAGGACCACCGCAAGAATGGCAAGTTGCCATTGCGCAAAGTGATAATCACGGGCGCTTTCGTCGAACGCCTGGCGATACAGTTTCTCGCTGACGCTGGCATATTTACCCAGCGCCTCGCCCAGCGCGTTTTGCATCCCCTGGGTCGGTTGGGCAAAGTACGCGTCCATGTTGCCGTGTTCCAGGAACTGAATCAGTTCTGCCAGCGCCGCATGGTATTGCAGGTATTTCTCATCCACATTGCCGCTGGCCTCCGCCATTTCAGGCAAAGGCGTAATATTTTTGAACGTGTTGTAATGCGCCGCCGCCTGCGCCAGAACGTTTTTGGCATTCTTCAGCAGATCGCTTTTTGCGCTGCTCTGCTGGTTGCTGGCATCCATCATCATGCGCGCGGCAGAGCGACTCAGGTTAATACGCGTCTGCAGCATGAGGTCCCATGTCGAGGTAAGTTCACTCTGCTGCTGGCGTAAATCGTTAGAAATAACAAAACTTTGCTGATTCTGCTGCAATGAAGAAAACAACAGACCACCGGAAACAAGCTGTAGCAGTGCGAAAACCCCCAGCACCATCATCAGCATTGTGACAACGCGGATACGGTTAAACATAAGGCACCTTCCTGAAAACGAGTTATCTCCGTTATCGGCACCCCGGGGCAGAACTTTACATTTGCGAAAAGGAAAAAATGGGCTAGAACGCAATATCGACAACAACGGTGTCGGTATACGTCCCTGCGGGCGGCGTCGTTTGCGTATTCAAAATTTTGGCCGTGTAGTTGTAAGTTCGCAGTAGTCCGTCGGAACTCAGTGAGGACGAGGCGCTGCTGGCCCAGCGTTCCGTCCCGCTGCTTCCCCATCGCTCAGTGGTGCTGCCTTTGTAAATCTCATAACTCAGGCGATTAGCGCCGCTTGCCATATTTCTGACATTCCCGCTCGCGTTGCTGCCATTATTGATACCGACGGTGTATGTACTGCCTTTAGTGCACGTGACTGAAACGGACTGGGCGATCGCGGGAAAGTTTTTCACCAGCGGCGCGCTGCCAAAATTGACGTTCGGCGCGGTAATGGTGATGCAGTCGTTGGTGACCGTCAGGGTCAATGGTAAGGTCGTCGCCACCGTATTGGTTTGATTGGTAATACACAATCCCAGCGCGCCAACCTGGCAAATATTGTAGTAAACGTTGAAATTGAAGATGAGCTGATACGGTCCCGCGCTGACGTTTTGCCCCGTTACCGTGCGAAAATAGAGCGGCAGAGTAAAGCGCTTTGAACCCAATAACGCCAGCAGCGTACTCCCGCTCCAGGTGTAGCTACCGTTAATGGCGATTTCACTGTTATTGGCGCAATTGGATTGGCCGCACAGCCGAACCGGAATGGCATCCGCCAGGGTAGCGTTATCCACGCGCTTTAATGCCCCCCGATTGCTGACCGTGGCGGATGCTCCCGTGTAGGTCAGCGTGACCGTGTCGTTATTGAGCAATCCCAGTACCACATCGCATTGCACCAACAGATCGGCGCTGCTCGTTTGTTCGGTATTGTTCACGGTAAAAGAAGAGACGCTGCCTAATGCGCCGCTGGTCGTCGCAACCGAGCACGCCGCCCGAACGCCCGGTGCTATCACCAATAACGCTAACAGCCACAGCCCCCGAACGATCACCCTGGGTCGCTCCGACAAATAAGCGGGCCATAGGTTTGCAGTTTATGCTGAGGATTCGCGGCCAGCGTAAGCGTTGCCTGACAATGTCTGCCGTCCGGCGTCGTCGCCTGCAAGATCGTGACGTTCTCTAAATTTTCCAGCCAGACGATGCCGTCGTACCCCACCACGGCAGATTTCTGTTGCGATCGCATGACCTGGCTTGCCACAGGCAACGGTTGAGCGTTCTCATCGTGCAGAATCACGCTGGCCACGCGCTCCTGCTCCATGGGGAAATCCACCAGATAACCGCTTTGGCGCCGTAACGCCACCTTGCGTTCAGTTTCCTTCAGCTGGATATCCGCCGGTAAATTCAACGTATTGATGCTGTAATTCGCCGGGTAATAGGCCGAAACGCTGCTGATCAGCAAATACCCCTTCTCATTGGTTTTCCCGATGGGCTGATTTTCATAATTGACCGGAACATCGGCATGCCCGTCAGTGCTGACCACCACAAAAGCATCGTTGATCTTGTTGGCGGCAAACAATTGATTGTCCATCAGCACCAGGGAACCCATTGCTTCGCCCCACCAGGTCATTTCATCACTCTCGCCGTAGGTTCCGCCCTGCAACTCCACGTTGTTATTCCGCCAGCCCAGCGTCGCCTGCTGGTAGTCACTGTCTTGCGATTGTCGCGCCCATGCCAGATTCCAGCTAAATCCTCCGTCGGTCGGCATCGAATGGGTGTAATTAATGCGTTGCGTTTGCCCCGCATCCGGCGTCTTCTCCATGCTGAAAGCGGCGCTGTCTCGTTCACCCAGCGGAATTTGCACCGACATCGCCAGTGTCCAGTCACCCTGTTGTCGGTCCCGGCTGGCGGCAAGATACAGGCTGCTGCTCCCCCACAAATTGCGGCTCCAGGAGAGGTTGAGCAATTCCGTTTTTTGCGCATCAAAGCTACGGATATCGATCCATGCCGCACCGACATTCCCGAACGTTCCCATATTGAAGGTAAGCGAGTATTGATCGCTGCGCTGACTCAACGACGCCAGCGGTTGATTATCATCATCCGCATCGTCAGACTGATCGTACAGCGCCAGATTGCCAAACCCCCGTTCACGCCGGGAGTGCTGTGTAGCGAGACTGAACGCCGCGGTACTGTACTGATACCCCCAGTTGATCTGATGACCGCTTTTATCCCGCATACGGCTTTCCGTCCATGCGCCATTCACCACCCCAAAACGCCCCAGTTTGACCAGTGCTCCTGCTCCCGCCAGTGCCAGTTCTTCGGCGGCTTCCCCGTGTCCTTCCAGCGTCAGAAAATCGGTGGCGCCATATCGGTATGTCGCACTCCCCACTGCCGGACCGTAGTCAGCATTGTCGATACCGTAGTTACGCCGCAGGCTCCCCAAGGTCGCCGCCCCATCACTCATACCAGGTGCCAACAGTTCACTGGCAACATAAAACGGTAATGTCGTGCTCACCTGCCGACCCAACGCATCACGCGTGACCAGTACCGCATCGCCCGCGCCGTTAATGTAGGGCAGATTGGTGAGCGTAAACGGTCCCGGCTGGAGTTGCGTCGACCCTGCCCGATAACCATCAATGAACAGGTCAACGGATGTCGGAACAGCCGCTTCGCCGGAAAATTCCGGCAGAGGCCAGGTCACAAGATCGGGACGCAGAGAAAAATCGCGCCCCCAGTAAAGACCGCCCACTCGCACACTGTTGCTCCAGCTCAGGGCATCGCTGATCACATCCCCGATGCGCCACTGGGTGGCATCGTCTTCGTGAGTGGCCGTGAACACTGTGTCATAACGAACATAGCCCTCTTGCTGATCGTGGCTTCCCGCCATATTCTGGCGCACATAGCCTGTCGAAGAGAACGATCCCGCATCATTAAAAAAGCGAAGTTCATGCCAGACCGAGGCCTGCCCACCGCCATGTTGAGAATCGCTTGCGTAAAAATCATAGTTAAGTAACGCGCCACGCCCATGATGCGGCGTACTCTGCGACGACTCACCGCCAAAATGCATGATCCGTTCAGGCACCCAGTCGCGAGGAACCGTCAATAGCAGGCGCTGCCCGCTGCTATCGTATTCGGTTTGCACCTGCGCTAACCGTGACGTGTTGACATCCCCGTGCGGAAGTTTGTCAGGCGGGAGCCCGGCACGCTGTAAATCGGCGCTCGCAACATAAAAGTCCCCCTGTCGCCGGGTCACTGGCACCACCTGTTGTGTATCGTAGTGATTAACGATCAGCGCCAGATGGAAGACCGCGTCGGTATTCATCGCGCGGGCATCAGGCGGCGGTGGCAGTGAGTCATCCCCCGACTCCGCCCGGCAAAGGGAGGGACTGGCCAATAGCGCCGTCATCACCACACCACTCAGTTGGCGGGACCAGACTGCCATTGACCACCCTGCGTGTTGGCTGCCGAGGTTAACTCTGCAGGGTGAGAAACACCTGCGGGTAGCGGCCAGCGCCGATAACTGCCAGGCAGAACATAACCCAACAGACCTTCAGCCACGGTATACTTCGCCCCCCCTTGCTGCAGCGACACTTTACTGAGCCGGACATGCACATCGCTCTGATTATGCACTTCCAGTTGTGGTTTGCCCTGCTCCTGCACCACCCGCCAGTTGAGCTGCTGCACGTTTACACGCGCGTGATATTCCCCTTCAGGCGAGGTAGCGACGCCCTGCCCGTAAACAAAGAGCGGCAATGAATAACGCATCTGTACGTTGAGCCCCATCTGCGGCGCACTGACGTTCTCTGGCTGCGGGATTTCATCGACAATGATGCGGTAAGCCTGCTCAACCCCGGCGGGCACGGTGGCCTGCTTAATCAGACGGATGAGCTGTTTACTCCCTTTCTCAATACGCACAATGGGAGGGCTGGCGACCACATCCTGCTGTTGCTGATAACGTTCGAATCCCCCGTCCTGGTGCCAACGCACGATACGTACCTGCATCATCATCGGTGAATCGCCCTGATTCTGGATCCACAGTTCGGTGGCCTGACTGTCGGCGGCAAGCCAGGGATCGATGGGCCAAAGCAAAATAGTCCCTGCGCTGTGTGCCCCCGGTGCCATCAGCATCGCCGTCAGGGCAAACAGTCGCCCCGGATTCAAACGCATCTTCATCACATCACTCCCTTACTACCACGACAGCGTCACGGTAAGTTGATCTGAATAGTTTCCCGCCGGGCTGAATCCGGTCAGAAATGCAACGCCAAATAACGGCAGTGCAATGTTATTGCTATCGCTGTAAGCCACCGACACAGGCTGATTAACGCCGATTTCACTGTTCGCCCCCAGAGAAGAAGAGCTGTAGAGACGATAGGCCACGCGCTGGGTGCCTCCCGAGCGCTGCATATTTCGCACTGAAGCAAAATTGCGTCCTCCATCAATGCTCATACTGAGCGACACTCCCGGCGTGCATGCCAGCGACAGCGCTGCATTCGGCACAAAGCGAGTATTCACCTGCCGCGTTTCTACCCCGCTGTAGGTACCAAAATCGAGTGCGCCCAGCACGCCTCCGCTGCCGGTGATGACGGAACAGCCCGGCGTTACGGTAGCGCTAAGCTGAAAAGACTGAGTGGTGACGGCCTGCGCCGCCCCCCACATGCTGGCCAACAGACCCAAAATCAGGCGTAACAGCCCCCCGCTCCCGATACAGGAGTGTGCGTATGAAAAACCCATTTTTTGATTTATCAGTAAATTACGCTGACATTGATGGTGTCGGTATAGGTTCCTGGTACGACGGTGACGCTGTTGCCACCGCCCTGAATACGCCCGTACAGGGTGTAGTTATCGACACCTGCAGTGGTCGATGTTTTCGGGATAGGGGTGTTGTTGTCGATGACATTACTGAATCCACTGTCGCTGTACAGGCTGTAAGCGACGCCCTGCGTTGTGTTTGCCGCGTTGATGAGATAACGAGCGGGCGTGCCCGGCGTCCCCACCACATTTCCCGGTGCGGAGGAGTTCGTGTTGCCGGTGATTTGTACCGTGTAATCCGTCGTGGTGCACTGAATGCCAAAGCTGTTGCCCCCTCCCGCCCCCGTCAACTGGGTCGTCAATTCTGAAAACGTCGCCGGATGCGCGCCAAAATCGAGCGTACCGAAATTGATCCCGTTCTGGCTGGGCGATCCGTTGATCAAGCAGCCGTTAGTCAGCGTCAGCGTCGCGCCTATCGTCCCGTTGCTCGAGAGCGCGAGGACGGAAGGTACAGGCAACAAAAACACGCTAACGGTGCCCAGGATCAGATACATATTGTTCATCACTTCACCTCCAGAAATCGCTATCCTCGACGTTTTTCCCACCAGACCGGGATGGCAGGAACAGAAGACGCGGAAAAGATCTAACGAACTGATAAACTGAAATTTAGTTTATGTATGAGAAATCAACCACCAGCGCAGCGCATGGTCATGCTTATGACCTATTGACATAAAAACATCATAATTATCAAAAAATTAACATTTGGTCGCATCATGAAAAATGATGTATCAGAAGGATATATTCATTCTTATGCGATCAGGATCACATAATCACGCCCAACAGAACGCAACAAAATGGATAAATACTAAAAAATAGTTGTATCCCACCTCGCTTTACTCCAATTTAGGTAATGAATATTTCAGTGCCTCTAAATAAATAAAAGACATGCGTCACTGAAAATAAAATGTTAAATCAAGCTGGGAGCTTTTTAGTGGCAAACGCAAACAAACTCACGTTATTTATCGTGATCTTCATGCTGGCTGGCATTCTGTCGGGGGCGGCGATTCATTCATACACCAGTCAGGACACCATTGCCGCATGGTCTGACAACATTACTCTCCTCACCGATATCTTCCTTAGACTTATCAAAATGGTGATTGCGCCGCTGGTATTCAGCACGTTGACCGTAGGAATTATGCGTTTGGGTGAAACCGCCACCATTGGCCGTGTGGGAGGGAAAGCGATGATCTGGTTTATCAGCTCTTCCGTCCTGTCCATTCTGGTGGGGCTTTTTATCGTGATGATTGAGCAACCGGGCGGCGGGTTAAATCTGGCTATCCCTGCGGAATCGGTGGATACCGGTCTTGCGGTGGGCGGCATGAGCTTAAAAGGCTTTTTGTCTCATACCATTCCAACCAGTATTGCGGGGGCGATGGCAGATAATGAAATTTTGCAAATCGTCGTGTTCTCGCTGTTTTTCGGTATTGGTGGCGCGTCGCTGGGTGAAAAATTTAATGCCCCGCTGGTTGCCGCGCTGGACGTGGTTTCACACATTATGCTGAAGGTCACGGGCTACGTCATGTACGTCGCGCCGCTGGCAATTTTTGCGGCCATTTCATCGGTTATCGCCAATGAGGGGTTGGGCATTTTACTTCACTACGCCTCCTTTATTGGCGGCTATTACGCCGCTATCCTGATGACCTGCCTGGTGTTGTTAGCGGTGGGATACCTGGTGCTGAAAAAAGAGGTGTTCCGCCTGCTCAGCATGCTGAAGGACCCTGTGCTGGTGGCGTTTACAACCAGCAGCTCGGAAGCGGCCTACCCGAAGACCCTCGAACAACTGACCAAATTCGGCTGTTCGCGCAACATTGTGTCGTTTGTGCTGCCGATCGGTTACTCCTTCAACCTGGTCGGCTCGATGGTGTACTGCTCATTTGCCTCGATGTTTATCGCGCAGGCCTACAATATTCATCTCTCTTTTGCCGAGATTACCGTGTTGATGCTGACGCTGATGCTGGCGTCGAAAGGGATCGCGGGTGTACCGCGTTCCGCGCTGGTGGTCCTGGCGGCCACGATCCCGAGCTTTAATATTCCTGTCGCCGGGATCCTGCTGTTGATGGGTATCGACCACTTCCTCGATATGGGGCGTTCCGCCATTAACGTGTTAGGAAACGGGATCGCCACGGCCATGCTGGCGCAGGACGAAGGATTACTGGAAGAAGAAGATGTCCGCGATACGGGGACAGAGCAGGTGGAGGCCTGATAGTCATACGCTCTGAGGAGTCATGCTTTTTTTTGGGAAATTTTTGACTCCGGAACAAGGTTCCGTTCACCTTATGTTTCTCGCTTCTCTGGCATTTCATGTCCCGTGAACGGGTTAAGGGGGCTATCGCCGCGCCCTGAACCCGCATCCCTGCGGGTTCCCCCGGCCTTACGGAAACACGTCGGCAATTTTCGGCCGGACTCTCCCCACACCTGACCACCTGAGTGTCTGTTTAAACAGCCAAACGGAAATCACTGAAAGTCAGAATGCGGAAGCGACACCACGGTCCGGCTGAAAATCGATGAGACGTTGACGGCTGACCGGGGCCGCCCGCAGGGACGCGGGCGGAGGGGACGGCCTGCAGGGATGCAGGCTCGACCCTGAAGTGGTTTAATAGTTTTAGACACGCTCAGAGGTTATATATTACATAACTGATGAGGTGAAAAATGAATTCACGC
>NZ_JBWKPZ010000007.1:0-156030 GCF_059418505.1 Citrobacter sp. GW821-FHT07H02 | reverse complement strand
TTCTCTTCAACCGAACCGGCTGTTTGTGTGAAGTGATTCACATCCGCCGTGTCGATGGAGGCGCATTATAGGGAGTTCTCTGGCGCCCGCAACCCTTAAATGACAGAAAAATGACTGACTGCTGCATTCCACAGCAAAATGCCGCCTTATACCCATTTACACACAGAGTTATCCACAATGATGCCGATATTTCCAGCCACAACGACTTACAGAGTCGTGTATCTATGCCGCGGGGACATGTCATTTATCTATACCTGACACACACTCTGCCTTTCCTGCATCCCTACATCTATATAGATGTTCATCACCGTAGCCCCTTTGGGAACAATCAGCTGTTCAACGACAGCAGCGTTAGCGCATCTCCAACACGACGGCTCTATTGAGCCCCCTTAATAGGCCGGTTCTTGCTTTTGGTGCAAATGGTCAATGATCTATTCCCATCACCAATCGTCCCCTGATTTTGCCGACGCGGCAGGAAGGTCGCAGTGAGTGGCAAAGGGTGACAAGAGGTGTGGTGAGAGACGGATATCGATTTGCGCTTGTCGCCCCAGGATGGGTCTCTTGATCCAACACATCTATATATAGAAGAGCCTGGTGCACTCTAAATGCAAAGAACCCGCCTACAGGGCGGGTTCTTTGCATTCATAGGTATAGGATCAGGTCGGTTTCCGGCCTCTCCCTCCCATTTATTCTGTTCCTGTCGCTGCCGGACATCGCCGGATGCGGTTTTCCCTCTGGTATGGGGCAGTCAGGCTCACCTTTTCCGATAAACGTTGGCCGTTCCGTGGATCTTGTTATTGGTGTTGCCCGAGGTCATCACGAAAATGTCTCCCCCTTTTTCATCTGCTTTTTTAGAAAGCTCAGCTTTCGCCTCAGCCGTACTGGTCGTACCTGATGTGGCGATCTCACCGACGTTGACATACTGATCGGCGACTTTCTCGAAGTCTTTTTGCAGCATCATTTCCGCAGCCTGCGCACTGAAAGAAAAAGCAGCGACTAGCGCTCCAGCAATTATCTTTTTCATATATCCCTCGTCATCACTGGCTATCACACTTAAGCACTTGTGTTTATTTTGAAGAATCAGATGGTCACTCAAAATATGTATGTCTGTTCTCTGTCATAAGTGGAAAGTCATTTACATTACATGTACCCCAAAAGACCTACATCACTCACCACACGCCAGACATCATAACTATATGAACAATTACCGTAATACTGTCAACAATAATAAAATCGCCACATCTGAAATGGATATAACGACTATGCAACTCTTGGGGATAAAAACAGAACAAACGACAACCACATTAATTATCGTTAATATAAAATCCTGCCTCATTGAGAAGAAAAAATTCTGATAAAAAGCAAAAAAGACGTCAGTACATAACGCAGAATCTCTTTCATTGCACATTTCGCCTTATATAACCCTGCACACTTTACTTAAAATAATATTAAGAATAACCCAGCTACACAAAAATATTTAATAGTTTAAAATATTTAAACACTTAACATTTCATCAAAACAGGGATGGTGAAAATATGCGAAATCCATCACAAAAAAAAGGCTGTGCCAATCTAGCTTTTCGGAAAATAAACGTTGTTATTGATATCGCATTATATGATTATTGAATACATCGACAGTGTACAGTCAGTAGGAACAGAGAATAGATGGCATGTTCAAAAAACAATTCATTTACAAAAGAAGTGTCCAACCAACTGATCGCATTGATTAATGAAAGACCAGAAGACAAGTTACAGATTGATGATCTTGTTACTATCTCTGGGTTTTCAAAGTTTTACCTGCAATCTTTTTTTAAAGCACACACGGGAATATCGCTTGGACGCTTTATAAAGGATATCTACCTTAATCATTCTGCACTTGAATTAATGAATTCACAGAATACTATTCTAAATATTGCCTTAAATGCAGGATACAGTTCACAGCAATCATTCTGTCGGGCATTCCGCAAAAAATATAAAATAACCCCAGGCGAACTCAGAAAGTCAGGCGTTAAAGCAGAAGATTTTATAACTGAAAACTAAACAGCATCATTGACTATTTTTCCAGTACGATACGCTTGTACTCTGGCCCCATCCGTTCCAATATTCTCCGCAATAATTCATGGTTCCCCTGCTCCTTGCGCAGAGAAATACCTCAAAAATAATGCATAAAAAAAGACCGCACGGGCGGCGGTCAAATGATGTGTTAAGAATAGTAATTGTTTATTTCTCTTTCAGGCACATTTACTCACATTTCATAAACATCATCAACTCAGAAAAAAGAATCCTTTCTCTTACTTGAAGCGCCTTATGAAATATTTACAAAATAGCGTTTAAAAACTCACCATGCAATTCAATTATAATTATTATATTCCATATAGTTAAATCGTTCCGTAATTCTAAACGATTAACTCTAGCGAGACATATTGAATAAGGTATCCTGCTTTCATTACCATTAAGCAAGACATTATCTAAACAAGTAAAATTAACAGAATATTCACGAAAACCGTACTGACTCAAAACAATATATCGGGATTTATCATCCCGTGAGACATAACCACGCTGTCCCCCTTAGTACTATTCCCCCTAAACCATAACTTAGGGGTGATACGTCAGCGAAAGAAGATGGGTCGAGCTTAGTTTTACCAACCCGACGGAGGGAGGAGGAATAGTATGTTCCTTAATTATTTTGCACTTGGCGTTTTAATCCTGGTGTTCCTGATAATTTTTTACGGTGTCATCATCATTCATGACATTCCTTACGAAATTGCCAAAAAACGTAACCACCCGCATGCCGATGCCATACATGTTGCCGGATGGGTAAGCCTGTTCACGTTACATGTCTTGTGGCCGTTCCTTTGGATTTGGGCCACGTTGTATCGCCCCGACCGTGGATGGGGAATGCAGACTGCACAGCAACCGCAGTATGAAAACCTGCAATTGCGTATTGCTGAGCTTGAACGGCTGGTGAAAAAGCAACAACAACACGCTGACTCTGATAACACTCAAGGCAATTAATTGTGGATTTATTAATTATTCTGACTTACGTGGCTCTGGCCTGGCTGGTCTTTAAAATATTCAAGATTCCTGTCAATAAATGGAGTATCCCAACAGCAGCTCTGGGTGGAATCTTTCTGGTTGGTGCCCTGATTCTATTAATGAACTATAACCACCCTTATACCTTTAAGGCGCAAAAAGCGGTGATATCCGTTCCGATTACGCCACAGGTGACGGGGATTGTTCGTAAGGTCACGGATAAGCCAAACGAACTGATCAAAAAAGGCGAAGTTCTTTTTGAACTGGATCCGACACGCTTCCAGGCCCGCGTTGCGAGACTGGAAGCCGATATTGTCACCGCAATTCATAATGCTGATTCGCTACAGGCGCAGATGGATGAAGCCGTCGCGAATACCGCGACAGCAGCTGCGCAACGCGATCGCTTGTACAAAGATTACCAACGCTATTTGCAAGGCAGTAAGGCGAAGGTGAATCCGTTTTCAGAAAGCGATATTGATCATGCCCGGCAAAGCTACCTCGCTCAGGATGCAGCAGTAAAGTCATCCGTTGCTGAGCAAGCGCAAATCAAAAGCCAGCTTGATAGTCTTCTCAACGGCGAACAATCGCAAGTTGCCAGCCTGCGCGCCCAGCTTGCTGAAGCTAAGTTTGATTTAGAGCAGACCGTTGTCCGTGCGCCGAGCGATGGCTACGCTACTCAGGTGTTGATCCGCCCAGGTACTTTTGCTGCGGCATTACCGCTGCGTCCGGTAATGGTGTTTATTCCCAAACAAAAACGACAGATCGTGGCGCAATTCCGCCAGAACTCATTGTTGCGTTTAAAAGCCGGTGATGAAGCCGAGATCGTGTTCAACTCTTTACCAGGCCAGGTATTCACAGGAAAACTGGCCGGCGTGCTTCCGGCGATTCCAGGCGGCTCGTATCAGGCTCAGGGGACATTGCAATCATTGACGGCCACGCCGGGTACTGAAGGTGTTCTCGCCCTCATTGATCTGAACCCAGATGAGAGTATTGATGCCTTACCGGATGGCATATACGCGCAAGTTGCCGTCTATTCAGATCATTTTTCTCATGTGGCCATTATGCGTAAAGTATTACTGCGTATGACCAGTTGGATGCATTACCTCTATCTGGACCATTAAGCAGTTCATTGTGCCTTGTTGATGTTGGGTAATTATTTCAGGTTGTAGATCATCTACACTGGAAACAAGGCACAATGTTTACAGAACAGACATAATGAAACAATTAAAAATCAGAGATTTAAAAATACTGCTGGATCTTGTTGAAACGAAAAGTTTCAGTCTGTCTGCGAAAAATGCGGGTCTGACCCAGGCCAGCATCAGTAAAAGCATTGCGGCAGTGGAAGAAACGTTAGGCATTAAAATAATTGATCGGGAGAGTCGCCCTGTCAGGCTAACCGCCTTCGGCGAAACGTTGTTACCCCGTATTAGAAAGCACATTATTGAAAATGATGAGCTCTTTGAACTGGTTGAGCATTACAAGAAAGCCCCTACTGGCGAAGTAAACATCTTTTCCCCTTCAGGTATGCAGGCTTATCTTGCAGAAAATATTCTGCCGCCCTTGTTTCAACGATTCCCTGATTTGAACGTAACAATAACAACATCCAATCACTATAAAGCCGACTACTTTAAAGGCGTAAGTTTTAATAATTCCTGCGATATGCTGATTTCGTATTCGCCACCACATAATCAGAATCTTATCGCCAGAAAAGTAAAACGCATACGGATGGATGTGTTTGCAACCCCAGAATTCCGTGAGCACCATCCCTTTACTACGCCAGAAGAGTTATCCCGGCATCCTTTCATTTTGTTAAGTTCAATGGCGAATAACAGTTATGAAAATATTTTTGAGTTTGCGAATGCAGAGACTGCAGAAGTAAAATCGGTCGCTGTTACGGGAAAGCTAAAGTTCGACAATGTTTACACCGCCATCAATTGCTGTCGGAATGGGATGGGGTACATGGTCACGTCCGATTTACTTCTGAAAGATACCAGCGGAATACAGGCCGTCCTGCCTCCAGAATGGGGCATTTATATTGATTGCTATGTCATTTATAGAAGCCGGAAGAACCTGCCGTTCCGTGTACAATCATCGTTAGATTATATTATTGAGCTAATGGCTCAGGAAAATAAGCCGTAACAGCAGCAGGTCGTAATGTCATTAGACACAGGTCTGCTGTGATGAGTGAAGAGTACACTGTCATACTCATGCAAACGCCTTTGCTTTGCGGGAGTCGTCATTCACCGCCAGAGCAAATTTCAAAAAGGTTTCCCCGATCATTTTATCCAGCTCTACCGCGTATTTAGTTGGACGCAGGCAACGCCCTTCTCTTTCAAAAAGCGGTACGGGAAAGTAGGAACAAAAGCGTTTGAGCATTATACTCACTGTGGGCGCTGAACAGTTCAACACCACACTGGCATTAAATATCGTCTTATAGCTCATAACCGCAGAAAAGTAGAGTGCAGAATTAAAGTCAATATTTTTCAGATACTCAAAGTCATGTTTTTCAAGCATATCATTATTCTCAATGTTCACTCAATTAGCCTCTCATATAACAACATAAAATATAAGTATTTTAAATGATTGAACAAACAATCATTAGCGCTATGAAGTTATAAAACAAAACTATATACAACCAGATATAGTTAAGTAACGTGGCGATTTATTGCGGAGTCAACATCGATAATAATGAATAACTCCAACACCACAGGTTAATTAAACTATTTTGTAAATTAAAATAGTTAGCGCGTTATTAAATACTGACTTGGAAAATTAATACAAATTCAACTCAGGAGTTGTCCTGATGAATGTTTAAGAGAGTACCAAAACCACAAAAAAGATAAACAATTAAAAGATGCAAAACAGTGAATACTATTATTCCAAAATTGTCATAGAGCCATCGACTTCATCACTCAGTTCCCGTTCCCTGAACCAGAAACAGAACACCAACAGCACCCCAGTGCACTCAAACGAGAGAAAACGTCATCTCCCTATGAAAAGGGGGCTTTTGACAATACGGCACCGTCCCCCCACACCGGCCCTACTTCAGGGAGTCCGACGCTCCTCCTCTGGCAAAATTGATCCAGACACAATTTTGCGAAATAACTCTTGATGCAAAACTTGATCTTTATGATAATCATTCTTGTTATCATTTTCATAACGGACGTGCCTGGTATGCTTAACACTACGGCAGCACAACACATTAAAGACACTACGCCGCTCTCCCCTTCTCGCGCGAAGCGCCAGATAGACAGCAAGATGCTGCTTGGCGAAGAGGGATGGGTGCTGATTGAACATAAAGGTCAACATTACCTGCTGCGCCAGACGCAATCCGGAAAACTGATCCTGACTAAATAAAACATTCTATTTCGCCAGCCACCCAGGTCATCCCAGGCAGCCAGCACTTTTCAATTTCCTCATGGAGAGTTGTTATGTTACGCCTGCAATCTGCCTCTTTGCGCCCATCGCTACTGGCAATCATCATCGCCAGCGCCTTGCCTGGGGCGGCTTACGCAACCACAGACGATATGACCGTCACCGCGACCGGTAATGCACGCAGCGCTTTCGAGGCGCCGATGATGGTCAGCGTTATCGATACGTCCGATCCCGAAAACCAGACCGCCAGCTCGGCCGCCGACCTGCTACGCAGTGTTCCCGGCATCACCCTGAACGGGACGGGGCGCACGAATGGTCAGGATGTTAACCTGCGTGGCTATGACCGCCGCGGTGTGTTGATTCTGGTTGACGGTGTACGTCAGGGAACCGACACCGGGCATCTCAACAGCACGTTCCTCGACCCTGCCTTGATTAAACGTATTGAAGTCGTGCGCGGGCCTTCAGCACTGCTGTACGGCAGCGGCGCGCTGGGTGGCGTCATCGCCTATGAGACGGCCGATGCCAAAGATCTACTCCAGGAAGGGCAAAACAGCGGATTCCGCGTCTTTGGCACAGGCGGCACCGGCGATCACAGTCTGGGAATGGGCGCCAGCGCCTTTGGCCGCACCGATAATCTGGACGGTCTGGTGGCATGGTCCAGCCGCGATCGCGGTGATTTGCGTCAGGGTGATGGTTCTACCGCGCCCAACGATGAGTCCATCAATAATATGCTGGCAAAAGGCGCCTGGCAGATTAACGATGCGCAGTCGCTGAGCGGCTCACTGCGCTATTACAATAATGCTGCGCAGGAACCGAAAAACCCGCAGACCATTGAAGCCTCAAGCGGCAGTAATCCGATGGTGGACCGTTCGACGATCCAGCGTGATATGCAGATGTCTTATAAACTCGCCCCACAAGGCAATGACTGGCTGAACGCCGATGTCAGCGCGTACTGGTCTGAAGCCCGTATTAACACGCAGAATATCGACAGCACGGGTGAATTCCGCAAACAGACGACCAAAGGTGGCAAAGTCGAAAACCGCAGCCGTCTTTTCAGCGACTCTTTTGCCTCTCACCTGCTGACATATGGCGGGGAATACTATCGTCAGGAACAACACCCCGGCGGTGCCACGACCGGTTTCCCGGAAGCGAAAATCGACTTCAGCTCTGGCTGGTTACAGGATGAAATCACCCTGCGCGACCTGCCCGTTACGCTGCTAGGCGGCACGCGTTATGACAACTACCGTGGCAGCAGCGACGGTTATGATGATGTCGACGCAGACAAATGGTCATCGCGTGCCGGAATGACCGTCAGCCCCACCGACTGGCTGATGCTGTTTGGTTCTTATGCTCAGGCATTCCGCGCGCCGACAATGGGTGAAATGTATAACGACTCCAAACACTTCTCTATCGGCAACTTCTACACTAACTACTGGATACCGAATCCGAATCTGCGCCCGGAAACGAACGAAACGCAGGAATATGGTTTTGGGCTGCGCTTTAACGACCTAATGTTGTCCAACGATGCTCTGGAGTTTAAGGCCAGCTACTTTGATACCAACGCGAAGGATTATATCTCCACATCCGTCGACTTCGCCGCAGCCACCACCATGTCTTATAACGTTCCGAACGCCAAAATCTGGGGCTGGGATGTGATGACAAAATACGCGACTGACCTGTTCAGCCTTGATGTCGCGTACAACCGCACGCGTGGCAAAGATACGGACACCGGCGAATATATCTCCAGCATTAACCCGGACACCGTCACCAGCAAGCTCAACGTACCGGTGGCGCAAAGCGGTTTCTCCGTCGGCTGGGTCGGCACCTTTGCCGATCGCTCAACGCATATCAGCAACGAATACAGTAAACAGCCGGGTTATGCCGTGAACGATTTTTACGTCAGCTACCAGGGACAACAAGCGCTGAAAGGCATGACCACCACGCTGGTGCTGGGCAACGCCTTCGATAAAGAGTACTGGTCGCCGCAGGGTATTCCGCAGGACGGTCGTAACGGCAAGATTTTCGTGAGCTATCAATGGTAATCATCGCACCCCGGTTCGCCGGGGCTATTATCTGGAAGGAAGAG
Source organism: Citrobacter sp. GW821-FHT07H02 (assembly GCF_059418505.1). Taxonomy (NCBI): domain Bacteria; kingdom Pseudomonadati; phylum Pseudomonadota; class Gammaproteobacteria; order Enterobacterales; family Enterobacteriaceae; genus Citrobacter; species Citrobacter sp. GW821-FHT07H02. The sequence continues at coordinate 147,537 of NZ_JBWKPZ010000007.1, read as the reverse complement.
ACAATGAATCACTACACTCGCTGGCTTGAGCTAAAAGAACAGAACCCGGGGAAATACGCACGTGATATCGCGGGTCTGATGAATATCAGCGAAGCCGAACTGACGTTTGCCCGCGTCGGCCATGACGCCCGAAGACTGCACGGCGACATCCGCGAACTCCTCGCCGCGCTGGAAGCCGTTGGCGAAACAAAAAGTATTTGCCGCAACGAGTACGCAGTGCATGAACAGGTTGGCACCTTCACCAACCAGCATCTGAGCGGCCACGCCGGACTGGTGCTTAACCCGCGCGCGCTCGATCTGCGCCTGTTTCTGAATCAGTGGGCCTGGGTGTTCCATGTCAAGGAAACAAGCGCCCGTGGCGAGCGTCAAAGCATTCAATTCTTTGACTATCAGGGGGATGCCGTACTGAAAGTGTACGCGACCGACAACACGGAAATCCCGGCCTGGAATGACGTTCTGCAGCGTTTTATCACCGAAGAGAACCCGCCGCTGGCGTTGAAAGCGACCGACGCCCCCACCAGCGCGCTACAGACTGAGGCTGGCGCTATTGAAAAAGAGTGGCGCGCGATGACCGACGTTCACCAGTTCTTCACCCTGCTAAAACGCCATAACCTGACCCGTCAGCAGGCGTTTGAACAGGTTGCTGACGATCTGGCCTGTAAGGTGCCGAACAGCGCGCTGGCTGAAATCCTGAACGCTGCTCGCCAGGACGGCAACGAAATCATGGTCTTCGTCGGCAACAAAGGATGCGTGCAAATCTTCACTGGCGCCGTTGAAAAAGTGGTGCCGATGAAGGGCTGGCTGAACATATTTAATCCGACCTTTACGCTGCATCTGCTGGAAGAGAAGATTGCCGAAACCTGGGTAACGCGAAAACCGACCGCTGATGGCCACGTCACCAGCCTTGAGCTTTTTGCGCACGACGGCACGCAAATTGCCCAACTCTACGGTCAACGGAGTGAAGGCGAGCCGGAGCAATCGCAATGGCGCAAGCAGATCGATGCCCTTGCGCCTAAAGGACTGGCGGCATGAAAAAATGGCTCGCCCTGATTGTCGCACTGCCGCTGAGCGCGTTTGCTGCCACGGCAGATAAGATCGTCGCCCTCGGAGGGGATGTGACCGAGATCGTCTATGCGCTCGGGGCGCAGTCCTCGCTTGTCGCCCGCGACAGCACCAGCCAGTGGCCTCCGGAGGCCACTGCCCTGCCGAATGTGGGTTATCTGCGCCAGCTTAATGCCGAGGGACTGCTCGCTATGCGCCCCACGCTTGTGCTGGTCAGCAGCCAGGCGCAGCCTTCGCTGGTGCTCAAACAGCTTGAGCAAAGCAAGGTTCAGGTGATTACCCTACCAGGTCGCAACGATCTCAGCGTCATTGATGAGAAAGTCCAGATCATCGCGAAAGCCACCCACCGGGTTGCGCAAGGCGAGGCTCTGCGAAAAACGTTGCATCAGGAAATCACTGCCCTGCCAACGACACCGCTCAATAAACGCGTGCTGTTTATTCTGAATCACGGCGGGATGAGTGCGATGGCGGCCGGACAGCAAACGGGGGCTGACGCCGCCATTCGCGCGGCGGGATTACAGAACGCCATGCAGGGATTCTCTCGCTACCAGCCGCTTTCTCAGGAAGGGGTTATCGCCAGTCAGCCTGACCTTGTGGTGATACCCCAGGAAGGTCTGGCGGCCCTGGGTGGTGAAGAAAACTTGTGGAAACTGCCCGGACTGGCGCAAACGCCTGCGGGTCGCCATAAGCAGGTGCTGGCTGTCGATGATATGGCGCTGCTCGGCTTTAGCGTGCGTACTCCGCAGGCTATCCAGCAACTACGCAGCAAAGCGGAGTCATTGCCCTGATGCCACGGCATATCACGTTCTCCCTGTATACGCTGGCGCTGATACTGGCGCTGGCGACGGTTCTGGCGAGCGGCTTCGGCGCGCTGCGCCTGCCGGTGAACCTGCTCTGGCGTGAAGGCGATGATGCCTTACGCCAGATTTGGTTGACCATCCGTTTGCCCAGAGTGCTGCTCGCGCTGGTTATCGGCGGTTCGCTGGCGCTGGCAGGCTGCGTCATGCAGGGGCTTTTCCGCAATCCTCTTGCCGACCCCGGCCTGCTTGGGATCAGCAGCGGCGCGGCTCTCGCCGTTGCGCTGTGGGTGGTGCTGCCGTTCACCTTATCTCCGCTGTTGATGCTTTACGCCCCGATGCTGGCGGCGTTCGTTGGAGCATTAGTGGCGACGATCGTTATTTTTCTGCTCAGCCGACAGCATCATGGCTCGCTTTCGCGGCTCCTGCTCGTCGGCATCGCCATCAACGCCTTGTGCGGCGCGGCGGTAGGCGTTCTGTCATGGCTCAGTAACGATGCGCAACTCCGCCAGCTTTCGCTGTGGGGAATGGGGAGTCTCGGTCAGGCGCAGTGGTCAACACTGCTGGCAGTGACCTCTCTGATGCTCCCCACGGTAGTGATCATCTGGCGTCTTGCGGCCACGCTTAATCTCCTGCAACTGGGTGAAGAAGAGGCCCATTATCTGGGGGTCGATGTCCGCACTGTTCAGCGTATTTTACTGGTTTGCAGCGCGTTGCTGGTCGCAGCGGCGGTCGCCATCAGCGGGGTCATTGGGTTTATCGGTCTGGTCGTTCCGCATGTGATTCGCATGTGGTTAAGCGCGGACCACCGGGCGGTGATCCCAGGATCTGTGCTGGCCGGTGCGTTCTTGTTACTCGTTGCCGATACGCTCGCCCGCACGCTGGTTGCCCCGGCAGAAATGCCGGTCGGACTCCTGACCAGCATGTTGGGCGCGCCCTGGTTCCTGTGGCTTATTTTTCGCCGGGGAGGACAGCATGACTGAACGCCTCATTGCCGAAGGGATAAGCTACACAGTCGCCAACAGACCTGTGATTCGTGACGTGTCTCTTAGCCTTGCGCAGGGGGAATTACTGGCGCTTATTGGCCCCAACGGCGCGGGAAAATCAACGCTGCTACGGCTGCTCACAGGCTATATTCCTCCCGCGCGCGGTTGCTGTTTGTTAGCGGACAAACCGCTGGCGCAATGGTCAGCGCAAACCCTTGCGCGCTACCGCGCCGTAATGCTCCAGCAAACGCAGGTGGGTTTCGACTGGCCAGTCGAAACCGTGATTGGGATGGGGCGAATGCCCTGGACGCCACAGCCCGAACCGTCGGTGATTCATCAGGTGATGCAGTTGACCGAATGCCTGTCGCTGGCGGGAAGGCGTTATGCCGCGCTGTCCGGCGGCGAGCAACAGCGCGTACAGCTAGCGCGCGCGCTGGCGCAACTGTGGCGCGAAGGCTCACCACGCGGCTGGTTGTTTCTTGATGAACCGACCTCTGCGCTGGATCTGTTTCATCAGCAGCATTTGCTCCGGCTGCTTAAATCGCTCACCCAGCAGGGGCTGCTTCACGTTTGCGTGGTGTTGCACGATCTCAATCTGGCCGCACTGTGGGCGGATCGCATTCTATTGCTACATGAAGGCCGGATCGTTTCTGAAGGTACGCCCATCGACGTTCTGCAACGCGAAACGTTATCCCGCTGGTACGGTGCCGACGTTCAGGTTGGCCCACATCCCAGCGCCCCAACGCCCCATGTCTTCCTGACGCCTTAATATGCCCTCCGGGTTCAGGCGGTCGGCCAGCAAATCACGAGGTTTTACAGACCGTTAATTATGTTACTCCGGCGCCAGAAAAAACCTGGCGCCTTTGAATTACGCAGCCCATCAGGGATAATACCCTTACGATTCGTGAAATCAGGACTGCGATGAGACATTCCCTGCAACGCCTCGCTGTGCGTAAACGGCCAATGAAACTCGGTACGACGGTGATACTGATGGTCAGCGCCGTGCTGTTCTCCGTGCTGTTGGTTGTCCATCTGATTTACTTCTCACAAATCAGTCAGATGACCCGCGACGCGCTGGCGAATAAAGCGCTGGCGGTGGCGCGGACGTTAGCGGACTCCCCGGAAGTTCGCCACGGCCTCGAGAAAAAACCCGAAGAAAGCGGTCTTCAGGCGATTGCCGAAGCCGTCAGTAAGCGCAACGATTTGTTGTTTGTCGTGATCACCAATATGCAGAGCATCCGCTACTCGCACCCCGAAGCGCAACGCATCGGCAAACCGTTTAAAGGCGACGACATCCTTTTGGCCCTGCAGGGAAAAGAAAACGTTGCCATCAATCGCGGCTTTCTGGCGAAAGCGCTGCGGGTCTTCACCCCCATCTATGACGAAAACCATAAACAGATCGGCGTCGTCGCCATTGGCCTCGAACTCAGTCGGGTTACCGAGCAAATCAACAACAGCCGCTGGAGCATCATCTGGTCGATTCTGTTTGGCGCACTGGTCGGTCTGTTAGGTGCTTACGTGCTGGTCAGGGTGCTAAAACGCATTCTGTTTGGCCTGGAACCCTACGAAATCTCCACGCTTTTTGAACAGCGTCAGGCCATGTTGCAATCCATGAAAGAGGGGGTGATTGCCGTCGACGGCAATGGCGAAGTGACGCTGATTAACCATGCGGCGCAAGAACTGCTCGCTTACCGCAAATCCCAGGACGATGCGCAGCTCTCCACCCTCAGCCACGCCTGGTCGCAGGTCGTGGATCTCAGCGAAGTGCTTCGCGACGGTAAACCGCGCCGCGACGAAGAGATCACCATCAAAGACAGGTTGCTGTTAATCAACACCGTCCCGGTCCGCAGCAATGGAAAAATCATCGGCGCCATCTCAACCTTCAGGGATAAAACCGAAGTTCGCCAGCTCATGCAACGACTGGACGGTATGGTCAACTACGCGGATGCACTCCGTGAACGATCCCACGAATTTATGAACAAATTGCATGTGATTCTGGGATTATTGCATCTGAAGAGTTATAAGCAGCTGGAAGATTATATTCTTAAGACCGCGAATAACTATCAGGAAGAGATCGGCTCACTGCTTGGGAAAATAAAATCACCCGTCATCGCAGGTTTTTTACTCAGTAAGATGAATCGCACATCCGATTTAGGCCACAGTCTGGTGATCAGTAATGAAAGCCAGTTGCCGGAATGCAGCAATGAAGATCAAGTCACTGTGTTGATTACCGTTTTGGGTAATTTGATTGATAACGCGTTGGAGGCGTTCGATCAAACGCCCGGCGGCGAAATCAGCGTATCCTTACATTATCGGCATGGTTTTCTACACTGCGAAGTGAATGATGATGGCCCGGGCATCGAACCCGAGCGGATAGCACACATTTTTGAGAAAGGCGTCTCGTCAAAGGGAACCGAACGTGGTGTCGGTTTATCTTTAGTAAAACAACAGGTTGAAAGTATTGGCGGTCACATTTCCGTCGAGTCAGAACCTGGGATCTTTACACAATTTTATGTACAGTTACCCTGGGATGGGGAAAGGAACCGCGTATGATTAATGTCTTAATTGTCGATGACGACGCAATGGTAGCGGAGCTAAATCGTCGCTATGTTGCGCAAATCCCTGGCTTTCATTGTTGCGGAACCGCCTCTACGCTGGAGAAAGCAAAAGAGATCATCTTCGATGGTGAAGAACCTATTGACCTGATTTTGCTTGATATTTATATGCAAAAGGAAAATGGATTGGATCTGTTGCCGATCCTGCACAGCGCGGGCTACAAATGCGATGTCATTGTTATCTCCTCAGCAGCCGATGCCACGACCATCAAAGACTCCCTCCACTACGGCGTGGTCGATTATCTGATCAAACCGTTTCAGGCTTCCCGCTTTGAAGAGGCGCTGACAGGCTGGCGGCAAAGAAAAGCGGCAATGGAAAAGCATCAGTACTATGAACAGTCAGAACTCGACCAACTCATTCACGGCAGCGCCTCCAGTGAGCAGGATAGCCGACGCCTGCCGAAAGGTCTGACGCCGCAAACCCTGCGCACGCTGTGCCAGTGGATAGACGCCCACCAGGAAATGGAATTTTCCACTGATGAACTGGCAAACGAGGTTAATATATCTCGTGTTTCCTGCCGAAAGTACCTTATTTGGCTGGTCAACTGCCATATTTTGTTTACCAGCATTCATTATGGTGTCACCGGCAGACCGGTTTACCGTTATCGAATTCAGGCTGAGCATTACTCGTTGCTTAAGCAATATTGCCAGTAAAAATAAAAATCAGGCCTGGGATTATTCGTTATATAATCGTAAAAATTATTACAATAATGAAAAATTACCAGGTCTCAGATTTAATTGTCACAATACAAAGCTTGTGCCAGATCAAACCGGGCTGCAATACAGCTTTTAATTCAATATCTTATAATTGATTAACGCCATGTTGTTTTTAATTTCATAAGCGCTAACAAAAGTTATTTAAGTATTATCTAACTTACAGAGTGTGTATTTTTATTAAAAAAGGATTTACCTGAATTAGCTAAACACTTCAGGTAATTTAAAATAAGTAGCAATGGAGAACATGCTACATCTTATGAATACCGTATCGTTTTGTGAGCAGACGACTGATTCTACATTCCCGGATAATAACTCCATACCCCGGAGTGATTGCGATCACATAAATAAAATCCCTTTCTCTTTTAGCTGTGATTTACGTAATAGCGGAAGAGATAACGCGGATGATATGTTATTGAATAACTGGAATAACATACAAAAACGACAACACCAGTCACTGCTCGTCATTAAAAGCCCTGCGCCCCATCGCCAGAGAGTGCTCATCTCTGAAAAGAACTATAATAACTTAAACATTTTTAATAAGTTCCTAAAGGATCCGGCATTGCATTAATCGCAAATGCAGAGGTAACGAATATTTGTCAATTTTTGATATGTGTACAGGAAATCAAAAATTGTCAGTGAGCCATTTAACAAAATTGACTGGTTTTTTCGCGAGGGTAAATAAATGTTATTTAGTATACAACTTCTTATTATATTAGTGTGTCTGTTTTATGGCGCCAGAAAGGGCGGTATCGCGCTGGGTTTGTTAGGCGGTATCGGTCTTGTCATTCTGGTTTTTGTTTTCCATCTTCAGCCGGGTAAACCGCCGGTCGACGTAATGCTGGTTATCATCGCGGTGGTGGCGGCATCGGCGACCTTGCAGGCTTCCGGCGGTCTGGACGTCATGTTGCAGATTGCGGAGAAATTACTGCGCCGCAACCCGAAATATGTCTCCATCCTGGCTCCCTTTGTAACCTGTACGCTGACTATTCTCTGCGGTACGGGCCACGTGGTGTACACCATTCTGCCTATCATTTACGACGTTGCGATTAAGAACAATATTCGCCCGGAACGTCCAATGGCCGCGAGTTCCATCGGTGCGCAGATGGGGATCATTGCCAGCCCGGTTTCCGTTGCGGTGGTATCACTGGTGGCGATGCTGGGTAATGTGACCTTCGAAGGCAAGCATCTGGAATTCCTTGACCTGCTCTCTATCACTATCCCTTCAACGCTGTTGGGTATACTGGCTATCGGTATCTTCAGCTGGTTCCGTGGTAAAGATCTGGATAAAGACGAAGATTTTCAGAAGTTTATTTCCGTTCCGGAAAACCATCATTACGTGTACGGCGATACCGCAACGCTGTTAGACAAAAAACTGCCGAAGAGCAACTGGCTGGCGATGTGGATCTTCCTGGCCTCTATCGCAATCGTGGCTGTACTGGGTGCCTTCTCTGATCTGCGTCCGTCCTTTGGCGGCAAACCGCTGTCCATGGTGCTGGTCATTCAGATGTTTATGCTGCTGACCGGTGCACTCATTATTATCCTGACCAAAACCAATCCTGCTTCCATCTCAAAAAACGAAGTGTTCCGTTCAGGTATGATCGCCATTGTGGCGGTGTACGGTATTGCCTGGATGGCGGAAACCATGTTCGGCGCGCATATGGATGAAATCCAGGGCGTACTGGGTGAGATGGTGAAAGAGTATCCATGGGCCTATGCGATTGTTCTGCTGCTGGTTTCCAAGTTTGTAAACTCTCAGGCAGCAGCGCTGGCGGCTATCGTTCCGGTGGCACTGGCTATCGGCGTCGATCCGGCATATATCGTGGCTTCTGCTCCGGCGTGCTACGGCTATTACATTCTGCCGACCTACCCGAGCGATCTGGCGGCCATTCAATTTGACCGTTCCGGCACCACCCGCATTGGTCGCTTCGTGATCAACCACAGCTTCATTTTACCTGGTTTGATCGGCGTGAGCGTCTCCTGCGTATTTGGCTGGGTCTTCGCTGCCATGTACGGGTTCCTGTAACCACACCTCGCGTGCCGCACCGTTAAGCGCGGCACGCACCTCGAAATAGACAGTGAATGTTACATTCCTGATAAAAACGAACAGGCTGGAAGCAAATGTCAAAAATTGAATTCACTTACCAGGCGCCTTTCCCGATGGGGAAAGACAAAACAGAGTACTATCTGCTGACCTCCGAGCACGTTAGCGTTAGCGACTTCGAAGGAGAGTCGATTCTGAAGGTCGAGCCGCAAGCCCTTACGCTGCTGGCCCAGCAAGCCTTCCATGACGCCTCCTTTATGCTCCGCCCAGCACACCAGCAGCAAGTCGCCTCTATTCTTCACGACCCCGAAGCCAGCGAAAACGATAAATACGTCGCGCTGCAATTCTTAAGAAACTCTGAAATCGCGGCGAAAGGCGTGTTGCCTACCTGCCAGGATACCGGCACCGCGATCATCATGGGTAAAAAAGGCCAGCGTGTCTGGACCGGCGGCGGTGACGAAGCCGCGCTGTCAAAAGGCGTGTATAACACCTATATCGAAGACAACCTGCGCTATTCGCAAAACGCCGCGTTAGATATGTACAAAGAGGTTAATACCGGCAGCAACCTGCCCGCGCAAATCGACCTCTACGCCGTTGACGGCGACGAATACAAATTTCTCTGCATCGCCAAAGGCGGTGGTTCCGCGAACAAAACGTATCTGTATCAGGAAACCAAAGCCCTGCTGACCCCGGGTAAACTGAAAAACTACCTCGTCGACAAAATGCGTACGCTGGGAACTGCGGCCTGCCCGCCATACCATATCGCGTTTGTCATTGGCGGCACCTCTGCGGAAAGCACCCTGAAAACGGTGAAACTCGCCAGCACGCACTACTACGACGAACTGCCGACCGAAGGCAATGCGCACGGCCAGGCGTTCCGCGACATTCAACTGGAGCAGGAACTGTTGGATGAGGCGCAAAAACTCGGCCTCGGCGCCCAGTTTGGCGGTAAATATTTCGCGCACGATATCCGCGTGATCCGTCTGCCGCGTCATGGCGCATCCTGTCCGGTGGGGATGGGCGTCTCCTGTTCCGCAGACCGTAACATCAAAGCCAAAATCAACCGCGACGGTATCTGGATCGAAAAACTGGAACAGAATCCGGGCCAGTATATTCCGGAATCCCTGCGTCAGGCAGGTGAAGGTGAAGTGGTTAACGTTGACCTCAACCGCCCGATGAAAGAGATCCTTGCCCAGCTATCACAGTATCCGGTCTCTACTCGCCTTTCACTGACGGGCACCATCATCGTAGGGCGCGACATTGCCCATGCGAAGCTGAAAGAGCGCATTGACTCAGGAGAAGGTCTGCCGCAGTACATTAAAGATCACCCGATCTACTACGCAGGCCCGGCCAAAACACCTGCTGGCTACCCGTCGGGTTCCCTCGGCCCAACCACCGCTGGCCGTATGGACTCCTACGTCGATCTGCTGCAATCGCACGGCGGCAGCATGATCATGCTGGCGAAAGGTAACCGTAGCCAGCAGGTGACCGACGCCTGCCACAAACACGGCGGCTTCTATCTGGGCAGTATCGGTGGCCCGGCGGCAGTTCTGGCGCAACAGAGCATCAAGCATCTGGAATGCGTCGAATATCCGGAACTGGGTATGGAAGCAATCTGGAAAATCGAAGTAGAAGATTTCCCGGCCTTCATCCTCGTGGATGACAAAGGCAACGATTTCTTCCAGCAGATCGTCAGCAAGCAGTGCGCTAACTGCGCGAAATAACCGTCCCGGCCCGGTTTCCCATCGGGCCGTTTTTTCCTGTGAAATACAGGCGTTGAATTTTTCCTCTTAGCGGTGAATAGTGACCTTTTCCTTTGAGTCACAAAATCATCATGACCCGCACGCTTAATCCCTTGATGTTACAAGCTGGCGCTCTCATTTTAGGGCTGATTCTCCTCTATACCGGCCTCTCTGCCGGGGAGAAACTCACCTGGTTAATGGAAGTCACGCCGGTCATTATTGTCGTCCCGCTGCTGCTGGCAACGGCGAAACGCTACCCGCTGACGCCCCTGCTCTATACGCTCATTTTCTTACACGCCATCATTTTGATGGTCGGCGGTATGTACACCTATGCCAAAGTCCCGATTGGGTTCGACGTTCAGGAGTGGCTGGGGCTCAACCGCAATCCGTACGACAAATTAGGCCATTTCTTCCAGGGGTTAGTCCCTGCGCTAACGGCGCGCGAGATTTTGCTGCGCGGGCAAATTGTCCGTGGCCGTAAGATGCTGGCCTTTCTGGTGTGCTGCGTAGCGCTGGCTATCAGCGCGACCTATGAATTTATCGAATGGTGGGCGGCACTGGCGATGGGTCAGGGGGCAGATGATTTCCTCGGCACCCAGGGCGATCCGTGGGATACCCAGTCAGATATGTTCTGCGCCCTGCTCGGCGCATTAACCACGGTGATACTGCTGGCCGGTTTTCATTGTCGCCAACTACAACGATACGCACTGCTGCCGGACACCTGATCCCGGAATGACATCGCGCTTATCCGGCCTGTACACCGAGGCCGGATAACACGTTCGCACAGCCCTGGCGCAATATCACTATCAGCCAAAAAAATAGTTCACCTGTCGATAAACCACGTAACAAAAACGTTATCATCTCAATTTAATACGTTGTTTATTAAAGTAAAAAAATAAAAGTTGCGCGTTTTTCACTCACTTTACACCCTCGCTTTCTCAGGATAATACTTGCCCGCGTCACATTCATACGGTGTGTCTGCAATCCGCAAATTGCATTACCTCCACAACGGGTAAGAGATGATGAGAGTATTAATTGTTGAAAGTGAGTTTCTGCACCAGGACACCTGGGTCGGCAGCGCCGTCGAACGTCTGGCGGATGCCTTAAGTCAGCAAAATGTCACCGTCATTAAGTCCACGTCTTTCGATGACGGTTACGCCATCCTGTCCGCCAATGAAGCCATTGACTGTCTGATGTTCAGCTACCAAATGGAACAGCAGGATGAACACCAGAATGTCAGGCAATTGATCGGCAAGCTTCACGAACGCCAGCAAAACGTCCCGGTTTTCCTGTTAGGTGACAGGGAAAAAGCGACGGCATCGCTGGGCCGCGACCTGCTGGAGCTTGTCGATGAATTCGCCTGGATTCTGGAAGACACCGCAGACTTTATTGCCGGGCGCGCCATCGCCGCAATGACCCGTTATCGGCAGCAACTCCTGCCGCCGCTGTTCAACGCGCTGATGAACTACAGCGACATCCACGAATACTCCTGGGCAGCGCCTGGCCACCAGGGCGGCGTCGGTTTTACCAAAACGCCGGCAGGCCGTTTTTACCATGATTACTATGGCGAAAATCTGTTCCGTAGCGACATGGGGATCGAACGAACCACACTGGGTTCCTTACTCGACCATACTGGCGCCTTTGGCGAGAGTGAGAAAAATGCAGCTCGCGTCTTTGGCGCCGATCGTTCCTGGTCCGTGGTGGTGGGAACCTCCGGTTCTAACCGCACCATCATGCAGGCCTGCATGACCGACAAGGATGTGGTCGTGCTGGATCGTAACTGCCACAAATCCATCGAACAAGGGCTGATCCTGACCGGCGCAAAACCGGTCTATATGGTGCCGAGTCGCAACCGTTACGGCATTATCGGGCCGATCTATCCGCAAGAAATGCAGCCGGAAACGTTGCAGAAAAAAATCAGCGAAAGCCCGCTGACCAAAGACAAAGCGGGGCAAAAACCGTCCTACAGCGTGGTAACCAACTGCACCTATGACGGTGTGTGCTACAACGCCAAAGAGGCGCAGGAACTGCTGGCGCAAACCACTGACCGCCTGCACTTCGACGAAGCCTGGTACGGTTATGCCCGTTTCAACCCGATTTACGCCGACCACTACGCCATGCGTGGTCAACCGGGCGATCACAGCGGCCCGACCGTTTTCGCCACCCACTCCACCCACAAACTGCTGAATGCGCTCTCTCAGGCCTCTTATATCCACGTACGTGAAGGTCGTGGCGCGATAAACTTCTCCCGCTTTAACCAGGCGTACATGATGCACGCCACCACCTCGCCGCTGTATGCGATTTGCGCCTCCAACGATGTGGCGGTTTCCATGATGGATGGGAACAGCGGCCTGTCGCTGACCCAGGAAGTGATAGAAGAAGCGATCGACTTCCGCCAGGCCATGGCGCGGTTGTACAACGAATTCGCCGCAGACGGGGAGTGGTTCTTTAAACCGTGGAACAAAGAGGTCGTTACCGACCCGACAACCGGAAAAACCTACGACTTTGCTGATGCCCCGAGACAACTGTTAGCCACTGAGCAGGACTGCTGGGTAATGCGACCCGGCGAATCCTGGCACGGCTTTAAGGATCTGCCGGATAACTGGAGCATGCTCGACCCGATAAAAGTCAGCATTCTGGCACCAGGAATGGGCGATGACGGCGAACTGGAAGAGACAGGGGTGCCTGCCGCGCTGGTGACCGCCTGGCTTGGCCGCCATGGGATTGTGCCGACCCGAACCACCGACTTCCAGATTATGTTCCTGTTCTCTATGGGGGTCACCCGTGGCAAATGGGGGACGCTGATCAACACCTTATGCTCTTTCAAACATCATTATGACGCCAACACGCCGCTGGCGCAGGTAATGCCGGAACTGGCACAGAACTATCCTGACACTTACGCGAACATGGGCATTCACGACCTCGGTGACACCATGTTTAGCTGGCTACGTGAAAATAATCCCGGCGCGCGCCTCAATGCCGCTTACTCCGGTCTGCCGGCTGCTGAGATAACGCCGCGCGATGCCTGGGACGCCATCGTCAACAACAACGTTGAAATGGTGGACATTGAAAACCTGCCGGGTCGTATTGCGGCGAACGCCGTCATTCCTTACCCGCCAGGAATCCCGATGCTGCTGTCAGGAGAAAACTTTGGTGATGAAAACAGCCCGCAGGTGAGCTATTTACGCTCGCTGCAATCCTGGGATCATCACTTCCCTGGCTTTGAGCATGAAACCGAAGGAACGGAAATTATTGATGGTGTGTATCACGTCATGTGCGTGAAGGCGTAATGCCACGACACTACCGTCTCTGTTTTGACGTTTGAGGATGACGTGTCTCTGTGGTTCCTGAGTAATGCTGCAAAACAATAACACTGTCATACCTTTTGCGCGGGCCCACCCCGCGCTTTTTTTTGCGCGAAAATCGCCGGGCGCGATGCGTAAAAAATTATGTACACACTAATAATCACCCTGGGTATTGTAATTCTATTCAGGCACGCTATTTTATTGCAGCAATTGATTCATCATACAATTGAAATTATCTCCCGGTATCTCTCTCCTTTGGCGAGATCCGGTATTTTATGTTCATATTCCAGGAGTTCGGGTATGAGAATTTGCAGCAACAAACCTTGCATAGTGGTATTAACTGAGAAAGATGTCTGGCTGAGAGTCAATGGCAAAGAGGCAGTGAATTTAAAGGCAAACCATATGGCGTTGCTTGCCTGCGAAAATAACATTATCGATATTTCGTCTCTCAATAATTCTCTGGTGGTGCACATCAGTCGTGACATCATTAAGGACTATCTGCGTTTTTTAAATAAAGATCTTTCACAGGTCCCGGTCTGGCAACGCTCCGCAACGCCTTTACTGACTGCCGTGTGCCTGACGCCGGACGTGTTCCGCGTCGCAGCCGCACACAGTCTGGAGGAATCACACAATGAGAGTGAGAAAGAACGCACGCGCTCGCTGCTGTTCACCGTGTTATCACGCTTTCTCGATAGCAAAAAATTTATTTCGTTATTGATGCATATGCTGCGCAGCCGCATCAGCGACAGTGTTTATCACCTCATTCAGAGCGATATCCATAAAGACTGGAACCTGAGTATGGTCGCCAGTTGTTTATGTTTAAGCCCGAGTTTGTTAAAGAAAAAGCTCAAAAATGAAAACACAAGTTATAGCCAAATTATCACAACCTGTCGTATGCGTTACGCTTTGAATCAATTACTCATGGACGGAAAAAATATCTCACAGGTTTCTCAACTGTGCGGATATAGCAGTACATCGTACTTTATTTCGGTGTTTAAAGAGTTCTATGGGATGACGCCGCTACATTATGTCAGCCAGCACCGGGAGCGCCAGATTATTTAATCATCCCCTGATTTACGATGAGCCACAATAATATCAGCATTGGCGATAACCCCGCCCCGTAATAAATACGCGGTCTCCTGAGGGCGTATCATACGTCGTACTTTAACGTAGCGATTCACCTTTCCAGGAGATAAACATGTCGACGGATGCTGATGCTCACAAAGTGGGCTTAATCCCCGTCACCCTTATGGTGTCGGGGAACATTATGGGTTCAGGCGTATTCCTGCTTCCCGCAAACCTTGCTTCAACCGGCGGGATTGCAATCTACGGATGGTTGGTCACGATTATCGGCGCACTGGCGCTGTCGATGGTCTACGCCAAAATGTCGTCCTTAGACTCCAGTCCCGGTGGTTCCTACGCTTACGCACGCCGCTGCTTCGGCCCTTTTTTGGGATATCAAACCAACGTTTTGTACTGGCTAGCCTGCTGGATCGGTAACATTGCCATGGTGGTCATTGGCGTTGGTTATCTAAGCTACTTCTTCCCGATCCTGAAAGATCCGCTGGTACTGACGCTCACCTGCGTCGTGGTTCTGTGGATCTTCGTTCTGCTGAACATTGTCGGGCCAAAAATGATCACCCGCGTGCAGGCTGTTGCAACCGTCCTGGCGCTGGTGCCGATCGTAGGCATCGCGGTCTTTGGCTGGTTCTGGTTCCGGGGTGAAACCTATATGGCCGCCTGGAACGTCAGCGGCATGAACACCTTTGGCGCAATTCAAAGTACGTTGAGCGTCACGCTGTGGTCGTTTATTGGGGTAGAAAGCGCCTCCGTTGCGGCAGGTGTAGTGAAAAATCCAAAACGCAATGTCCCCATTGCCACCATTGGCGGGGTGCTGATTGCCGCCGTGTGTTACGTCCTCTCCACCACGGCCATTATGGGGATGATCCCCAACGCCGCCCTGCGTGTTTCAGCCTCGCCTTTCGGTGACGCCGCACGAATGGCGCTGGGGAATACCGCTGGCGCCATTGTCTCCTTCTGCGCGGCGGCGGGCTGTTTAGGCTCTCTGGGCGGCTGGACGCTGCTTGCCGGTCAGACGGCAAAAGCGGCCGCCGACGACGGACTCTTTCCGCCTATTTTCGCCCGCGTGAACAAAGCGGGGACCCCGGTCGCCGGGCTGATTATTGTCGGTATTCTGATGACGATTTTCCAGTTCAGCAGCATGTCCCCCAACGCGGCAAAAGAGTTTGGTCTGGTCTCTTCGGTGTCGGTCATCTTTACGCTGGTGCCGTACCTGTATACCTGCGCCGCCCTGCTGCTGCTGGGCCACGGCCACTTTGGTAAAGCGCGCCCATTCTACCTGCTGGTGACGTTTGTGGCGTTTGTCTACTGCGTCTGGGCGGTGGTCGGTTCCGGCGCGAAAGAGGTGATGTGGTCGTTCGTGACGCTGATGATCATCACCGCGCTGTACGCGCTGAACTACAACCGGATCCACAAAAACCCGTATCCGCTGGATGCACCGGTTAGCCGTAATTAACCTTCGTCGTTCGTTATTGCCCGATGAGGCGTTCATGCCTCATCGGCCACGCAATCACCAACCTTAAATTCTTAAGGTTGGCTTAACTTTACTTTGCGAGGATCTGCGCCACTTAGTTGATGGAACTTCCCTAATGTTAAAGCGCCTTTTTAGAAGACCGACTCTCGGACAAATTTCCTGGCTCCTGCTGTTCTCATTCTATATTTCCATCTGCCTGAACATTGCCTTCTATAAGCAAGTATTGCAGGACTTACCGCTGGACTCCCTGCGCAACGTGCTGGTGTTTTTATCCATGCCGGTGGTTTCCTTCAGCGTGATGAATATTGTGCTGACGCTGGCCTCTTTCCTGTGGCTGAATCGCCCGTTGGCCTGCCTGTTCATTGTGGTTGGCGCGGCGGCGCAATACTTCATCATGACCTACGGCATCATCATCGACCGCTCGATGATTGCCAACATGATGGATACCACTCCGGCGGAAACATTCGCCCTGATCACGCCGCAAATGGTGCTCATGGTGGGCGTATGCGGCATCCTGGCGGCGGTGATAGCCTGCTGGATCAAAATCAAACCAACCACGCCGGCATTGCGCGGTGCGGTGTATCGCGCCGTCAGCGTGTTGATTTCCGTGTTGCTGATTCTGCTGGTCGCCCTCTTTTTCTACAAAGACTACGCATCGCTGTTTCGCAATAATAAGCAACTCATCAAAGCACTCAGCCCATCGAGTAGCATTGTCGCAACTTCATCCTGGTATTCACACCAGCGTCTTGCCAACCTGCCGCTGGTGCGTATTGGCGAGGATGCCCATCGCAACCCGCTCATGCTCAAACAACCGCGTAAAAACCTGACCATCCTGATCGTCGGTGAAACGTCGCGCGCCGATAACTTCTCGCTGTCGGGTTATTCGCGCCAGACCAATCCGCGCCTGGAAAAAGACAACGTGGTCTATTTCCCCCACACCACCTCCTGCGGTACTGCGACGGCGATTTCCGTACCGTGTATGTTCTCCGGCATGCCGCGAAAACACTATGACGAAGAGCTGGCACATCATCAGGAAGGGTTGCTGGATATCCTCCAACGTGCGGGCATTAACGTGTTGTGGAACGACAACGACGGCGGCTGTAAGGGCGCGTGTGATCGTGTTCCGCATCAGGATATGACGGTGCTGAATTTGCCGGGGCAGTGTATTGAGGGGGAATGCTATGACGAAGTCCTCTTCCACGGTCTGGAAGAATACATCGACAAACTCCAGGGGGATGGCGTTATTGTTCTGCATACCATTGGCAGCCACGGCCCGACCTATTACCACCGTTATCCGCCGCAGTTCCGGAAATTTACCCCCACCTGCGACACCAACGAAATTCAGACCTGTTCACAGCAACAGTTGGTGAACACCTACGATAATACCATCCTGTACATTGACTATATTGTTGATAAAGCGATCAATCTATTGAAATCACATCAGGATAATTTCACCACCAGTCTGGTTTATCTTTCCGACCACGGCGAGTCCCTGGGAGAAAACGGTGTTTATCTCCACGGTCTGCCTTACGCCATTGCCCCGGATACCCAAAAACATGTGCCGATGCTGTTCTGGCTTTCTGATGATTATCAAAAGCGTTATCAGGTTGACCAGACGTGTTTACAAAAACAGGCAAGCTCGCAAGATTTCTCGCAGGACAATCTTTTCTCGACCATGCTGGGATTAACGGGCGTGCAGACGAAGTATTACCAGGCTGCAGATGATATTCTGCACCCCTGCAGGAGGCTAACTTAATGAAAATTCTGATTGTTGAAGACGATACGTTGTTATTGCAGGGACTGATTCTTGCCGCGCAAACAGAAGGATACGCCTGTGACGGCGTCTCTACTGCGCGTGCCGCACAGCATTGTCTGGAGACAGGTCATTACAGTCTGGTGGTTCTGGACCTGGGGTTGCCTGACGAAGACGGACTGCATTTTCTGGCCCGCATCCGGCAGAAGAAATGCACCCTCCCGGTGCTGATCCTCACCGCCCGCGACACGCTCAACGATCGTGTCTCCGGGCTGGATGTCGGCGCCGATGACTACCTGGTCAAACCGTTCGCGCTGGAAGAGTTGCATGCACGTATTCGGGCTTTGCTGCGTCGCCACAATAATCAGGGTGAGAGTGAACTGGTTGTCGGCAATCTGACGCTGAATTTAGGGCGTCGCCAGGTCTGGTTAAGCGGACAAGAACTGATCTTAACGCCGAAAGAGTATGCGTTGCTGTCACGGTTGATGCTCAAAGCAGGCAGCCCGGTGCATCGCGAAATTTTGTACAACGACATTTACAACTGGGACAACGAGCCGTCGACCAATACGCTGGAGGTGCATATTCACAACCTGCGCGACAAAGTGGGGAAATCGCGTATCCGCACCGTTCGGGGATTTGGTTACATGCTGGTTGTCGCTGAGGAAAACTAAGTGAACCTGACGCGTTTTCTGCACAGACCCATGACCCTTCGTCAGCGTCTGATGCTAACCATCGGCCTGATTCTGCTGGTATTTCAGTTGATCAGCACCTTCTGGCTCTGGCACGAAAGCATTGAGCAGATTCAGCTTTTCGAGCAGGCGCTACGCGAGAATCGAAACAATGACCGCCACATCTTGCATGAGATCCGTGAAGCGGTAGCCAGCCTGATCGTCCCCGCCGTGTTTATGGTCAGTCTGGCACTCATCATCTGTTATCAGGCGGTCCGGCGCATTACCCGCCCACTTGCCGACCTGCAAAAAGAGTTGGAAACGCGTACGGCAGATAATCTGACCCCCATCGACATTCACAGCAGCACGATTGAGATCGATGCAGTGGTCACAGCGCTGAATCAGCTGGTCACCCGCTTAACGACCACACTGGAGAATGAACGCCTGTTCACCGCCGATGTCGCCCACGAATTACGAACCCCGCTTTCCGGGGTGCGTCTGCATCTGGAATTGCTCTCCAAAGCGCATAACGTGGATGTCGCACCGTTGGTGGCCCGCCTTGACCAAATGATGGATAGCGTGTCGCAATTGCTGCAACTCGCCCGTGTTGGCCAGTCATTCTCATTGGGAAATTATCAGCATGTGAAGCTGCTGGATGACGTGATCCTGCCCTCTTATGACGAGCTGAGCACCATGCTGGATCAGCGCCAGCAAACGCTGCTGCTGCCAGACAGCGCAGAGGATGTCACGGTACGCGGCGACGCCACGCTGCTGCGTATGTTGCTGCGCAATCTGGTCGAAAACGCACACCGTTATAGCCCGAAAGGGACAGCCATCACCATCAGTCTCAACACCGATAACGATGCGATTATGGCCGTTGAAGACGAAGGTCCGGGGATTGATGAAAGTAAATGCGGGAAGCTCAGCGAAGCCTTTGTTCGCATGGACAGTCGGTACGGCGGGATTGGGTTGGGGCTCAGTATTGTCAGTCGCATTACGCAACTGCATCACGGGCAGTTCTTTCTGCAAAACCGTGAAGGCACATCCGGCACACGCGCCTGGGTCATACTGAATAAAGATCAGTAAGTAGTCACCCAGATGTAGACAAAACTGCTGACGATCATGACGCTGAACACGGTGGTTAAACTTTCGTAAACACGCTTTTTCATCACACTCTCCTCCGGAACGCTGGAGGAGAGTGTGCACAATAGAGATTAAGTGAACCTTAAGTGTTTACCTGTCACTCATCAATACGCGGATGCTGCTGTACCAGACGCGAGCGTTTCGCCTGCAACTCAGCAATTTCCTGATCGATATCTTCGATTTTATGTTCGATATTATCGTGATGCTCGCGCAAAATTTCTTTCGCTTCCTGAATATCCGACGCCGCTGGCGTCGCACCTTTCAGCGGAAGATTGGCGGTCTCTTTCATGGTGATACCGGTCGCAAAGCCAACCAGCGCAATCACCATCAGGTAATAGGCAGGCATCATCAGATTCTGCGAACTTTCTACCAGCCATGCCGCCAGCGTTGGCGTCAGACCAGCAATCAGTACCGAAATATTAAACGCCGCCGCCAGCGCACTGTAACGAATGTGCGTCGGGAACATCGCCGGTAACGTCGCGGCCATCACCCCAATGAAACAGTTAAGGATCACCGCCAGCATCAGCAAACCGGCAAAAATCAGACCGATAACATTACTGTTGATCAGCATAAAGGCCGGGATCGCCAGGGCAAACAGCGCCACACTCCCCAGGATGATAAACGGACGGCGGCCATAACGGTCACTCAGCAGCCCCATAATCGGCTGGACAAACAGCATCCCGACCATAATGGCGATGATAATCAGCACGCCGTGATCTTCGGAATAGTGCAGGTTATGCGAGAGATAGCTCGGCATGTACGTCAGCAGCATGTAGTAAGTGACGTTGGTTGCAATCACCAGACCAATACAGGTCAGCAGGCTGCGCCAGTGCTTAGTGGCAATCTCTTTAAACGACACTTTCGGGCCGTCCTGCAATCCTTCACGGTCGCCCTGCTCCAGCTTTTCAACGTGCTGCTGAAACGCCGGGGTCTCTTCCAGCGCATGACGCAAATAGAGACCAATAATCCCTAACGGCAGCGCAATAAAGAACGGAATACGCCAGCCCCAATCCAGGAAGTTTTCCTCGCCGACCACGGTCGAAATCAGAACGACGACCCCCGCGCCAAGCACAAATCCCGCAATGGAACCAAAATCCAGCCAACTGCCCATAAACCCGCGTTTACGGTCGGGCGAATACTCGGCGACAAAAATCGACGCGCCGGTATATTCCCCCCCTACCGAGAACCCCTGCGCCATCTTACACAACAACAGCAGGATGGGTGCCCAGATGCCAATAGAGGCATACGAGGGAATCAACCCGATACAGAAGGTACTGATCGACATAATCACAATGGTGATAGCGAGGATCTTCTGGCGACCGTATTTATCGCCCAACATACCGAAGAACAATCCGCCAAGCGGTCGAATCAGGAAGGGAACGGAGAAGGTGGCAAGCGCGGCAATCATCTGCACGCTGGGGTCAGCCCCTGGAAAGAATACTTTACCTAACGCATAGGCAACAAAGCCATAAACACCAAAATCAAACCATTCCATCGCGTTACCCAGCGACGCTGCGGTAATCGCTTTACGCAATTTACCGTCATCAATGATGGTTACGTCGCGAAGTGTGATCGGTTTTATTTTTTTCCTTTTCAGCATAGCTGTCCTCGTAGACTAAGCCCGTCTCGCTACATATCGAATTCATTGGCGCAATGCGCGCTAACGTCACCGTAGAGCGTGGGTCTGCAGGGATGCAGACGTTGTAACAAGCGTAGCAGGTTTACTTCCACTGACCGTTTGAGGCCTGTACAACCGAACCTGTTGACGCCTGATTGGGCGGTTAATGACTTCTTTACCCTACCAGCGTTTAAATGTGTGATCAACTTCACACATATATGTTCTCTTCGTCATCAACTGTAAATACGGCCATTCTCAGTCTATTTTTTGCTTACGCAAAATAGCGTTTATTGACACTCTAACGCGTCGATCACTTGCTTATTAAAATGAAATATCACTGCCGTGATTATTAAGCTGCCAGGCAAAAAACAATCATCTCTTTTCACAAAGCATTCACAGTATTTTTAATATTCCATGGTTTTCGGAAAGGTTTCCATAAAATATGTGATACGGGTAACTAAAACACCGTTTTATTTTGATTGAATCGTAATTCCAGAGAATGCAAGATGACAGCAGACACAACATCTCTGGGGATCGCGACACACAGTTAAAAACCGCATCCGATTTGTGCACGCAAAGAGAAAGAGGCGATCCTTCGCTTCCTTAGCAATATAAGATTTTGAAATTAATATAATTTACTGACTTGTCCGCGCGACAAGTTGTGAGGACGCTTATGAAAATTAAAGCCGCGATTGAACGTATCCCTGGCGGGATGATGCTGGTTCCTCTGGTACTGGGTGCCATCCTGAATACTCTGGCACCCAATACTGGTGCTTATTTCGGTGGTTTTACCAAAGGGATGATTACCGGTACCGTGCCGATTCTGGCGGTATGGTTCTTCTGTATTGGCGCCTCTATTAACTTGCGTGCCACGGGTACCGTGTTACGTAAATCCGGGACGCTGGTGATCACCAAAATCGCCGTAGCATGGGCTGTGGCAATGGTTTGCGCCATGTTTATTCCGGAAAACGGTATTCAAACCGGTTTCTTCGCCGGTCTGTCCGTTCTGGCGATTGTCTCTGCGATGGACATGACCAACGGCGGTCTGTATGCCAGCCTGATGAACCAGTACGGCACCAAAGAAGAGTCTGGTGCCTTCGTTCTGATGTCTCTGGAATCCGGTCCGTTGATGACCATGCTTATCCTGGGTTCTGCGGGTCTGGCATCATTTGAACCCCACCATTTTGTGGGTGCGATCCTGCCGTTCCTGATCGGTTTTGCGCTGGGCAACCTTGATAAAGACTTCCGTGATTTCTTCAGCAAAGCCACGCCAGTACTGATTCCGTTCTTCGGCTTCGCGCTCGGTAACACCATTAACCTGGGCGTCATTATGGACACCGGTCTGCTGGGTATCGTGCTGGGTGTAGCGGTCATTATCATCACCGGTATTCCGCTGATTATCGCTGACCGTGTTATCGGTGGCGGGAACGGTACAGCGGGCGTCGCGGCCTCTTCCGCAGCCGGCGCCGCCGTCGCTAACCCGGTGATTATCGCGCAAATTAACCCGGCATTTGAACCGGTTGCCGCATCGGCCACCGCCCTGGTCGCCGCCAGCGTGATTGTGACCGCGATTCTGGTGCCGATTATCACTGCCCTGTACGCCAAACGCTTCGGTAACGTCCCGGCACAAAGCGTTGCAGAGCAACCGGCTGACTCCTTAAATCACTAAAACCTTCCCGTCCCCTCTGGGCTTACCAGAGGGGACGGCGCAAATATCTCCTCCACCATCGCATGCGCCAGCCGCTGCGCCGAACAGAGTCTCGGCATCCCTAACGCCACATTTTTCCAGCGCTGCGTCACGGACCAGCACACCGGATGTTTATCAGCGTCACACCAGTCTCCAAGCCAGTTCAACAGATCATTATTGTCGTTTGTTCCCTGGGTATTGGGCGTATTGAGCCACTGCGAATAGTAGTGGCGGGTTGTCGGCGCGGCGTGAATGCTGTGCGCCAGTGCGTGACTGGCCATCGCGCGCAAATTATCTTTCAGCATCGATACGACGTCGGCATTAGCCAAACGGCAGGCATCGCCGAAAGCCCCCCACCGTAGCTCCTCAAGCGCCACAAAACAGCGCCCCGGCAATGACCAGCCGTCGTACACTCCGGCTCGCCAGCGGGTAAAAACCTGCTCGCTATGCTCTCCTGCCTGTACCGTCAGCCCGCGTTGGGTCAGCGCTTTTTCTTTGTACGCGCAGCGTCGGGTAAACTCGTCGGACAACGCGTCGAGTTGCTGTCGGATGCCAGGAGTCGCGTATACACGGGGAAGTTCGCTGTGTCGCATCTGCATCAGATGCTGAGCAATACGGGTCAGCGCCAGATGGCCGTGATCAAGCATCCCCGCCAGTTTTTCCACCAGCGTGAAGCGCATCATCAAGTGCTCGCTGCCTCTCCCCGCCATCGCCCACGTACGAAGCTGTGCGTAGGTCAACATCTCTTTCAACAGGCGCTCGCGAAACGACTGCTCTTGCAGCGTGCCACCAGACCGTTTGAGTTCTTCTCCCTGAACCAGAGAGACCATAAACTTCGGGTGAATGCATTCCAGCATCCGCCCCGGGCCTTCCCGTAACGTATTTGTCATGTCTGCTCAGTCGCAAAAAGGGTTTGGATATCGTCACGCAACAGACGGGAGTCCTCATATATCCACGCCACGGTAGAAAGACTGTGCTGCAATTGCAGGCTCTGCGCCGTCACCGCAGATTCATTCTGTTGTCGCATCGCCAGGCTTTCCCGCAAGCTCTCCTGCAACCCCGACAGACACTGTGAAAAATCAGCAAAGAACGTTGTCATACCTGCCGTGACAGAAGCATCAACCTGAGCCGCCAACACTTTACGGATTTGCTGGCTAAAGTGGCGGACATACTCCTCAAGACTGGAATGCAATGTCGTAAAATGAATGAGGTAACGCACTTTTGTTTCCACATAATCTCTCCCCCCCCAGTTAGGCTGGTTCAGCCAGCGTGAGAAGGTTTCGCGTACGCTTGCGCAAGGCGGATTCTGCGCGTCTTGCAGGTTCTCCTGGCTCATCGCCTCCCTGAACAAAGGTTGGGTATTGAAATTAAGCAGCGCAGCATGAAATGCCGGAAAGCTGATCCGCGCCCGAAAACCGGTATGACTCAGCGCCTCTTTAACCCGCGCTTCAATCGGGCGCATCGCATCCGTAAACACCCGCGCCAGCGTCGATTCGAGTTGCTCAAAGCGTAACGCCAGTTCGCGGCTGACATTCTCCTGCGCCCTTAATAACACGACCTCACAGGACGCCCGGATTTTGCTTAAGACGACCTGCGCCTGACTTTCGTCGTATAACACCAGCGTTTCGCCGACGATTTCGGCTTCGGGTATCGGTGAAAGCGTGTCGCGTTTTGACATCGCCACGATGTTTTCTTCACTGAATAAACGGCTGATGTCGCGTAAAATGACGGCATCCTGCTGGTTCAGCAATGCGTTAGCCGCATCCATCGCCAATGCGACTTCGTGGCGCACTTCATCGCCTACAGACGCCTCGCTCGCCCGTAACTGCTGTAAATCCGCTTCGACCTGGGCGATATTCACCTGCAGCTTTTCCTGCGCAACCGTCAGACCGTTAAAGCGAAAATCGAGATAATCGCGTGTGCTCTGGGCATAATTTAATAACTTATGCGACGCCGAGCGCAGGGCATACAACGAGGCATTGGCATACGCCGCCTGCATCAGCGTTTGCATGGGAAGTGCAAACAGCGAATCCTCCCACAGCAAATCAGCCGCATGGCGAATGTGTTCAGTATCGTCAAGATCGGCCAGCCGCCAGCGCCGACCGAGCGCGGCTTGCGCAAAATCCTGAACCCAGCGTTGTTCCTGAGGATCAGGCAACCGACCGTGTACCGACAGTTCGTGACGCGCCCGATTCGCCAGATATCCCCACATTGAAGAAACCGGATAAATGTGCCCCGGCGTTATACAGCCCTTCATCAACGTGCCGGAAATCATCGCCCGGACTTGTTCTGCATCGTCACTGTTGCGGTCTTTTTGATCGAACTTGTTCACCAGCGCATACAGCGGGACGGATTTGCCCACCGCGGCGATAGCCTGGCGCACCTCTTCATCGGAGATCGACTTCAGTTGGGTGTAGTCCACCACCGCCAGCACCGCAGAAGCGCGGGCCAGTTGTTCGTTGAGCATCGTTTGCAGGTGCGGTTGTCCGGCTTCGTTTGGCCCAGGCGTATCCAGTAAAGTCAGTTGCCCCAGCGCATTCTCCAGCCCCGCCAGATGCACAAACTCAACCTCAATCACCGGGATATGTTCAATGGCGGCGTAGGCGGAAAACGGAAAATCAACCTCCAGCGCTTTCGACAAACGCACCAGATCGTTCAGGCTCTTCAGGCAGTGGAAAATTGGCTGCGCGCCCAGGTAATGACGCTCGAACGCCTCGCCTTGTTCAATGCGCTGGATGAGGTCATCCATGTCTTTGTCGATTTCCAGCGCCAGTGTCAGATGCTGGCGATCGCACGCTTGCAGTCGTTGTTGCAACGTGTGCATCAGGGTATCAATCGGGGCGACATGGGAAAAAAGTAGCACCGGTTCCTGCTGACCCGGGGTGTGACGGATCAACGTCGGCAGCGCGGTCATCGGGCGATTGCGGTTGGGCAACACTTCCGTTCCGACAATCGCGTTAATCGTCGTCGATTTTCCCGCTTTCATGGTGCCAACGATAGCCAGAACCATTTCCAGCCGCGTAATTTTACGCAACTCATTGTTCAGCATAGCGTGTTGGGCAGCAATGCCACGGGCGCTAAAATGTGGGGGAAGAATACTCTCCCCACTTTTGTCGTTTCCCTCACTCTCCAGCATCGTAGGCGAAAATGCGGCTATTTGCCTCAGATGCGAGAGCGCGAGTAATAACAAACGCTCGGCTTCCTGACTTAATTCATAGATTGTCTGTGTGTGCATAAAAAATCTTTCCTTAACGCAAATTTATATTACTTTTATTTAGCCGTGATTTTTATTATGAATTTTCGGCATATTTAATTACGTATAGAAAATATTAAAAAAATAAACCCCTGAGGGTTATAAGGAATGTATCAACACTTGCTGACCGCTTCTTGCTGACCGTTAACCATAAGAAAGATAAAGAAAGGCGTTCAGTACATGTCACTTAAATTATGATGAACATATAAATTTTCAGACTCAATAGCGTCATTCTTACCTACCTGAATTAGGGGGTAAGATTGCGCTCACTAACAAAAACCGAGGATGTGTTAGTGCCGCTGGATCATTATTATAAGAAGGTTTGCCTCACCTTATCTTAAATAGCAAAACGTAGCAATTTCCCTTAAAAAATCGTCATGACATTTTTTTGCCCTCACCGCGACCTTCAGTCGCGGGGTGGCATATTCTTAAGTTGGGAATAGTCCCGACAACGTTAAGGATTTTATGTATAATTGCGGCCTTTTTCGGCAATCTGCCATTTTTGGGCGCTTTTGCCCCTGCTGACCTTTTGAGGAAATCCACATGTCATTACCCCATTGCCCACAATGCAACTCCGAATACACCTACGAAGATAACGGCATGTTCATCTGCCCGGAATGTGCTCACGAATGGAACGATGCCGAACCGGCTCACGACAGCGATGAGCTGATCGTGAAAGATGCCAACGGCAATCTGCTGGCAGACGGCGACAGCGTCACCGTGGTTAAAGATCTGAAAGTGAAAGGCAGTTCTTCAATGCTGAAGATCGGTACCAAAGTGAAGAACATCCGCCTGGTCGAAGGCGACCATAACATCGATTGCAAAATTGACGGTTTTGGCCCCATGAAGCTGAAATCCGAGTTCGTGAAAAAGAACTGATTTTTGTAAGCCGGATTAGGCGTTTACGCCACCATCCGGCATTTATTGCCCGGTGGCGCTTCGCTTACCGGGCCTACGATAACTACACTTAACTGGCTTCTTTTACCTGAGGTAAACATTATGCCGTTAAGTCCCTACATCTCTTTTGCCGGCAATTGCGCCGACGCCATCGCGTACTACCAACAGACACTGGGCGCAGAACTGCTCTACAAAATCAGCTTCGGTGAAATGCCCAAATCGGCGCAGGACAGCGAGGACGGTTGCCCGTCCGGAATGAAATTCCCCGATAACGCCATTGCCCACGCCAACGTGCGCATTGCGGGTAGCGATATCATGATGAGTGATGCCGTTACATCAGGCAAAGCACACTACTCCGGCTTCACGCTGGTGCTTGATACGCAAAATGTCGAAGAAGGGAAGCGCTGGTTTGACAACCTTGCCGCCAAAGGTCAAATCGAAATGGACTGGCAGGAAACCTTCTGGGCGCACGGATTCGGTAAAGTCACCGATCAGTACGGCGTGCCGTGGATGATTAACGTTGTGAAACAGCAGCAGCCGACCGAGTAACCTGACGGGAGGCTCGCCCTCCCGTTCTGTCATCAATCTCGCCTCAACTCTTCATCATCAAGTCACCAACGCTTAACAAAATTGTCACATTAATCCGCCACGATGGGGCCACTTTTTTAGTGAGGCCGCACCATGCAAACGATGATTCGTGTCGAGAAACTCTCCAAAACGTTCAATCAGCAGCAGGCGCTACACGCCGTTGATATGGACATCGCTTCCGGTGAGATGGTGGCTCTGCTTGGCCCGTCCGGTTCCGGCAAATCCACCCTTTTACGTCACTTAAGCGGTTTGATTACTGGCGATAAATCGCCAGGCAGTCATGTGGAGCTAATGGGGCGTACCGTCCAGCGCGAAGGCCGTCTGGCACGCGACATCCGCAAAAGCCGCGCCCACACGGGTTACATCTTCCAGCAGTTCAATCTGGTGAACCGTCTGACCGTACTCGAGAACGTGCTGATCGGTGCACTCGGCAGCACGCCGTTCTGGCGTACCTGTTTTAGCTGGTTCAGCCTGGAGCAGAAACAGCACGCATTGCAGGCGCTGACCCGCGTCGGGATGGCGCACTTTGCATATCAACGCGTTTCAACACTCTCTGGCGGCCAGCAGCAGCGCGTGGCCATCGCCCGCGCTCTGATGCAGCAGGCGAAGGTCATTCTGGCCGATGAGCCGATCGCCTCGCTGGACCCGGAATCCGCGCGCATCGTGATGGACACCCTGCGCGATATCAATCAGACCGACGGCATCACCGTGGTCGTCACGCTGCATCAGGTGGATTACGCCCTGCGCTACTGCGAACGCATTGTCGCACTGCGCCAGGGACACGTGTTCTATGACGGCAGCAGCCAGCACTTTGATAACGAAAGATTTGACCATCTCTACCGCAGCATGAACCGCGTCGAACAGAGCGCGCAGGCTGCTTAATTTAACTGAAAAGACCAGGCGGATAAGTGAAATAGCCTGGAACAATGTCTAAGTGAGGAACATAGATGAGCTATAAAGCCGTTGCCGCGCTGGCCTTCACCAGCATGTTCAGCATCAGCACCTTGTTAAGCCCGGCGCATGCCGAAGAACAGGAAAAAGCGCTGAACTTTGGCATTATTTCGACCGAATCACAGCAAAACCTGAAGCCCCAGTGGGAACCGTTCCTGAAGGATATGGAAAAGTCGCTGGGCATAAAAGTGAACGCCTTCTTCGCCCCGGACTACGCCGGGATCATCCAGGGGATGCGCTTTAACAAAGTCGATATCGCCTGGTACGGCAACCTTTCGGCGATGGAAGCGGTGGATCGCGCCAACGGTCAGGTCTTTGCCCAGACGGTCGCGGCCGATGGATCGCCCGGCTACTGGAGCGTGCTGATCGTCAACAAAGACAGTCCGATCAATAACCTGAACGATCTGATCGCCAAACGTAAGGATCTGACCTTCGGTAACGGCGATCCCAATTCCACGTCAGGCTTCCTCGTCCCCGGTTATTACGTCTTCGCCAAAAACAACATCGCCGCCAGCGACTTCAAACGCACCGTCAACGCCGGACACGAAACCAACGCGCTGGCCGTCGCCAATAAGCAGGTGGATGTCGCCACCAACAACACCGAAAACCTCGACAAGCTGAAAACCTCCGCGCCGGAAAAGCTGAAAGCGCTGAAGGTGATTTGGAAGTCGCCGCTGATCCCCGGCGATCCGATCGTCTGGCGTAAGAATCTCTCCGAAACCACCAAGGACAAGGTGTACGACTTCTTCATGAATTACGGCAAAACACCGGAAGAGAAAACCACCCTGGAACGTCTGGGCTGGGCACCGTTCCGCGCCTCCAGCGATCTGCAACTGGTGCCGATTCGCCAGCTGGCGCTGTTTAAAGAGATGCAGGGCGTGAAAGACAACAAGGGGCTGAACGAGGAAGAGAAAACCAGCAAAACGTCGGCGCTGAAGGCGCAGCTGGATGACCTCGACCGTCTGACCGC
Organism: Citrobacter sp. GW821-FHT07H02; assembly: GCF_059418505.1. Lineage (NCBI taxonomy): Bacteria > Pseudomonadati > Pseudomonadota > Gammaproteobacteria > Enterobacterales > Enterobacteriaceae > Citrobacter > Citrobacter sp. GW821-FHT07H02. Next base: position 118,190 of record NZ_JBWKPZ010000007.1, on the reverse strand, counting down.
CGCAATGGGTGCGATGACCAGCGTGAATAAAGTGGTGCAGTAATACGTAGGCGGTTGTAGGCCGGATAAGGCAAAGCCGCCATCCGGCAAAGGCGTGAATGCCGGATGGCGACGCAAACGCGTCTTATCCGGCCTACCGCCAACACACATTTATAGGAAGCAACTATGCAAACCATCACCGTCGCCCCACCCAGGCGTAGCTGGTTCTCGCTGCTGAGCTGGGCCATCCTGCTCGCCGTGCTGGTTGTCTCGTGGAAGGGCGCTGAAATGGCCCCGCTCACGCTGATCGAAGATTCCGGCAATATGGCGACCTTCGCCGCCGACTTCTTCCCGCCGGACTTCAGCCAGTGGCAGGACTATCTCGGCGAAATGGCCGTCACCCTGCAAATCGCCGTCTGGGGAACCGCCCTCGCCGTCGTTCTCTCCATTCCTTTCGGCCTGATGTGCGCCGACAACCTCGTGCCGTGGTGGATTTACCAGCCGATGCGCCGCCTGATGGACGCCTGTCGCGCCATTAACGAAATGGTCTTCGCCATGCTGTTTGTGGTCGCCGTCGGTCTTGGCCCCTTTGCAGGCGTCATGGCGCTGTTTATCCACACCACCGGGGTCCTCTCCAAGCTGCTTTCCGAAGCGGTAGAAGCCATTGAGCCGGGACCGGTAGAAGGCATTCGCGCCACCGGCGCCAACAAGATTGAAGAGATCCTCTACGGCGTGCTGCCCCAGGTGATGCCGCTGCTCATCTCCTATTCGCTGTACCGTTTTGAGTCCAACGTCCGCTCCGCCACGGTGGTCGGAATGGTCGGCGCAGGCGGTATCGGCGTCACGCTGTGGGAGGTGATTCGCGGTTTTCAGTTTCAGCAAACCTGCGCCCTGATGGTGTTGATCATCGTTACCGTCAGCCTGCTGGATTTCCTCTCCCAGCGCTTGCGTAAGCACTTCATCTGATCAGCGAGGCATTGATTGCTATGCACTTGTCTACACATCCGACCAGCTATCCGACGCGTTATCAGGAAATTGCTGCCAGACTTGAGCAGGAGCTTCGTCAACATTACCGCTGCGGCGACTACCTTCCGGCGGAGCATCAGCTTGCCGCCCGCTTTGAGGTGAACCGCCACACCCTGCGCCGCGCTATCGACCAACTGGTGGAGAAGGGCTGGGTACAGCGTCGTCAGGGTGTCGGCGTGCTGGTGCTGATGCGCCCGTTCGATTACCCACTCAACGCCCAGGCACGCTTCAGCCAGAATCTGCTGGATCAGGGCAGCCATCCCACCAGCGAAAAACTGCTGGCGGTGCTGCGCCCGGCCTCCAGCCCGATTGCCGACGCACTGAGCGTCAACGAGGGCGACAACGTCATCCACCTGCGCACCCTGCGCCGGGTGAACGGCATCGCCCTGTGTCTGATTGACCATTACTTTTCCGACCTCACTCTCTGGCCGCTATTGCAGGATTTTAGCAGCGGTTCGCTGCACGACTATCTGCGCGAGCACGCGGGTCTGGCGCTGCAACGCACGCAAACGCGTATCAGCGCCCGCCGCGCGCAGGCCAAAGAGAGTCGGTGGCTTGAAATCCCCAATATGGCGCCGCTGCTGTGCGTGCGCACCCTGAACCACCGTGAAGGCGAAGAACAGGCAACGGAATACTCCGTCAGCCTGACCCGCGCCGACATGATCGAATTCATCATGGAGCACTGAATGCATTTTGATACTTCTACCCGCCAGCGCTGGATGCGTGCGCTGGCTTACAGCCACGCCGAGGCACTGAACGCGCGCATCAAGGTGCTGGCGCTGACGCCGGAATATGAACTGATTCGCGCCCCGGAAACCGGACTGATGCAGATTCAGGCGCGGATGGGCGGCACCGGTAACCGCTTCTTCGCCGGAGACACCACCCTTACCCGCGCGGTGGTGCGCCTGAAAAGCGGCACGCTGGGCTACAGCTATCTGCTGGGACGCAACAAACACCATGCCGAGCAGTGCGCCGTCATCGACGCGCTGCTCCAGGAACAGACGCATTTCCAGAACCTAATGGAAACCTTAATTGCCCCGCTGGAAGCGGAACGCGACGCACAAATCAACGCTCGCCGTGCCGAGATTAACGCCAGCCGGGTCGACTTCTTCACGCTGGTACGCGGAGATAACGCATGACACGATCGACAGTACTACTGACCGCCTTTCACTCACCGGTTCAGGACGCCCAGCAGAGCTTTCGCCGCCTGCTAAAAGCCATGAGTGAACCCGGCGTCATTGTTGCCCTGCATCAACTGAAACACGGCTGGCAGCCGCTGAATCTCGCCACCACCAGCGTGCTGCTGACGCTGGTTGACGGCGACACGCCGGTCTGGTTGTCGCCCGCCGTGAACAACGACATCGCCAGTCAGAATCTGCGCTTTCACACCAGTGCAACCCTGGTGGAACAACCGCAACAAGCGACCTTTGCCGTCGCCGACGAGCGCATCAGCAGCGAGCAGCTTAACGCCCTCTCAGCCGGTTCTGCCGTGGCGCCGGAAACCAGCGCCACCCTTATTGTGCAGGTCGCCAGCTTGAGTGGCGGACGTATGCTGCGCCTTACCGGCGCGGGCATTGCAGAGGAGCGCATGATCGCGCCACAGCTGCCGGACTGCCTGATCCACGAGCTTACTGAGCGCCCGCATCCTTTCCCGCTGGGGGTCGATCTGCTCCTCACCTGCGGCGACCGGCTGTTGGCTATTCCACGAACCACCCATGTGGAGGTGTGCTGATGTACGTCGCCGTTAAAGGGGGCGAAAAGGCGATAGCCAACGCCCACGCGCTGCAGGAGAACCGACGCCGGGGCGACAGCACGATTGCCGAACTGAGCGTGGCGCAAATCGAACAGCAGATGAATCTCGCTGTCGACAGGGTGATGACCGAAGGCGGTATCGCTGACCGCGAACTGGCGGCGCTGGCGCTGAAACAGGCCAGCGGCGATAACGTCGAAGCGATCTTCCTGCTGCGTGCTTACCGCACCACGCTGGCGAAGCTGGCGGTCAGCGAACCGCTGGATACCGCCGGGATGCGCCTGGAACGTCGTATCTCCGCCGTTTACAAGGACATTCCAGGCGGGCAGTTGCTGGGGCCAACCTACGACTACACCCATCGCCTGCTCGATTTTACGCTACTGGCCAATGGTGAAACGCCCCCGCTGCATCCCGCAGAAAATACGCAGGAACCGGCCCCGCACGTCTTTTCACTGCTGGCCAGGCAGGGACTGGCGAAGCGCGAAGAAGATAATGGCGCTCAACCAGACGATATCACCCGCACGCCGCCGGTTTACCCCTGCTCACGTTCCTCGCGCCTGCAACAGCTGATGCGCGGCGACGAAGGCTACCTGCTGGCGCTGGCCTACTCCACCCAGCGCGGTTACGGGCGCAACCACCCGTTTGCCGCCGAGATCCGCAGCGGTTTTGTCGAGATTGATATCGTGCCAGAAGAGCTGGGATTTGCGGTGAACGTCGGCGAACTGCTGATGACTGAGTGTGAAATGGTTAACGGCTTTGTCGCGCCAGAAAATGAAGCCCCGCATTTTACCCGCGGCTACGGACTGGTGTTCGGCATGAGCGAACGCAAAGCGATGGCAATGGCGTTGGTGGACCGCGCCCTACAGGCACCCGACTACGATGAAACGGTCACCGGACCGGCGCAGGACGAGGAGTTCGTGCTGGCGCATGCGGATAACGTCGAGGCGGCGGGGTTTGTTTCGCACCTCAAACTTCCCCATTACGTCGATTTCCAGGCCGAGCTGGAACTGCTCAAACGCCTGCAACAGGAGGCCGCCCGTGACCACTAACCTCTCCGGCTACAACTTTGCTTATCTGGATGAGCAGACCAAACGGATGATCCGTCGCGCCATTTTGAAAGCGGTGGCGATCCCAGGCTATCAGGTGCCATTCGGCGGCCGCGAAATGCCGATGCCTTACGGTTGGGGCACCGGCGGCATCCAGTTGACCGCCAGCGTGATTGGCGAGCCGGACGTGCTGAAGGTGATTGATCAGGGTGCCGACGACACCACCAACGCGGTGTCGATCCGCAACTTCTTCAAACGCGTCACCGGCGTCAACACCACCGAGCGTACGGAAGACGCCACGCTGATCCAGACGCGTCATCGGATCCCGGAAACGCCGCTGACTGAAGATCAGATCATTATCTTTCAGGTGCCGATCCCGGAACCGCTGCGCTTTATCGAACCGCGAGAAACGGAAACCCGCACCATGCACGCGCTGGAAGAGTACGGCGTCATGCAGGTGAAGCTGTATGAAGATATCGCCCGCTTCGGTCACATCGCCACCACTTACGCCTACCCGGTGAAGGTCAACGGGCGCTACGTGATGGACCCGTCGCCAATTCCAAAATTCGATAACCCGAAGATGGACAAGATGCCCGCCCTGCAACTGTTTGGCGCTGGCCGCGAAAAACGCATTTATGCCGTCCCCCCTTACACGCGGGTAGAAAGCCTCGATTTCGACGATCACCCGTTTACCGTTCAGACCTGGGATGAGCCCTGCGCCATCTGCGGTTCGACCCACAGTTATCTCGATGAAGTGGTGCTCGATGACACCGGCAAACGGATGTTTGTCTGCTCCGACACCGACTACTGCCGCCAACAGAGCGAGGCCCTCAGCCAATGACGCAACCGCTGCTTTCGGTTAACAACCTGACCCATCTCTACGCGCCGGGCAAAGGCTTCAGCGATGTCTCTTTTGACCTGTGGCCTGGCGAGGTACTGGGCATTGTCGGGGAGTCTGGTTCCGGCAAAACCACCCTGCTGAAATCAATCTCTTCGCGCCTGACACCGCAGTCGGGCGAGATTCAGTACCAGAACCGCTCGCTGTACGGCATGCACGAAGCCGACCGTCGCCGCCTGCTGCGCACCGAATGGGGCGTGGTGCATCAGCACCCGTTGGACGGTCTGCGCCGTCAGGTGTCGGCGGGCGGCAATATCGGCGAACGCCTGATGGCCACCGGTGCGCGTCACTACGGCGAGATCCGCGCCACCGCGAAGCGCTGGCTGGAGGAGGTGGAGATCCCCGCCTCACGTATCGACGATCTGCCGACCACCTTTTCCGGCGGCATGCAGCAGCGTCTGCAGATCGCCCGTAACCTCGTCACTCACCCGAAGCTGGTGTTTATGGACGAACCCACTGGCGGGCTGGACGTTTCCGTGCAGGCCAAACTGCTGGACCTGCTGCGCGGGCTGGTGGTGGAACTGGATCTGGCAGTGGTGATTGTCACCCACGATCTGGGCGTCGCGCGCCTGTTGGCGGACCGCCTGCTGGTGATGAAGCAGGGCCAGGTGGTGGAAAGTGGGTTAACCGACCGTGTGCTCGACGATCCACATCACCCTTATACCCAGTTGCTGGTGTCGTCGGTTTTACAGAATTGATGTCGCTGTTTTGCCGGATGGCGACGCTAACGCGTCTTATCCGTCCTACGAGTCGACATCGCTTGTAGGCCTGATAAGCAAAGCGCCATCAGGCAATTGAATGCACAAATGCTTAAAGAGGCTAAAAATGAACGCGATCCGCGTTGAAAACGTGAGTAAGACTTTCGTGCTCCACCAGCAAAACGGCGTGCGCCTGCCGGTGCTGCAAAGCGCCTCTCTGGAGGTGAAAAAGGGTGAATGCGTGGTGCTGCACGGCCACTCGGGCAGCGGCAAATCCACGCTGTTACGCTCCCTGTACGCTAACTACCTGCCGGACGAAGGGCACATCCACATTCGCCACAGCGACGAATGGGTGGATCTGGTACAGGCACCCGCCCGTAAGGTGCTCGAAGTTCGCCGTTCAACGATTGGCTGGGTCAGCCAGTTCCTGCGGGTGATCCCGCGCGTCTGCGCGCTGGATGTGGTGATGCAGCCACTGTTGGATCTGGGCGTATCACGCGAGGCGTGCGCCGCCAAAGCCGCGAACCTGCTGACCCGTTTGAACGTACCGGAACGGCTGTGGCATCTCGCCCCTTCCACCTTTTCCGGCGGCGAACAGCAGCGCGTGAACATTGCCCGTGGGTTTATCGTCGATTACCCGATTTTGCTGCTTGATGAACCTACCGCCTCGTTGGACGCCAAAAACAGCGCGGCGGTAGTGGCGCTGATTGAAGAAGCAAAAGCACGCGGTGCGGCGATTGTCGGCATTTTTCACGATAGCGCCGTGCGCGAGCGCGTGGCGGACCGTTTGCACCTGATGGGAACAACAGCATGATTATCAACAATGTAAAGCTGGTGCTGGAAGATGAAGTCGTGCACGGATCGCTGGAAATGCAGGATGGCGTGATCCGCGCCTTTGCGCAAAGTCAGAGCCGTCTTCCCGAGGCGCTGGACGGCGAAGGCGGCTGGCTACTGCCGGGGCTGATAGAGCTGCATACCGACAATCTCGACAAATTCTTTACTCCGCGTCCGAAGGTGGACTGGCCCGCCCATTCGGCAATGAGCAGCCACGACGCGCTGATGGTCGCCAGCGGCATCACCACCGTGCTGGACGCGGTGGCGATTGGCGACGTGCGCGACGGCGGCGACCGTCTGGAAAATCTGGAGAAGATGATCAATGCGGTGGAGGAGACGCAAAAGCGCGGGGTCAACCGCGCCGAGCACCGTCTGCATCTGCGCTGCGAGCTGCCGCATCACTCCACCCTGCCGCTGTTTGAAAAGCTGGTGGGTCGTGAACCGGTGACGCTGGTGTCACTGATGGATCACTCGCCGGGGCAGCGCCAGTTCGCCAGCCGCGAAAAATACCGCGAATATTATCAGGGCAAATATTCTCTCACCGATGAGCAGATGGCCCGCTATGAAGAGGAACAGCTTCAGCTTGCGGCGCGCTGGTCGCAGCCGAACCGTACCGCCATTGCACAGTTGTGTCGCGAGCGGCATATCGCGCTGGCGAGCCATGATGACGCCACCCACGATCATGTGCGGGAGTCGCATCAACTTGGCAGCGTGATCGCCGAATTTCCCACCACATTCGACGCAGCACTTGCTTCTCGCCAGCATGGAATGAACGTGCTGATGGGCGCACCCAACATCGTGCGCGGCGGTTCGCACTCCGGCAACGTGGCGGCGCATACGCTGGCGGAAATGGGGCTGCTGGATATTCTCTCGTCGGATTACTATCCCGCCAGCCTGCTGGATGCAGCGTTTCGCGTCGCAGAAGACGAAGCCAACCGCTTTACGCTGCCGCAGGCCATTCGGCTGGTCACCCGTAACCCGGCACGGGCGCTGAACCTCGACGATCGCGGCGTGATCGCCGAAGGTAAGCGCGCCGACCTGGTGCTGGCGCACCGCAAAGGCGATCATATTCATATCGACCACGTCTGGCGCCAGGGAAAAAGGGTGTTCTGATTATGGGAAAACTGATCTGGCTGATGGGACCGTCCGGCTCCGGAAAGGACAGCCTGCTGGCGGAACTTCGCCAGCAGGAACCTGCACAACTGCTGGTGGCGCATCGTTATATCACCCGGTCGGCCAACGCCGGGCATGAAAACCATATCGCCCTCAGTGAACACGAGTTTTTTACCCGCGCCGGGCAGAATCTGCTGGCGCTAAGCTGGCACGCCAACGGCTTTTACTACGGCATAGGGGTGGAGATTGACCTTTGGCTACACGCCGGTTTCGACGTGGTTGTCAACGGTTCACGCGCGCATCTGGCGCAAGCGCAGGCACGCTACGGTATATCGCTGCTTCCTGTCTGTTTAGAGGTTTCTTCTGCTATCCTGCGCCAGCGCTTACAGGCTCGCGGGAGAGAAAATGAAACGGAGATCGCCGCTCGCCTCGAACGCGCCGCCCGTTACGCGCCATTAAACTGTCATAAGCTGAATAACGACGGAAGTTTATTGCAGTCCGTCGATGCGTTACTCACGCTGATGGGTCGCAAGGAGAAAATAGATGTTTGACTGTGAACTACGCCATGCCACCCCAGGGGATACCGAGGCCGTCTACGCGCTTATCTGCGAGCTGAAGCAGGCCGAATTTAACCGCCAGGCCTTTAGCGCCGGGTTTGCCGTTAATTTGCAGGATAGCAATCTGCGCTACCAACTGGCGCTGCTCGACGGCCAGGTGGTTGGCATGATTGGTCTGCATTTGCAGTTTCATCTGCATCACGCCAACTGGATTGGCGAAATTCAGGAACTGGTAGTGATGCCGCATGCGCGCGGGGGGAAAGTCGGCAGTCGGCTGCTGGCGTGGGCGGAGGAAGAAGCACGCCAGGCAGGGGCAGAAATGACCGAGCTTTCCACCAGCGTGACGCGTCACAACGCGCACCGTTTTTACCTGCGCGAAGGGTATGAACGGAGCCATTATCGCTTCACCAAAACGTTGTGAGGTAGGCCGGCCGGATAAGACGCTCGCGTCGCCATCCGGCACGATACGACAAGGGGAGTCACGATGAGTTTGACCATCACCTTAACCGGCACCGGCGGCGCACAGCAGGTGCCCGCTTTTGGTTGCGACTGCGCCGCCTGTCGTCGCGCGCGCGTGCAGGCGCACTATCGCCGCCGCCCCTGTAGCGGATCACTCAAATTCAACGACGCGGTAACGCTGCTGGACGCCGGTCTGCACGATCTGATGGATCGCTGGCCTGCCGGATCTTTCCGCCAGTTTCTGCTCACGCACTACCATATGGATCATGTCCAGGGACTGTTTCCACTTCGCTGGGGCGTGGGTGCGACGATCCCGGTATACGGTCCGCCTGACGAGCAGGGCTGTGACGATCTGTTTAAGCACCCAGGGATTCTGGATTTCAGCCACACGGTGAAGCCGTTTGTGGTGTTTGATTTGCAGGGATTACAGGTCACGCCGCTGCCGTTGAATCACTCAAAGCTGACGTTTGGCTATCTGCTGGAAACGGCGCACAGCCGCGTGGCGTGGCTCTCTGACACCGCCGGATTGCCAGACAAAACGCTGAAATTTCTACTGAACAATCCGCCGCAGGCGATCATTATCGACTGTAGCCACGCACCGCGCGCGGAGCCTGCGCGTAACCACTGTGATTTAAATACCGTCGTGGCACTCAATAACGTCCTCCGCTGCCCACGGGTGATCCTCACCCACATCAGCCATCAGTTCGACCTGTGGCTGATGGAGAACCCGCTGCCGGAAGGCATTGAAGCGGGCTTCGACGGAATGGAGATTGTGCTGGATTAACGCCACTTCATCGTCTCTTCACTTACGCAGACTACTTTCCCTTCAGAGAAAACACGCTGAAGGGGATCCTGTGAACATAAAAACACGCCGTATTATCCATCATGCCTGCTGGTTTACTTTGTTGGGACCGTTTACCGGCGTTCCCCTCACCGTCGCCATCACGGCGCTGTACTTTCGGGATTCGCCGTGGGAATTGCTGTTCGATATCAGCAGAGTGTTGCCAGAGTTTCTGGTATTAACGTGGCTAATCGGCGCACTCCCGGCGCTGGCGACAGGTATTCTCAGCGCCTGCCTGCCAGACAGAATTTACGACTCACGTTACTGGCGCAGCTTCACCTGTGCGGCCATTGGCGGCGCGCTCGCGTTGCTGTACGAACTCATTCCCCATGCGCTCAGCGCCAGGGCATTATTCAGTCATGAGTTTGTGTGGATAGTCTTTTGTACTGGCCTGTTCGCAGGGGGCGCGTTGGGCTTTTTAGTCCCTCGCCTCGCCGGGCATGGCAATCGCCTCAGCGCGGTTCAGCCCGAAACCAAAGGGTAAACGCGCACTTTGTATTATCACGAACGCTGAAAGAGAGTGTGTCAAAACCGCGAAGGATTAACGGCTACCGATAGTAGTCCTCTTCCATCCTTCGCTCGTCATCTTCTAGCTGGCGACGCTCTTGATCGAGCTGGCGCTGGCGCTCGTCTAACTGGCGACGTCGGTCTTCAAACTGACGACGCCTGTCGTCGTACTGTCTGCGACGATCGTCACTCATCTGCCGTTGCCCGTTGTCATACCGAGAGTCATCGTCATAGCGGCGGTCACTATCGGGTTTATAGGCATCGCTGATCGCCTGCTGAATGTTGCCGATGGCGTCATCGATAATGTCGGCATAGGCCAGTGGACTGCTTAAAGAGCACAGACTCAGTAACAGAGCGATAGAGTAACGTTTCATAAGACCAGTCTCGCAGGTGAGCTGGCTTTACGTTAATGAAAGGTATACGCGGGGAGTAGCGGAGGAATCTCAATTTCGCTGATGCCGTAGCGCCCGTGCCAAATCCATACGGGTAAACGGTTTACACAACAGCGCCACATCCGGCAGTGCAGGATTGTCTGCCGGGCGTAAATCCTGACCGCTGATCAGCAGCAGCGTCAGATGGGGATAGTGTTTCAGCGCATGATTCACCACATCCGCGCCGCTTAACCCGCCGGGTAGCATTAAGTCACTGATAAAAATATCGATCTCTGAGGAGGCGGCGAGCATCTGCATCGCCTGCTCACCGTTGGCGGCTTCCAGCGTCAGGTAACCCAACAAATGCAGCTGCTCGCACAGCGTCTGGCGCACATCGGCCTCATCTTCGAGAACCAGAGCCAGTTTATCCGTGCGGGCCACATCCTCCTCTGCCAACGGTTCCGCAGCGGTCGCAACAGGCACAATCGCGCGGGGCAGTTGCAATCTGACTATCGTTCCCTGCCCCGGCGCACTCTCGATTTCCACCCGTCCGCCGGACTGGCGCACAAATCCGTACACCATAGACAGCCCCAGGCCACTGCCGCTGCCGGTCTGTTTGGTGGTGAAGAACGGCTCAAAAACCTGCGCTTTGATCTCCTGCGACATCCCGCAGCCGTGATCCGCTATCTCCAGAATCACCATATCCTCTTTGCGCCCGCTGCTGCGCGTGACTCGCTGATTCCAGGTACGAATTTTGATGGTGCCCATCTGCCCCTCCATCGCATCGCGGGCGTTCATCACCAGGTTGATGAGGGCATTCTCCAGTTGGCTGACGTCAATCCACGCGGGCCAGGCGGGCGACTGGGCTTCAATGTCCAGCGTCAGGGTGGCGGGCAACGAGTGGCGCATCAGTTCACCAAGATTCTCCAGCAACGTTCTCAGCTCCACCGCATGGGGGTGCAGGGATTGCTTGCGTGAGAAAGCCAGTAGCCGCTGGGTCAGCAACGCCCCACGTTCCGCCGCTTTCAGCGCCCGCGAAATACGCGCCGCATCCGGCGAGTCGGGGTTAACCAGTTCCAGACTGCCGATTATCACCGCCAGCAGATTGTTAAAGTCATGCGCCAGCCCTCCCGTCAGTTGCCCTACCGCTTTCATTTTTTGGCTGTGCAGCAGCGCTTCCTCCAGCCCTTTGCGCTCGATTCTGTCGAGTTCCAGTTGCGTGCTTTTTTCCTTCAATAGACGCGAGGTGTGCTCCAGCGAGGCGGTATTACGGGCAAAAACGTTGAACGCGCGCGCCAGCTCTCCCAGTTCGTCGCGCCGCTGTAAGGCAGGGACGCTGACGTCCGACTCGCCGTGCGCCAGGCGGGTCATTGCTCGCGAGATTGCTGTCAGGTTGGAGCCGAGATTGCGGTAAATATACCAGCCCGCAAACCCGGTAATGACAATCGCCAGCAGGGCAAATGTCATGATAAACATGATGATAGATTGCAACTCCTGATGGCTTTGCGCCACACGCTGTTCTGAACTGGCCGCCACCTGCGCCACATATTGATTGATGTCGCTGTTGAGGATCGCCACCAGCGCTTTGATGTGGAACATATACCAGATGATCGCCAAATCGCTTTGTTCCAGCGCCGCCGAGAGCGGTTCAAGCTGGCGTAACTCCTGATTGAAGTCACTGAGGATGCCGTTGACCAGCGGGCGGGCGTTACGTGTTGGCAACAGAGGCATCACGCCATCCAGCTGCTTGACCACAGAGCGCGGCGTGGGCGTTTCGATGGCCGCCACAATCAGCCTGTCCATCTGAGCAAGCAACACCGCATCCTGCGCCGCATTGATCGTTTGCAAATGCCGCAGATAGCTCAAATTCTGATACAGCGAACTCAGTAGCGCGTTACGCTCCAGATGTCGTCGCTGCCCGCGCTGAAGCATGCCCGCCACGCTAGTTTGCAGTTCGTTGCTGCGCTGAATAATGCGGGCGACCAGGTCCGGCTCCTGCTGCGCCAGCGGGGCAGCGGCCAGTTGTTCCAGCGACTGTTTCAGCGCACGCTGCGTCTCCTGTAAGCGTTCCGCCTCACTTTTATATTCCAGCGCGCCGACCACCTGCGACAGTCGCACTGCCGCCGTCGCCACGTTGGCGGTGTCGCGCGCCAGATTCATGCTGCCGGTCATGTCATCAACCGTTTGCTGTTGTACCTGCTCCTGAATCTGGCTGGCGTGCCGAAAACCGAGCACCGCCACGCCGCTCACCATCAGCGTGACGGCCACCACCAGCAGGTTAAAGAACAGCAATCGCCCGCGCGCGCTGGCGAAAAAGTGACGCCCAGGCTGCGGCATATCACGCTCCATGAAGAAAAATATCACTATGACAAATATGAACGGCTTCTGACATTTTGCATTTACTTTCCTGTGATGGACTGCTGATATCGACAACCCCGCAGGAGATCCGCCATGAGCAGGGCACCGGTTCTGGAGATGCGCAATATTGCCAAAGCCTTTGGCAAATTTTACGCACTGAAAGGGGTCGATCTGACGGTATATCCTGGCGAAATCCACGCCCTGATGGGCGAAAACGGCGCGGGGAAAAGCACCCTGATGAAGGTGCTTGCCGGGGCGTATAGCGCCACCAGCGGCGAGATCCTGATTGACGGTCAGCCTTTCCATATCAAAGGCCCAAAAGATGCCCTCAGCGCAGGCATTACCCTGATTTATCAGGAGATGCAGCTCGCCCCGAACCTGACCGTCGCGGAGAACATATTCCTCGGCAGCGAACTGTCGCGCGGCGGCCTGGTGCAACGCAAAGAGATGGTTCTTCAGGCGCAGCAGGTTATCGATCGCCTCGGCGCACAGTTTAAAGCCAGCGATAAAGTGATGCGGCTGACCATCGCCGAACAACAGCAGGTGGAAATCGCCCGCGCCCTGCACCGCAACAGCCGAATTCTGGTGATGGATGAACCCACCGCCGCCCTCTCCTCGCGTGAAACCCACCGCCTGTTTGAACTGATCATGCGCCTGCGCGATGAAGGAATGGCGATTATCTATATCAGCCACCGCATGGCGGAAGTGTACGAGCTTTCAGATCGCGTCAGCGTGCTGCGCGATGGACAGTACGTCGGCAGCCTGACCCGCGACAAACTCAACGCCGCCGAACTGGTGCGCATGATGGTGGGTCGTCCACTGAGCGATCTGTTTAACAAAGAGCGCGATATTCCCTTAGGCAAAGCGCGCCTGAATGTCCATCACCTGACCGACGGCGGTAAAGTGCAGCCGTGCAGTTTACTGGTGCGTTCCGGGGAAATTGTCGGCCTGGCAGGGCTGGTCGGCGCCGGGCGCTCGGAACTGGCGCAACTGATTTTTGGCGTGCGCAAAGCCACCGGCGGCATGCTGGAAGTGGATGGCGAACCGGTGGTGATCCACTCCCCACGCGAAGCCATCGACTATGGCATCGGTTATCTCACCGAGAACCGCAAAGAACAGGGGCTGTTTTTAGAGCTGGCGGCGGCAGAGAACATCACGATGGCGACGCTGGAGCGTGACGCCACCTGGGGGATGCTCAACCGTAAAAAAGCGCAAACGATCTCCGATGATGCCATTCAGTTACTCAATATCCGTGTGCCGCATGCGCAGGTACGGGCGGGCGGGCTTTCCGGCGGCAATCAGCAAAAGCTGTTGATTTCGCGCTGGGTGGCGATTGGCCCACGCATTTTGATCCTTGATGAACCGACGCGCGGCGTGGATGTCGGTGCCAAAAGCGAGATCTACCGCATCATGAATGACATGGCGCGCCAGGGCGTGGCGATCCTGATGATCTCCAGCGAACTGCCGGAGGTCGTCGGCATGAGCGACCGGGTGTACGTCATGCACGAAGGCAGCATTGCCGGAGAGCTGGACGGAAAACACATTTCTCAGGAAAACATTATGACGCTGGCCACCGGCGCGAACGACTCCCACCCTCAGGCGAGGCACCCATGAATAATTCACCCACTCCCCAGCAGGTGGCGAAATCCGCCTCCGCCAAAAAAATGCTGATGGGCGATCTGATGCAAACCGTCGGTATCCTGCCCATTCTTATCCTGATTGTTGCCGTGTTTGGCTTTATCGCGCCCAACTTTTTTACCGAGAGCAACCTCCTGAATATTACCCGCCAGGCGTCGATCAACATCGTGTTAGCGGCGGGAATGACCTTCATCATTCTGACCGGCGGTATCGATCTTTCCGTCGGGTCGATTCTTGGCACCACGGCGGTGGCGGCGATGGTAGTTTCACTGATCCCCGAATTCGCCATGCTCTCTGTGCCCGTCGCACTGATGCTCGGTATGCTGCTGGGCTTGTTTAACGGCGCGCTGGTGGCCTTTGCCGGACTGCCGCCGTTTATCGTCACTCTCGGCACCTATACGGCGCTGCGCGGGGCAGCCTACCTGCTGGCGGACGGCACCACGGTGATTAACTCCAATATCAGTTTCGAGTGGATCGGCAACAACTATCTCGGGCCGATTCCGTGGCTGGTGGTGATTGCGCTGGCGGTCATTGTGGTGTGCTGGTTTATTTTGCGCCGCACCACGCTGGGGGTTCATATCTACGCGGTGGGCGGCAATATGCAGGCGGCGCGTTTAACCGGCATCAAAGTGTGGCTGGTTCTGCTGTTTGTTTACGGCATGAGCGGCCTGCTTTCCGGGCTTGGCGGGGTGATGAGCGCGTCACGTCTGTACAGCGCCAACGGCAACTTAGGCATGGGCTACGAGCTGGACGCCATCGCCGCAGTGATCCTTGGCGGCACCAGTTTTGTCGGCGGGATCGGCACGATCACCGGCACGCTGGTGGGGGCGTTGATCATTGCCACGCTCAACAACGGCATGACGCTGATGGGCGTTTCGTATTTCTGGCAACTGGTGATCAAAGGGGCGGTGATCATCATTGCGGTGCTGATCGATAAATACCGTACCCGACATCATCAAAGTGCATAACACACCTGCCGGCCTTATCCGTCCTACAACCCCGTAGGTCTGATAAGCGTAGCGCCATCAGGCAATGACAACAAAAAGTACCCTACGTGAGGAAAAGACTATGCGTTTGAAGCCATTAGTAACCGCGCTCTGTGCAGGCGCGCTGCTGACCGCAGCACCGTTTACGCAGGCCAAAGATCTCAAATCGATCGGCGTGACGGTGGGCGATCTTGCCAACCCGTTCTTCGTACAGATCACCAAAGGCGCGGAGCTGGAAGCCCGCAAGCTGGCGGGTGACGGCGTGAAAGTGACGCTGGTCTCCAGCGGTTACGATCTGGGCCAGCAGGTGTCGCAGATAGACAACTTTATCGCCGCCAAAGTCGACATGATAATCCTTAACGCGGCGGATTCTAAAGGGATCGGCCCGGCGGTGAAGCGGGCAAAAGACGCGGGGATCGTGGTCGTCGCGGTTGACGTCGCGGCAGAAGGCGCTGATGCCACCATTACCTCCAATAACACCCAGGCGGGGGAAATGGCGTGTAAATACATCACCGATCGCCTGAAAGGCAAAGGTAATGTGGTGATCATCAACGGACCGCCGGTATCTGCTGTACAGAACCGGGTAGAAGGCTGTCAGACCGAATTCAAAAAACATCCGGACATCAAGGTACTTTCCGATAACCAGAACGCCAAAGGCAGTCGTGAAGGTGGCCTGGAAGTGATGACCGCCCTGCTGGCGGCGAATCCGAAGATCGACGGCGTGTTTGCGATTAACGATCCAACGGCGATCGGCGCCGATCTCGCGGCAAAACAGGCGCAACGTAACGAGTTCTTTATTGTTGGCGTCGATGGCAGCCCGGACGCCGAAGAGGCGCTGAAGCGTGAGAACTCGCTGTTTGTCGCCACGCCTGCGCAAGATCCGCAGGTTATGGCGGCAAAAGCGGTAGAGATCGGCTATGACATTCTACAGGGGAAACCTGCGCCGAAAGAGCCGGTGCTTATCCCGGTGACGATGATCGATAAGAGCAACGTCAGCGGCTATAAGGGTTGGACGGTGAAATAGCGGCAAGCGGCCTCTGTCCAGGCCTGATAAGCGCAGCGCCATCAGGCCTGGAAGGCGACATCACACAAGGAGAATCCAGTCCATGAAACGCTCCGAAATAAACGAAATCCTCGGTCATACACGGCAGTTTTTTTCCATGCATGACATCCATCTTCCGCCCTTCGCCAGTTTTGCGCCAACGCAATGGCGACAGTTGGATGCCGACGCCTGGCGTGAAGTGATCGATCTCAAGCTCGGCTGGGATGTGACGGCTTTTGGCGGGGAAAACTTTGCCGCCTTGGGGTTAACGCTGTTTACCCTGCGCAACGGTTCACCTAACGCCTTCCCTTACGAAAAGTGCTACGCCGAAAAAATCATGCATGTGCGGGACGCGCAGATCACGCCGATGCATTTTCACTGGCGCAAGCATGAAGACATCATCAATCGCGGCGGCGGTAATCTGATCGTGGAGTTGTGGAACGCCGACGCCCACGATCAAACAGATAACAGTGCTGTCACGGTGGTGATTGATGGCTGCCGACAAACCCACGCGGCGGGCAGCCAGCTGCGCCTGACGCCCGGAGAGAGCATCTGCCTGACGCCCGGTCTGTATCACAGCTTTTGGGCAGAGTCTGGCTTCGGCGATGTGCTGGTCGGCGAAGTCTCTTCCGTCAATGACGACGACCACGACAACCACTTCCTGCAGCCACTCGCCCGTTATAACGACATTGAAGAAGATGAACCGGCGCAGCTGGTGCTGTGTAACGAGTATCGACTGTTCCGTTGAACAAGGAGGCTGTTATGCCACTGATTTCTCTTGCTGATGGGCTCGCCCACGCCCGTGAGCATCGCTACGCGTTAGGGGCGTTTAACGTGCTGGACTCCCACTTTTTGCGCGCGCTGTTTGCCGCGGCGAAGCAGGAACGTTCGCCGTTTATCATCAATATTGCCGAAGTGCATTTTAAGTATGTCTCGCTGGATTCGCTGGTCGAGACAATTAAATTCGAGGCTGCCCGCCACGACATTCCGGTGGTGCTTAATCTTGACCACGGTCTGCATTTTGAATCGGTGGTTCAGGCGCTACGTCTGGGCTTTAGTTCGGTGATGTTTGACGGCTCGACGCTGGAGTATGAAGAGAACATTCGCCAGACCCGCGAAGTGGTGAAAATGTGCCACGCCGTGGGCGTATCCGTAGAGGCTGAACTGGGGGCCGTCGGCGGTGACGAAGGCGGCGCGCTGTATGGTCATGCCGACGAATCGCTGTTTACCGATCCGCTGCTGGCGCGGGACTTTGTCGACAGAACCGGGATTGACGCCCTCGCGGTCGCCATCGGCAACGCGCACGGTAAGTACAAAGGCGAGCCGAAACTCGACTTCCCACGCTTAGATGAGGTCCGCCAGCAGGCCGCAATCCCTTTAGTGCTGCACGGCGGTTCCGGCATCAGCGACGCGGATTTTCGTCGCGCCATCGAACTGGGCATTCACAAAATCAACTTCTACACCGGAATGTCTCAGGCAGCGCTGGCCGCCATCGAATCGCGCATGGCGAACCGCCAGCCACTGTACGATGAATTTGCCGAGCTATTGCTGGGTATTGAGGCCGCAATTACCGATACCGTCTCTGAGCAAATGCGCATTTTTGGCAGCGCGGGGCAAGTGTGATGGAACGCAAAGGCATCATCGCTGCGGGCAATATGCTGGTCGATCACGTGCATCAAATAGTGCAGTGGCCGGAGCGCGGCTGGCTGGCGGAAATCAGTCACAGCGAGCGCTCTACGGGCGGCGCACCGCTCAACGTCTTGTTGACGCTGGCAAAAATGCACACCGGTTTGCCGTTACAGGCGGTGGGGCTTATCGGTCAGGACAGCGACGGCGACTACATTATGGCGATGCTGGAGCAGTATCATGTCAATCGCCAGCATGTGCAGCGCACCACCTTCGCACCGACCTCAATGTCGCAAGTGATGACCGACCCCAGCGGCCAGCGCACCTTTTTTCACTCGCCTGGCGCGAACCGCCTGCTGGATCTGCCCGCCTTTGATCGGCTCGACAACTCAATGAAAATCTTCCATCTCGGTTATCTGCTGCTGCTCGACAGTCTGGATATGCCGGATGGCCAGTACGGTACGCGTAGCGCGCGGCTGTTGGCGCAGATGCGCGAGAATGGGTTTGAAACGTCGCTGGACCTGGTCTCGCGAAAGGGCGACCCGCGTTATCAGCCGCTGGTGTTGCCCACGTTGCCTCATCTTGATTATCTGGTGATTAACGAGCTGGAAGCCGGAGAGTTCAGCGGTCTTGAGGTTCGTTATCCGGACGGCGGGCCGCATATTCCGCACATCGCCAGCATCGCGCGGGAGTTGCTCAACGCGGGCGTTCGACAGCGCGTGGTGATCCACTGCCCGGAAGGGGCGTGGGGGGAAACGCCGGACCAGCCTGGCGTCTGGATACCGTCGCAGAAACTGGCGCAGGAGGAGATCGTCGGCAGCGTTGGCGCAGGCGACGCCTTTTGCGCGGGCTTCCTGTACGGCTGTCATGAATCATGGTCGCTGGCCGACAGCATTACGCTGGCGCATGCCTGCGCACGGGCTAGCCTGCTGTGTGCGAACGCCATTGACGGCGCCAAAACGCTGGCGGAGTTAAAAGCGGAAATGCCTGCTACTTGATGAATTGTGTAGGCCGGATCAACAACATTATGCCGCCTTGTCGTGATGCTGGACGTCGGCGGCAAACACATATCCCAGACCGCGTATCGTTTTTATTAACGTCGGTTGATGCGGATTGGCTTCGATTTTGCGGCGCAAACGCATGATTAACACATCGATGGTGCGGTCAAACACCTCGATGCTGTCGCTGTGCGTGAGCGCCAGCAACTGCTCGCGGCTCAGAACCCGACGGGCATTTTGCGCCAACGCCAATAGCAGACTGTACTCCCCTTGCGTCAGATCTATCGTTTGCTGCTGGGGATCACGCAACTGGCAACGCCCGGTATCCAGATGCCAGCCGTTAAAAGAAAGACCAGCGATTTGCGTCACGCCGCCTTCAGCTACCGATACGCCGCCCCGGCGCAACACGGCTTTGACGCGCGCCACCACCACCCGGGGATTAAACGGTTTGCAGATGTAATCATCCGCCCCCATTTCCAGCCCCACCACCACATCAGACTCGCTGCTTATCCCTGTCAACATCACCACGGGCAGCGTCGGCCTGATTTTCTGGACCTGCTGCAACACCCTCAATCCGTTGATGTCGGGCAGCATCATGTCCAGCAGTACCAGCGCAATCTCGGGGCGCTCTTCGACGCAGCGTATCGCCTCCTGTCCGGTATGGCAGGTGGTGACCGCAAAAACATGCTCGCTCAACACATCCTGCAGCAGCGCGCAGATTGCGGTGTCATCATCCACGATCAAAACAGCAGGCTTCATCATCCTTCCCCTTTCGTCTCTCACTCAGATGAGTGTGAATGATTCTGCCCGGAGTAACAGAAATTGCGCAGGAGGAGATGCTGGAAACATAAGCACCGTCACATTGACTGGCTGTCACATATTTTGAATTCGTCACGTCAAAACTGACGACAGCCTGCTTTTCGTCAGCATTTTGCGCGAAATTTGCCCGTAATATCAGGGAATGCCCACAATAAAAAGATGGCATAAAAGATGCATACTGAAGGCGACAGCGCGTATGCGCGATTTGATTAACTGGAGCGAGACCGATGAAAAAAGTCGTCACGGTTTGCCCGTATTGCGCATCAGGTTGCAAAATCAACCTGGTGGTCGATAACGGCAAAATCGTTCGGGCGGAGGCGGCGCAGGGGAAAACCAATCAGGGTACCTTGTGTCTGAAGGGCTATTATGGCTGGGATTTTATCAATGATACCCAGATCCTGACCCCGCGCCTGAAAACCCCTATGATCCGTCGCCAGCGTGGCGGCAAACTGGAATCCGTGTCCTGGGATGAAGCGCTTAATTACGTTGCTGACCGCCTGAGCGCCATCAAAGCGAAGTATGGCCCGGATGCCATTCAGACTACCGGCTCCTCCCGCGGTACCGGTAATGAAACCAACTATGTAATGCAAAAATTCGCGCGCGCCGTTATTGGTACCAATAACGTTGACTGCTGCGCTCGCGTCTGACACGGCCCATCGGTTGCAGGTCTGCACCAATCGGTCGGTAACGGCGCAATGAGTAATGCTATCAATGAAATTGATAACACAGATTTAGTGTTCATCTTCGGGTATAACCCGGCGGATTCCCACCCTATCGTGGCGAATCACGTGATCAACGCTAAACGTAACGGGGCGAAAATTATCGTCTGCGATCCGCGCAAAATCGAAACTGCGCGTATTGCCGATATGCACGTTGCATTGAAAAACGGCTCGAATATCGCGCTGCTCAATGCGATGGGCCACGTCATTATTGAAGAAAACCTGTACGACCAGGCGTTCGTTGCCTCCCGTACGGAAGGGTTTGAAGAGTATCGTAAGATTGTCGAAGGCTATACGCCGGAGTCCGTCGAAGACATTACTGGCGTTAGCGCACAGGAAATTCGTCAGGCTGCGCGTATGTACGCGACCGCGAAAAACGCGACAATCCTGTGGGGCATGGGTGTTACCCAGTTCTACCAGGGCGTCGAAACCGTGCGTTCACTGACCAGCCTCTCCATGCTGACCGGCAACCTCGGTAAACCAAGCGTGGGCGTTAACCCGGTGCGTGGCCAGAACAACGTTCAGGGCGCCTGCGACATGGGTGCGCTGCCGGATACTTATCCGGGCTACCAGTACGTGAAGTTCCCGGAAAACCGCGAGAAATTCGCCAAAGCCTGGGGCGTGGAAAGTCTGCCTGCACATACCGGCTATCGCATCAGCGAACTGCCGCACCGTGCGGCGCATGGCGAAGTTCGCGCAGCGTACATTATGGGTGAAGATCCGCTTCAGACCGATGCGGAACTCTCTGCTGTGCGCAAAGGGTTTGAGGATCTGGAACTGGTCATCGTACAGGACATCTTCATGACCAAAACCGCCGCTGCCGCAGACGTTATTTTGCCGTCTACGTCATGGGGTGAGCATGAAGGCGTCTTCTCTGCCGCTGACCGTGGTTTCCAGCGCTTCTTCAAAGCGGTTGAGCCGAAGTGGGATCTGAAAACAGACTGGCAAATCATCAGTGAAATCGCGACCCGTATGGGCTATCCGATGCACTACAACAACACCCAGGAAATCTGGGATGAGTTGCGCAATCTGTGTCCAGAATTCTACGGTGCCACCTACGAGAAGATGGGCGAACTGGGCTACATCCAGTGGCCATGCCGCGATACGTCGGATGCCGATCAGGGGACCTCTTACCTCTTTAAAGAGAAGTTCGACACCCCGAACGGCCTGGCGCAGTTCTTCACCTGTGACTGGGTAGCGCCTATCGACAAGCTCACCGAAGAGTATCCGATGGTGCTCTCCACGGTGCGTGAAGTCGGCCACTACTCTTGCCGTTCGATGACCGGCAACTGTGCGGCGCTGGCAGCGCTGGCGGATGAACCTGGCTATGCGCAAATCAATACCGCCGACGCTGAACGTCTGGGTATTAAAGATGAAGAGCTGGTGTGGGTTAACTCACGCAAGGGCAAAGTCATTACCCGTGCAGCCGTGAGCGATCGTCCGAACAAAGGCGCGATTTACATGACCTACCAGTGGTGGATTGGTGCATGTAATGAACTGGTGACCGAGAACTTAAGCCCGATTACCAAAACGCCGGAGTATAAATACTGTGCCGTCAACGTTGAACGCATTGCCGATCAGCGCACTGCCGAACAGTATGTGATTGACGAGTACACCAAGCTGAAAACCCGCCTGCGCGAAAGTGCGATGGGCTAATCGGTTTTCGTTTGATATCCGCCTCAACAGCCTCCTTCTGGAGGCTGTTTTTTTATCTAAAAGATCGCTCTATACTGCCTATTCCGTACCCTAAACATAAAAATAAGATGAAACGACTTTTCGCATTGATGTTAATGATGACATGCGTTGCCCATGCCGAAGAGCCAGAGCCGGGTAGCCAGTATTTGAGGGCCGCCGAATCCGGAGACCGACGTGCGCAATACTATCTCGCAGACAGTTGGTTTAGCTCAGGTAACCTGAGCAAGGCCGAATTCTGGGCGCAAAAATCGGCGGATAACGGTGATGCGGACGCCTGCGCATTACTGGCGCAAATCAAGATAACCAATCCGGTGAGTCTGGATTACCCCGAGGCCAGGACGCTCGCCGAAAAAGCCGTACAGGCAGGGAGTCTGCCGGGCGAAATTACGCTGGCGCGCATTTTGGTCAATACCCAGGCGGGTCACCCCGATTACCCAAAAGCGATTTCACTACTGCAAAACGCCTCTGAAAATCTGGAAAATGACTCTGCCGTCGACGCGCAAATGCTGCTCGGGTTGATTTACGCCAACGGTGTGGGGATCCCCGCAGACGATGATAAAGCCACCTGGTACTTCAAGCGCAGCTCTGCGATTTCCCGTACCGGATATTCCGAATACTGGGCCGGAATGATCTTCCTGAACGGTGAACAGGGTTTTATCGAGAAGAATAAACAAAAGGCGCTGCACTGGTTGAATCTGAGCTGTATGGAAGGATTTGATACTGGCTGTGAAGAGTTTGAAAAGTTAACCAATGGGTGAATCAGATTGCCTGATGGCGACGCTCTCGCGTCTTATCAGGCCTACAAAGGAAGTGTAGGCCGGATAAGCGAAGCGCCATCCGGCAATCAACCCGCAATCAATTATTGATCGGCGGTTTTATCGAATTTGCCCAGCACTTCGCGCTCATACGCCAGCGCTTTTTTACGGTCAAATTTGTGTTCCCACTTGGCAATTACCAGTACCGCCAGCGCATTGCCCACCACGTTCAACGCCGTACGCGCCATGTCGAGGATACGGTCAACACCGGCAATAAACGCCAGACCTTCCAGCGGGATCCCCACGCTACCCAACGTTGCCAGCAGCACCACGAAAGAAACACCCGGCACGCCAGCAATCCCTTTCGATGTCACCATTAACGTCAGCACCAGCACGATTTCCTGCCACAGCGACAGGTCGATGCCGTACAGCTGCGCAATAAAAATGGCCGCAATACTCTGGTACAGCGTTGAACCATCGAGGTTAAAAGAGTAGCCGGTGGGCACCACGAAACTGGTGATCGACGCTGGTGCGCCGTAGGCTTCCATCTTCTCAATGATACGCGGCAGCACGCTCTCCGAGCTGGCCGTCGAGTACGCCAGAATCAGTTCATCCTTCAGGATACGAATCAGGATCCAGATGCTCAGCCCGCATATCCGCGCCACAATTCCCAGCACCACCAGGGCAAAGAACAGAATCGCGAAGTGAACCAGCAGCACCAGTTTCGCCAGCGGCCACAGCGAGGCAAAACCAAAGTTGGCGACGGTGACGGCGATCAACGCAAACACACCGACTGGCGCATAGCGCATCACCATGTGCGTCACTTTGAACATGGTTTCTGAAATGGAGCGGAACACTGCCACCAGCGGTTCACGGTGCGTTGACGGCAACGATGACAGGCCGAGACCAAACAGTACCGAGAAGAAGATAATCGGCAGCATGTCACCTTTCGCCATCGACGCGATGATGTTGGTCGGCACCAGCGACAAAATGGTGCCCATCAAGCCATGCGCGTGGCTCTGCACCTCTGCCGTCGTGTTCTGATATTTCGAAATATCCGCCGTCGCCAGCTGCGACATATCGATACCAGAACCGGGCTGGAACACGTTCGCCAGGGTAATCCCAAGGATAATGGCAACCGTCGTGATCACTTCGAAATAGATAATGGTTTTGGCGCCAATACGCCCCAGTTGCTTCGCGTCGCCGACGCCTGCAATACCGACCACAAGGGTAGAGATCACAATCGGCACAACGATCATTTTGATCAGGTGGATAAAGATATCACCCGCCGGAGAGAGCAGGTTTACAACCAGCCACTCGCGGCTGTCACTGTGATAATGCAGATAACTGCCCAGCAGAATGCCCAGCACCATAGCCAGCAAAATTTGCCAGGCCAGGCTGATTTTCATGTTTTTCATAACGACAGACTTCCTCAATGAAGCGCCATTCTACGTGCGCTGACGTGAGAATGGTTACATACTGAAAGGGTATGAATTGTGTTGCGTACGTTTGTAGTGTTTTTTAACGGGCATAATCAGTACCATTTACACGGCATCTTGTGCAACCCTTTAAGAACGAGGCTTTTCGCTAATTTAATGCATAATAATGCGAATTTATTGCGATAATCATCAATAACTATTTGTTATGAAAAGATTTTTATAGCCATTGTTTTGAATAATACACTTTTGGAATCATTTTAATCTTTTTGTTTATTTGATTATTTTATAAACACCAAAAAAGACCAAAATCACAAAAAAATGAAATCATTCCTGCCGATTCCGCAACAATTTCGCCATATTAATAGCGTCTATGAGTTGCACGCGGTTAACTCTCGGCGAGTTCAAATCCAGTAATTGTTGCCACAATGAAATGGCTTGTACGTAGTTAGCCTGCATAAACGCATCAGAGGCCAATAACATCAACGCCGTCACTTCCGTCGCATCCAGCGCCAGCGCTTTATCAATCATTTCCCGCGTCGCGGGCGTCATATGCTGCCCGGACTGGTAGTACAACACCGTTGCCAGCGCCGAATAGATCTCCGCGTTTTCCCCCTTCAGGCGCAGTGCCTGACGGTAGGCCAGCAGCGCATTCTGATACGCGTTACGCCACAGATAATATTCGCCAAGCATCGCCCACTGCTCACTGTCCTGCGGATTCGCACGAATCTTCGCCTGCAACGCCAGCAACTGTTTTTCAGGGGTCTGCTCATCAGCAAAAATGTGTAGCGGGTCCGCCAGCCGCTGCTGCTCCTGGCGCACCGCATGCCATTTAGGGCTAAGCAGATAACCGCCGACGCAGAGCAGCAACACGCCTGCCGCAACGGCAGTCATCACTTTCACCGGCAACGGACGTAATGGTACGCCCATCACCGCCGGTTCTTCCAGATCGTGATGTAGCTCACACTGCAAGGGTGTTGCGGCCCCCTCAGACATCTGCTGACTGGCCTGGCGCTGGCTGTGACGCAGCAGTTGTACGCTCACCTGATGCAAACTCATTCGCCCTCCTTTTTGCTCTGGCTGATGCTCGCCCGCCATAACAGGACGCCTGCCAGCAATAACAGAACGCAGGGCAACGCCCACAGCACGATCGTTTGTCCCGTCAACGGTGGGTTATAGAGGACAAATTCGCCGTAACGTTGCGTCATCCAGCGCGTGATCTCCTCTTCGCTTTTCCCTTCTGCCACCATGGTGAAAACCTGGTGGCGCATACTCACCGCAACAGGCGCATTGGATTCCAGCAAGTTTTGATTCTGGCACTGCGGACAACGCAACTGGCTGGCAATAAACAGGGACTTTTCCTGCTGTTGCGGGCTTTCAAAGGCCCAGGTGTCTACAACCTGCGCGTGGCTGGTAAAGGAGGTGAAAAACAGTAAGATAAACGCGATGATAATGCCTGATGGCGCTGCGCTTATCAGGCCTACACGGCGCTCGAATAACGCATTTACGCCGCCATCCGGTAAAAATGGGGTCATCTTAGGCATCGCGTTTTCTCCCTCGCCATCCGCTGAGCAACGCACCGAACACCATCAACAACGCACCGCCCCATATCCAGCGAACGCCGGTCTGCACGTACAAACGCATGGCGTAACGGTCCTGCCCGGTTTTTTCGCCGATGACCGCATACCAGTCGTGAAGCAGATTCCAGCGAATACCCGGCTCCATCATCTGCTGGCGACGCGCAGCATAGAAGCGCCGTTCAGGCAGCAGACTGCCAATGCGCGTCTTATCCTGCCACAGCGAAATCAGCGCTTTCTCGGTGGTGTAATTCCCCTTTGCTTCCAGGTCGAGGCGCTCATAACGGAAGGTATAACCCGCCAGCTCAACCTGCTGCCCCGGACTCAGATTAAGACTGACCTCCTGTCGGCTCCCGCTGGAGAAGATGATCCCCGCCGCCACAATCAGTACCCCACTGTGCGCCAGCAGCGCCGGAAGCTGACGGCGCAACGCATCAGCGGGCTGAAACCAGAGCCGCAGCATCACTGCCGCCACCAGGCCACACGCCAGCGCTTCTGCCGCACCGAGCGACCAGCATAGCGCGACCGCCAGCAACCCAATCGCAAAGGGCCATACCCGACGGTGCAGGGAGATGGGCGGCGAACGTTTCCAGAATCCGCCCGCCGAGAGCCCTATCACCACCAGCATCAGCAGACCAAAAGGCAATGTGGCGCGGTTAAAATAGGGGGCGCCAACAGAGAGTCGCCCCCACCCCAACAGGCCGTAGAGCATGGGGTAGAGCGTACCAATGAGCACAATCAGCAGTACCGCGCTAAAAAACAGCAGTGCCGCCAGAATCAGCATTTCGCGCGACCAGAGGGTGAATCGCGCAGCCTGCTGTGTGACCCGCGCCCGCCAGCCGTACAGACCCAGCGATGCCAGACTCAGGGCACAGAAGAGTCCAAACAACGGTACGGCGCGCACGTTATCCAGCGCAAAGGCGTGTACGGAAACCAAAATGCCGGAGCGCACAATCAGCGTGCCCAACAGCGAAAGGATCAGGGTCAGAATGGCCAGCAGCAGCGACCAGTGGCGGAAGATGCCACGCTGACGTGAGACATACAGGCTGTGCAGCAACGCGCTGGCGGAAAGCCAGGGCAATAAGGAGGCGTTTTCCACCGGGTCCCAGAACCACCAGCCGCCCCAGCCCAGTTCGCAATACGCCCACCATGATCCGAGAATGATGCCGAGCGTCAGCGCGCACCAGCCGGGCAACGCCCAACGCCAGCAGACCCAGGCCGTTGCCGCGCTAAAACCGCCACGCAACAGCGACGCTAATGCCACGCCCGCCGCCACCATCAAACCGCCGTAACCAAGATAGAGCAACGGAGGATGAAGAATTAACCCGAGATGTTGCAGCATCGGATTGAGATCGCGTCCTTCGATGGCAGGCGGAAAGAGGCGCACAAACGGATCGGACCACACCACCACGAACAGCAGCAGTAAGGCCGTGATGACTGACAAAATGCTGAGCGTCAGCGGGAACAGAGGATCAGACTGCCTGCGATAACGCCAGGCAAACAGCGCCCCCCAGCCGGAAAGCAGCAGCACCCACAGCAGCAGAGATCCTTCGTGCCCCCCCCACACCGCAGCCAGTTTTAATCCCCACGGCAATAAACGGTAGCTGTGCTGGGCAACGTAAACGACCGAGAAGTCGCTGGTGAGAAAGCAGATAACCAGAATGGAAAACGCGAGCAGTAACAGGACAAACTGCGCCAGCAAGCCCACCGTCGCCAGAGGCATAACACGCTGCCAGCGCAGGCGAATGCCCGAAAGCGTAACAAGCGGGGTCAACACGTTGACCCCGAGACTCAATAGCAGCGCCAGAAACCCGGCTTCAGGAAGGAAGAGATCCAAAAAGCTATGCCACCGTCAGTTGCCCTGCATAAAGAATAAAGAAGCGCAGCAACAACACACCGGTCAGACTGGCGCCGCACACCGCCAGCACGCCATGAAATGTCGAACCGCGATTTGCCCAGGGCTTCAGCAGCATCGGCACAATCAATCCCAATCCCGCCACGCCGAGCCAGAACCACCAGGTCCAGAATCCACCGCCCAAGGCCGCCGACAGCGCGCGCATTTTGCCGTCATCACCCAGCGCCAGCCCGACGAAAAACGCCGCCAGCAGGAAGATCTCCAGCCACACCACCGGGGTTTCCATGCGATGCACAAAGTGCGCTTCGGTGCTGTGCGGATTGCCGCGATGGCGCAAAGCCATGGCAATCAGCGCTACCGCCGCCCCGGAAGAGATCCCCGAGAACAGGAACAGGACCGGCAAAATCGGGTTATTCAGGAACGGATAGGACTTCAGCGCCGAGAGCAGAAAACCGGTATACGCCCCGAGCAGCACCGCCAGAACCAGCATCACCGTTTCAAGCAAACGGTGGAACGGCGTCAGCAGCGTGAGAACCTTTTGTACCAGTCCCAGGCGTGGCAACCAGCGCTGTTGCAGGGCAATCACCTCTTTTTCAAAGATTTTTGCCAGCCACAGGGCAAGCACCACCATATAAAGCTGGAACAGCATGACCCCCATCGACATCACCGAGGTGAAGCTGTAGTGGAACATCAGCTTCCAGAAGGTCCACGGGCGCGTCAGGTGGAAGACGAGGATCAACAGACCGAGAATAATCGCGCCCGGCCCCACCACCAGCGTCGTACGCAGCAGCGTGCTGTCCGCCCCGCCCGCCTCCGGATGGAAACGCCGCAGCAAAATGGCCAGTGTGACCAGCCCGGCGGAGATCCCAATCAAAAACAGGTAGATGGCAATGGGCCAGTCCCACACCAGCGATTCAAAATGGAAAGCAGAAGCGTGTGTCATTGGCTCACCTCCCCAAATTTAAAGGGAACGCGGTAGACCTTCGGTTTAGTCCCCAACGCCAGCTTGTAGCGGTAGGTCGTTTTCTGCTGCAACAGACGAGAAATATCGCTGTTGGGATCGTCGAGATTGCCAAATGTTAGCGCCTTTGTTGGGCAGGACTCGACGCAGGCTGGCAGCTTGCCCGCTTTCAGATTGGTCTTCCGGCAGAAATCGCACTTATCCGCCGTCTTCGTGACCGGGTGGATAAACCGCACGCGGTACGGACAGGCGGCGATACAGTACTGACAGCCGACGCAGAGATCCGGATCCACATCCACAATACCGCTGGCGGCATCGCGGAATGAGGCCCCCGTCGGGCAGACGTCAACGCAGGGCGCATGGTCGCAGTGCTGGCACGAGTGACGGAAGAAGCGATACTTCACATCCGGGAATGTGCCCTGCGGCTCGCTACGAATAATCGTCAGACGCGAGACCCCTTCCGGCACCTGATTCACTTCCCGACAGGCATCCATACAGGCGGTACAGCCGATGCACAATGTTTCATCATGCACCATACCGTAACGTACTCCGTTGATGTTCAACGTTTTCGCCACCACGCGTCCAGCCGTTGCGCTCACCGCCACCAGCGCGCCGACGCGGGTGATAAACTGGCGACGGGAGCAACTCATGGATGCTCCTTAAGCAAGGGAACGGACGCCGGATTAAAGTTCGGATTGTTACGCTGATCGCTGTGGCAATCGACGCAAATCTTGACCCGTTCTTTATCATTTAACGTCTGCATCGTGTCTTGCTTTGGATGCAGCGAGTGGCAACTGGCGCACGTCACTTTCGTCACATGGACATCGTGCGGCCAGAACGCTTTTTGCAACTGCTCAGGCAGGTGGCAGGACATACAGACGCTGTTCTGCTGCTCGACGTTGTACATCGGCTCGTTAAAGCGCATCACATCCTTCACCCCTTCGCGGTGCTGGGGTGACGGCTGACCATGACAGTTGGTGCAGGTGACCGGCAGTTTGTTGTTCGGGTTAATGGCATCGGCATGTTTACCATGCATACCTTCGGTGTCCGGCTTGTGGCAGTCCAGGCAAGCGGCATCAGGGCTGCGTTGCTGAGTCACCGTCCAGCGTTGTTCAGACGCCTGTGGCGTTGGCGTGGCGGTCATTCCACTCAGGCTCCAGAACAGACCTGACGCCAGCACCCCAGCAGTTAATAACGAACGTAATACGCTCATATTCACTCCGTTGCATAATGCCTGATGGCGCTACGCTTATCAGGCCTACAAGACTTCCGTAGGCCGGATAAAGCGCTTGCGCTGTCATCCGGCAAATTGAGGTTATTGGCTTAACAGACCGTTTTTACGCGCCTGATCTTCCCATTGCGGAATCACCGTTTTAATGAAGTCCTGCTTCTCGGCATTGATTTTCTGCACGTCCAGACCAATCGCCTGCTGGGCTTTCTCTTTGGTGGAGATGTCCGGTAGAGGGATTTCATGCGTGATGCCTTTCGTCGCCAACAGACGCACCAGTTTGGTTCGCGCATCCGCGGCTTTGTCCATCGCGCTACCCAGCATCCGCAGGCCTTCATCCGGGGCGTGCATATGAATACCGTGCGAGGCAATCGCCAGATCCCAGCGCCATTGCGCATGGCGGATATCTTCCAGAATCGGCTTCATTTCCGCCTCTGTCGCACCAGCATCCCACGCCGCTTTGGCTTCAAAATGGGCACGAACCAGCTGATCTTCAACCTTGATTTTCAGGTCATGAATCGCCTGTTTACGCTCAGCGACGACTTTTTGCAGCGCGGCTTTGTCTTGCGTATGGCAGTTGGCGCAGGTCTGGGCGAAGTTGTCGAACGGATTGCCAATCTTATGGTCGGTGTAGAGTTTGCCTTCGGCGTTCTGCACTTTCGGCATGTGACAGTCGATACAGGTCACATTGTTTTTGCCGTGAATGCCCACACTCCAGGTTTCATATTCCGGGTGCTGCGCTTTCAGCATTGGCGTTTTCGACAGCGAGTTGGTCCAGTCGGAGAAGGCGATCGTGTCGTAGTATTTCTCCATATTTTCAACTTTCACGCCGTCATCCCACGGGAATTTGACGGCTTTATTTTTACCGTCAAAGTAGTATTCCACGTGGCATTGACCGCAAACCATTGATTGCTGGTCTAAACGGCTGGCCTTATCAAACGGTTTACCAATGGTTTCCATCGCACGTTCAGCATAGGGGCGCGACAGCGTGAGCTCCGGTTTGCCTTTGGCGAAATCTGGCGAGGCGGTGTTATGGCAATCGGCGCAGCCTAAATTGTTCACGATTTCCGGTCCGCCACGCGCCCATTTACCGTGGAAGTAACCGTCTTCACCGTCTTTCTGGATCAGACGCGCCACGTCCGGGCTTTTACAACTCCAGCAGGCCATCGGCAACGGGCCGTCCTCGGCGTTTTTCGGCGCGCCGGTACGCAGGGTTTCGCGAACATCGGTGACCGCATACGCGTGGCCACGCGGTTTGTTGTAATCACGGGAGAAGGGATATCCCGCCCACAGGATCACCAGTCGCGGGTCTTCAGCCAGCGCATCATCACGGGCTGACTGCTCTGAGGTGGCTTTCCAGGAGAGGTATTGATCGGGGTGTTGAGGTGCGAACGTTTCATTCTTCGCTTCAACGGTAACGGTTTTTGCGGGTACGGGCGTCTGTTCAGCGTAAACGGTGGAAATAAATAAAAAAGGCAATATCAGGCTGAAGAAACGGCGTGCGCGTTGTGTAATCCTTGCCATAGAGGTCTCATCCAGATTGCGCCATTGTCTGCAATGGCGGTTCTTTTATTGTTCTCCCATAACAGCAACCGCACGAACACTGTTATGACATTACTCCCCTCTATGTGTAACAAATAACCACACTTAAAATGTTGTTTTTAATCAATTGTAAGTGCATGTTAAATACCACTTTAGAGTTATTAACCTCCTTTATCGCCCACTTCTTTTATCAACTTTCGACACAACGCACACTTTCAAGAAAAAACTTATAACGTCATGTTATAGAAAGAATTAACTCATTTTTGCGAGTTCCCTTCAAAAAACAGTTTGCCGCTAATTTGCACAATTCCGTTATTGCGTGATCTGCCGCGCAAATACTAAACAAAACTGCCAAAGCCCCTATATTTAACGTTTATGAGACATATTATTAACATCTTACAAGGAGAACAAAAGCCATGAGCCAAATCCATAAACACGCTATTCCCGCAAACATTGCGGATCGTTGCCTGATCAATCCGGAGCAGTACGAAGCCAAGTATCAACAGTCAATTAACGATCCCAATACGTTTTGGGGCGAACAGGGCAAAATTCTCGACTGGATCAAACCGTATCAGAAGGTGAAAAACACCTCCTTTGCTCCAGGTAATGTCTCAATTAAATGGTACGAGGACGGCACGCTGAATCTGGCGGCAAACTGCCTTGACCGTCACCTGCAAGAAAACGGCGATCGCACCGCCATCATCTGGGAAGGCGACGACGCCTCACAGAGCAAACACATTACCTATCGCGAACTGCATCGCGGCGTCTGCCGTTTCGCCAACACCCTGCTTGAGCTGGGTATTAAAAAAGGCGACGTTGTGGCCATCTATATGCCGATGGTGCCGGAAGCGGCGGTCGCAATGCTGGCTTGCGCCCGTATCGGCGCCGTGCATTCCGTTATCTTTGGCGGCTTCTCACCGGAAGCCGTTGCCGGGCGCATTATCGACTCCAGCTCACGTCTGGTGATTACCGCCGATGAAGGCGTACGCGCCGGGCGCAGCATCCCTCTGAAAAAGAACGTCGATGACGCGCTGAAAAACCCTAACGTGAAGAGCGTTGAGCATGTGGTGGTTCTGAAGCGCACGGGCGGAAAAATTGACTGGCAGGAAGGTCGTGACCTGTGGTGGGGCGATCTGATTGAGCAGGCCAGCGCCGATCATCAGCCTGTCGAAGTGAACGCCGAAGACCCACTGTTCATCCTCTACACATCCGGTTCCACTGGCAAACCTAAAGGCGTGCTGCATACCACCGGGGGTTATCTGGTGTATGCCGCCACCACGTTCAAATATGTCTTTGACTATCACCCGGGCGATATCTACTGGTGTACCGCCGATGTGGGTTGGGTCACCGGACACAGCTACCTGCTGTACGGCCCGCTGGCCTGCGGCGCGACCACTCTGATGTTTGAAGGTGTACCGAACTGGCCGACCCCTGCGCGGATGTCGCAAGTGGTGGACAAACACCAGGTCAACATTCTCTACACCGCGCCTACCGCTATTCGCGCCCTGATGGCAGAAGGCGATAAGGCCATTGAAGGGACTGACCGCTCTTCCCTGCGTATCCTCGGTTCGGTTGGCGAACCTATCAACCCGGAAGCCTGGGAATGGTACTGGAAGAAGATCGGTAACGAGAAATGCCCGGTGATAGACACCTGGTGGCAGACGGAAACCGGTGGCTTTATGATCACGCCAATGCCGGGCGCTACTGCGTTAAAAGCAGGCTCCGCGACACACCCCTTCTTCGGCGTACAACCTGCGCTGGTAGATAACGAAGGCAATCCGCAGGAAGGCGCAGCCGAAGGCAATCTGGTGATCACCGACTCCTGGCCTGGCCAGGCGCGCACGCTGTTTGGCGATCACGAGCGCTTTGAGCAAACCTACTTCTCTACCTTCAAAAACATGTATTTCAGCGGTGATGGCGCCCGTCGTGACGAAGACGGTTATTACTGGATCACCGGACGCGTCGATGACGTGCTGAACGTTTCCGGTCACCGTCTGGGGACGGCGGAAATCGAGTCAGCGCTGGTGTCGCATCCAAAGATCGCCGAAGCGGCGGTGGTCGGTATTCCGCACAGCATCAAGGGGCAGGCGATTTATGCCTACGTGACGCTGAATCATGGCGAAGAACCGTCACCGGAGCTGTATACCGAAGTGCGTAACTGGGTGCGTAAAGAGATTGGCCCGCTGGCGACACCAGATGTGCTGCACTGGACCGACTCTCTGCCCAAAACCCGTTCAGGCAAGATTATGCGCCGCATTCTGCGCAAGATAGCGGCAGGCGATACCAGCAATCTGGGCGATACCTCAACCCTCGCCGATCCGGGCGTGGTAGAGAAACTGCTCGAAGAGAAGCAGGCCATCGCAATGCCTTCATAAGAAAAATATTCCGGATGGCGACGCATAAGCGTCTTATCCGGCCTACAAATCTGCCCCTACCCTCCCTTCACCGGGAGGGAATTATAAAAACCTCCCCCAAAGGATTTCGTGTTACAGGAAGGCGGCAATCGAGCACATCCCCAGCAGCATAGTTCACTATGTGACTGGGGTGGTTGAGTGCGGCCAACGAACCTGTGGCGCGAAAGACGAAGGGAATACCTCTGGAGACTCTGTGATGAATGACACTATTTATCAGCGGATAGAAGACAGCGCGCGTTTCAGGGAGTTAGTTGAAAAACGGCAACGGTTTGCCACCATTCTGTCGATTATCATGCTGGTGGTTTATATCAGCTTTATCCTTCTGATTGCTTTCGCGCCTGGCTGGCTGGGCACCCCACTGCATGCGGGCACCAGCGTCACCCGGGGTATTCCTATTGGTGTCGGGGTAATTCTTATCTCCTTCATTCTGACCGGTATTTATATCTGGCGAGCGAACAACGAATTCGACCGCCTGAACAACGCGGTACTGCACGAGGTAAAAGCATCATGAAGAGAGTCCTGACGGCGCTTGCCGCCACACTACCTTATGCTGCCAACGCAGCAGATGCGATTAGCGGTGCAGTTCAACGCCAGCCAACCAACTGGCAAGCGATCATCATGTTCCTGATTTTCGTCGTGTTTACGCTCGGTATTACTTACTGGGCCTCTAAACGCGTGCGCTCGCGTAATGACTATTACACGGCTGGCGGCAATATTACCGGCTTCCAGAACGGGCTGGCGATTGCGGGCGATTATATGTCTGCCGCCTCATTCCTTGGGATCTCCGCACTGGTCTTTACCTCCGGCTACGACGGGCTGATCTACTCGCTGGGCTTTTTGGTCGGCTGGCCGATCATTCTGTTCCTGATCGCAGAACGCCTGCGTAATCTGGGACGTTATACCTTTGCGGATGTGGCCTCTTACCGCCTGAAACAAGGGCCGATCCGTATTCTTTCTGCCTGCGGCTCACTGGTCGTCGTGGCGCTGTATCTGATCGCTCAGATGGTCGGCGCCGGTAAATTGATCGAACTGCTGTTCGGTCTGAACTACCACGTTGCGGTGGTGCTGGTCGGCGTACTGATGATGATGTACGTGCTGTTCGGCGGCATGCTGGCAACCACCTGGGTACAGATTATTAAAGCGGTGCTGTTGCTGTTCGGTGCCAGTTTTATGGCCTTTATGGTGATGAAGCACGTCGGCTTTAGCTTCAACAATCTGTTCACCGAAGCCATGGCGGTACACCCGAAAGGCTCTGCCATCATGAGTCCTGGTGGACTGGTGAAAGATCCGATTTCCGCACTTTCGCTGGGGCTGGGTCTGATGTTCGGTACGGCGGGCTTGCCGCACATTCTGATGCGTTTCTTCACGGTCAGCGATGCTCGCGAAGCGCGTAAAAGCGTGTTCTACGCCACCGGTTTTATGGGTTACTTCTACATCCTGACCTTTATCATCGGTTTTGGCGCGATCATGCTGGTCGGTGCTAACCCCGAGTATAAAGACGCTGCGGGCAAGTTGATTGGCGGCAACAACATGGCGGCAGTCCACCTGGCAAACGCAGTGGGCGGCAACCTGTTCCTCGGCTTTATCTCTGCAGTCGCCTTCGCCACCATTCTGGCAGTGGTCGCGGGTCTGACGTTGGCCGGGGC
This sequence comes from Citrobacter sp. GW821-FHT07H02, assembly GCF_059418505.1. NCBI lineage: Bacteria > Pseudomonadati > Pseudomonadota > Gammaproteobacteria > Enterobacterales > Enterobacteriaceae > Citrobacter > Citrobacter sp. GW821-FHT07H02. The sequence continues at coordinate 82,816 of NZ_JBWKPZ010000007.1, read as the reverse complement.
ATCAGCGGTTTCTCACGATCTGTACGCCAACGTATTCCGTAAAGGCGCAACCGAACGTGAAGAGTTGCGGGTGTCGAAGATCACCGTACTGGTGCTGGGCGTGATTGCTATCGTGTTGGGCGTGCTGTTTGAAAACCAGAACATCGCCTTCATGGTGGGCCTGGCGTTTGCGATTGCGGCAAGCTGCAACTTCCCGATCATCCTGCTTTCAATGTACTGGTCAAAACTGACCACCCGGGGTGCGATGTTAGGCGGTTGGTTAGGCCTGTTAACCGCCGTGGTGCTGATGGTGCTTGGCCCAACTGTGTGGGTGCAGATCCTCGGTCACGAAAAAGCAGTCTTCCCGTATGAATACCCGGCGTTGTTCTCTATCTCTGCCGCATTCCTCGGGATCTGGTTCTTCTCAGCAACCGATAACTCCGAAGAAGGTAATCGTGAGCGTGAGCAGTTCCGCGCCCAGTTTATCCGTTCCCAGACCGGCCTTGGCGTAGAGCAAGGTCGCGCACATTAATCTCTCCTCCTCCCCGGCCATTATGGCCGGGGATCACATTTTTAGAATTGCGTTCTCCCCCTCTCCTGCAATAGCGATACAGTACCCAAACTGAATTGAAACGCCGTTTTTATTACATCAACACATTAATTCATTTAGTGAAAAGAGGATGCTATGAAAAAATATGCCCTGGTGGGAACCGGTGGGCGTGCGGGACTGTATATCTCGGCGATTGGCGGGCAGTGGCAAGAGAACGCCCGACTGGTCGCCTTTTGCGATACCAACCAAACCCGTATGAACTACGCCAATCAGTTGCTGGAGAAAGAAGGCGCAGTCCCCGCCTCCACCTGGAAAGCCCAGCAGTTTGAAGAGATGATCCGCGAAACCCGCCCGGATATCATTATTGTCACGACAATGGATCGCACACATGACGATTACATCGTCCGGGCGCTGCACGCGGGCTGCGATGTGATCACAGAAAAGCCGATGACCATCGATGAAAAGCGCGCGCTGCGCATCCTTGATGCCATTGAGGAAACCGGCAGGCAAGTACGGGTCGCCTTTAACTATCGCTATGCCCCACACCACAGCAAAGTGCGTGAACTGTTGATGAACGGCACTATCGGCGAGGTTTACTCCGTTCATTTTGAATGGCTGCTGAATACGGAGCACGGGGCCGATTATTTCCGTCGCTGGCACCGTGAAAAACGCAACAGCGGCGGTCTGCTGGTGCATAAATCCACCCACCATTTTGACCTGATGAACTTCTGGCTGGAGAGCTACCCGGAGCGCGTTTATGCCGAAGGCGGCCTACGTTTTTACGGTAAAGAGAACGCCGAACGCCGTGGCGTGACGCAATTTTACCCGCGCGCCCACGGTTACTCACACGCCAAAGATGATCCGTTTGCGCTACAGATGGCAGAAAATCCGCAGCTTAAAGCGCTCTATCTGGATGCCGAACATGAGGACAATTACTTCCGCGATCAAAGCGTGTTCAGCGACGGTATTACCATTGAAGACACCATGTCGGTGCTGGTGAAATACCAGAATCAGGTGCAGCTTACCTACTCACTGAATACGTATTTGCCCTGGGAAGGGTTAAACGTGGTCTTTAACGGCAGTGAAGGGCGCCTGGAGATGAAGATTGTTGAGAAATCTTACGTGAACGCCGGGGGTGAGCGTGAGAATGAGGGCAGTCTTGAGGCTTGCGATATCACCGTTTATCCGATGTTTGACGCACCGTGGAAGGCGGATTTCACACTGGGAGAAGGCGGACATGGGGGCGGTGATAACGCCATGCTGGCAGACCTGTTCGGCGAGCCACAGCATGACCCCCTCCAGCGCGCCGCCGACCACCGCGCCGGGGCGATGTCGATTCTCACAGGCATCGCCGGAAATATCTCTATACAGCAACAGCGTCCGGTGAACTTTACCGAGTTTGAACTGGTTTCGCGATTGAAATAAATCGCGAGCGCCATGCGGTGACAAGCCGCGTGGCGCTTTTCCCTACCCCACGGTAACGCTGCCAACCAGTCTGAGTTTTCCGTCAATCAGCTTAAAAATGTAGGACGACGCGCCATCGCAGTACTCAGAAAGGCCGGGGAGTTGTTTATTGGCGCTGGTCCCCAGATAAAGACGCAAACTCCCCTCTTCGAACTCGCCGCCAGCAACGGTATCGCACGTCCCTTCAACGGTATGCTTTTGCCCATTCTCCTCGTAAAAGAACATCCCATCGTCTTCTGCTGGAAAGTAGTGCCGTTTTTGTTCTTCTTCAGATAACGCATTTATCCTGCGCTCGCCGAGGGTCTGCACATCAGGATTCACCATGATTTCACTGAGCATCTGCAAGCTATCAATGACTTTTGTCGCATTTTTGTCAAAAACGGCCTCGGTGAGTTTTTCCGGTTCCTGCGAATCAATATGAGGGAAAAAGCCCCACGTATCGCCCTCAACCGGAAACACAAAATATGTTTTCAGCGCGGCAACGTCCTTTTCTCGCAGCGCCTGCTGGAACTGTTGCAACTGAACCAACATGCTCTTTTTCTGCTCTGGCGTGGTCGCCCCGCTGACCTCTTTTACATCATCCAACAGGAGTAAAACGGACGTGAAGTGCCAACCAGACTGCAAATACTGGGTTTCCCCCGTTACGATGACCTCTTTATCCAGACTCGGCGCGATGTCGGCGTAAGTGACTTTCGTCTTATCGATGAAAATAAGCTGCACTTCAGGAACCTGTTCGTCTGCGCTGGTGATATTGCATTCAAGAGGCTCGTTAAGCTGCAAAAAATCGTAAGTCAGCGCTTCGTCACCCTCCTCGATGCTTTCGAAATTCGGCGGGCCAGGGTAAGTGTGCTGCACCAGCTTACCCTGCAGGGTAATGTGTTGATTTTCATCAGGACACCAGGCCAAAACGGACTGGCTAAATAAGAGGGCAGACAGCCATAAATACTTCACACTTTGTATCCTTACATCAGCGAGTAGAGTTACCCGCCAGTGTAATGAGTACGCAGAGTAATGAACATTGCCGACAGCAAAATCAGAACATAACTCTGGCAACCAGCGGCGCCGCCAGCACGGTCACAACCCCTGAAAGCATCATAACCAGACTGGCCACAACCCCTTCCTGCTGACCCAGTTCATAGGATCGCGCGGTGCCCGCGCCGTGGGAAGCGGCGCCAAACCCCGCCCCTTTTGCCATCCCTTCACGAATAGAGAGACGCAAAAACAGCGCATCGCCAACCGCCATGCCAAATACCCCGGTGACCACAACAAACAGCGCGACTAAATCCGGTTGCCCACCCAACGGTTCTGCTGCCGCCAGCGCAAAGGGCGTGGTGATGGAACGCACCGCCAGACTGCGCTGGATCTCATCCGGCAATGTAAATAAGCGCGCCAGCCACACGGAACTGGTGATAGCCACCACCGTCGCCGTCACCACGCCTGCGGTCAGCGACATCCAGTGGCGTTTGATAATCGCGATGTTATCGTAAACCGGTACGGCAAACGCAATGGTCGCCGGGCCGAGCAACCACAACAACCAGTGCGATTCGCCAATATAGTTTTGCCAGGAGATATGTCCAAACACCAGCATCAACACCAGGAGCGCAGGAGTGAGTACCAGCGGCATTAACGGCAGTTTACGAAAACGACGGTACAGACGTTTGTTGGCGAAATAGATAACCAACGTGACAGCCAGGCACAGTATGCTTAACTGGAAATTACTCACGGTTTAACCTGCTTAACTCGTAGCGATACACTTTGTCCACCACCCACGCGGTGGTGCCCAACACCATCAGGGTGCTGATGGCGATCACCGCAAAGATTCGCCATCCGTCCACCAGCAGCAGTTGCGTGTAGTTGACGACAGCGACCACCGCCGGAATAAAGAACAGCAGCATTTCGGCCAGCAACCAGTGTGCGCCCGCCCGAACCCATTTGAGCGGAACTACCCGACAGACAATCAACGCCAACATCAACACCATCCCGACCAGATTGGCGGGTAACGGCAGATGCAGCCAGACGACGAGATATTGGGCAAAAACAAATAAACCTGCATACAGCAGTACCTGAACCGGTACCTGGAGTCGTTGCACAACGGCAGGCGTAACGCGGCTTATCGCCACAGCCATGAGGAAATGTCCTGAAAAATAATACGAAGCGCCAGTATAGAGAGCCTCCGCCCTGGACTGAAATGAATTAAACTCATTGCAGGCATAGTCTTAAGGAATAATCATGGATATCAGAACGCTGCGTTATTTTGTCGAGGTGGTGCGCCAGCAAAGTTTCACCCGCGCAGCGGAGAAGTTATTTGTCACCCAGCCTACCATCAGCAAAATGCTGAAGAACCTTGAAGATGAACTCAACTGTACGCTGCTGATCCGCGACGGGCGGCGGCTTTTGCTGACCGATACGGGGCGCGTGGTCTTTGAGCGCGGACTGGCGATTCTCGCAGAGTTCCGCCAACTGGAAGCCGAACTGGGGGATATTAACCATCTCAACAAAGGCGTGTTGCGCCTCGGCATTCCCCCAATGGTGGGCATGTTAATGGCGGGACCAATTAGCCTGTTTCGCCAGCGCTACCCCGGCGTGGAACTGAAGATTTCAGAGTTTGGCGGTCTGACAGTGCAGCAGGCGGTGAGCAATGGCGAGCTGGATGTCGCCATGACCGCGCTGCCTGTCGAAGAGGAAAGCGGACTGGCAACGTTGCCGCTCTTTAGCCATCCCCTGTGCGTACTGGTGCCGCGCTCCGGCCAGTGGACGAAGTGCGAATCGATTTCCCCGGAGGCGTTGGCGGAACACCCATTGCTTATCTACAACGAAGATTTTGCGTTGAGCCGCCAGCTGATGCAGCTTTTTCACCAACATGGCGTGAAGCCGCGTATTGCCGTGCGCAGCGGGCAGTGGGATTTTCTGGCGGCCATGGTGCAGGCGGGCGTTGGCATTGCCATTTTGCCGGAACCGATTTGTCAGCGTCTGGATAAGAATACGCTGCGCTGGCTCCCGCTGGAGAGCGACTTACGCTGGCAGTTGGGGATGATTTGGCGCGAAGGCGTTTACCTGTCGCATAGCGCCCAGGCATGGTTGAAATGTTGCGAAGGGTTTTGGTTAACGCAGGAACGGCGCATTGCCCGGTAAGCGAGACGTCACCGGGCGCACAGGCTGGATTTGTAGGCCTGATAAGCGCAGCACCATCAGGCTCGTTCACCTGCACATAAGTCGGCCACTTCACCGGCCCAGTTTTCTGGATACAAACCAAGCCTCACATCACGATGAAACGAGGAAAAAGGCCATTCGCTCACCCGCTTAACCCAGCCATGCTTAATGGGATTGAGATAAATATAATCAATGTGGTGATGGTAATCACGTTCATCCCGGAGGGTGTGTTCCCAGAATCGCGGTTGCCAGACCTGGTTTAAGCGCAGTGTCTTACTGAATCTTTTTTTAATCTCCCGCCAGCGGCAGGAAAAGTCATATTCGTTGTCAGGCAACGTCCAGATACAGTGCATATGCTCGGGCAAGACAACCCAGGCATTGATGTAAAATGGCTTATTTCTTTTAACCGCCCAAATAGCATCGCGAAGCGCAGTGATTTGCGTTGTCAAAAGATGACTTCTGCGATTGCGCAGGTTAACCGTAAAAAACCATGTCCCACCGTTAATATAGTTGCGCCGATAGTCAGACATATTCCCTCCTTTTTTCGCAACATAGAAGGATCAGAGGGAAGCAGCAAGATAGCCAGATTAATTCAGGAATGCGGCTCGCAAAGTGGGTTGCCGGATGGCGGCGCTCACGCCTTATCCGGCCTACAAAGAGCCCAACAGGTATTGTAGGCCTGATAAGCGCAGCGCCATCAGGCAACCACGAGGTTTACTGATTTTCGATCAGCAGCGCTTCCAGCAAATCGAGATCGTGCAGCAGTTTCTGCAACGTTTCATTGCTGATCTCGCGCGTGGCGCGCAGGTGATACAACTCGGCGCGTTCGGAGCGTAATGCCGCCAGACGGAATCGCCGCTCAAGGTTTTCCTCCTGCATTGAACTTTCGACATCATTACGCCCATCGGCACGACGGCGTAAATTACCAATCACGCGGGAACTGACCTCCGTCAGCAACTGGTTATCGATGTTCTCTTCGCTATCCGCCGCCAGACGTTCTTCCATTTTCTGGATGGCGACAATCGCCACCTCAGCCGTCGCCGCCCGCGCGATCCGCATCTCTTTCTGCTGCTGAGAGTGGTCGGCCACTTCCAGATGTTGCAGCAGAATCGGCAGCATCACCACACCGACAAACAGCGAAAATAAAATCACCCCTGCGGCCAAAAAGACGAGTTCGTAGCGCGCGGGAAAGACGCTGCCATCAGGCAGCAGCAGCGGGATAGAAAGCACACCCGCCAGGGTGATCGCCCCACGAACACCGGCAAAAGAGGCAATCAGAATTTCACGCGTCGTCCAGGAGCCAAACTCCATCGGTTTTTTCTTCAGGAAGCGCTGGCTGAAATTTTTCATCGTCCACAACCAGCCAAATCGTACCAACATCAGCGCCACGTAAATCAGCACAATATCGGTAAACAGCATCCACATTTCAACGTTCGGATCGGCTTCTGCCGCCACCAGCGACGATTCCAGAATGCCCGGCAATTGCAGTCCCAATAGCAGGAAGACCATGCCGTTAAACACAAACTCCAGCATCGCCCAGGTACTGTTAGCACGCAGACGCATCGCCAGCGGCGCACGGCGCATAACACCAGAGCGGGTGATGGTCATCCCGGCCGCCACCGCCGCCAGAATGCCGGACACGCCAATATGTTCCGCAATCAGGTAGGAGGCAAACGGCAGCAGGAACAGCAGAACGATTTGGGTTGCCGGTTCATCACCACCCCAGCGGCTCAGGAAGCGCAGAGAGCGACCATAGAGCCAGCTGACCACAAACCCCGCCAGAACCCCACCAGCCGCCACCTTAAAGAACTCTACCGTTGCGCCGCCGATGGTGAACACCATCGTGCCCATTGCCACGGCCACCGCAAACTTCAACGACACCAGGCCGGAGGCGTCATTCATCAACGCTTCGCCTTGCAGGATGCCCATAATTTTTTTCGGGATCCGCCCTTCACCGACAATCCCGGAGAGCGCCACCGCATCGGTCGGCGACAGTACCGCCGCCAGCGCAAAAGCCGGTATCAGCGGAATACCTGGCACCAGCCAGTAAATCATAAAACCAATCCCGACTACCGTGACGATCACTAACGCCAGCGCGAGGCCCAAAATCTCTCGCCCGTGCTCAAGGAATTCGCGGGTCGGCGTCTTCCAGCCATCCGCAAACAGCAGTGGCGGGATAAAGAGAACCAGAAACAGTTCAGGGTCAAATTCCACATGCAAACCAAACGTTGGCCACGCCAGCAACGCGCCAACGGCGATCTGCATGAGGGGGAGAGGAAGTTGAAAGGGTAATACGCGAGTCACTACCCCGGACAGCGAGACCACGAGGGTCATAATGAGTATCGTGAAGAAAATTTCCATGCGATCCCTGTTTGCGATGTTTCTTATGATAAGTACTGAGAGGCGTCGTGCCTCAATTCTATCTTCCTCAGAGTAACGCAAAAGACAACGGGATGTGCTCCGAAAATAAAAACGGGCGGCAAAAGCCACCCGTTTTTAGAGGGTTCGACAGGATTAGATAGCCCAGCCGCCCGCGTAGAATGCGACCAGCGCCACTGCGATCACCACTGTACCGATGTTCAGCTTACGCCATTCGCCAGAGACCAGACGACCAATCACCAGCGTCGCAAAACCGATCATAATGCCGGTCACGATGTTACAGGTCAGGACGATAAACACCGCAGTGACCAAACCGGCCATCGCATCGACAAAATCAGTAAAGTCGATTTTTCCCACGTTGCTCAGCATCAGCAGGCCGACATACATCAGCGCTGGCGCTGTTGCATAGACCGGCACCAGGTAGGATAGCGGGGAAAGGAACAGGATAAACAGGAACAACACGCCAACGGTAATGGCCGTCAGACCGGTTTTTCCGCCTGCCGCCGTACCGGCTGCTGATTCAATGTACACCGCAGCCGGAGCCGCACCGACCAGCCCGGAGAATACGCTGCTCAGGGAGTCCGTGGTCAGCGCTTTACCGCCGTCGATAATCTGCCCGTCTTTATCCAGCAGGTTCGCCTGACCGGCGACCGCACGGATTGTGCCTGTGGCATCAAACACCGCCGTCATCACCAACGCCAGTACGCTCGGCAGCACAACAGGGTTCAGCGCCCCCATAATGTCCAGGCTGCCAATCAGCGAGTTACCGTTCTCATCGCTCAGAGAAGGCATGGCAAAAATACCGGAGAAATGCACGTTCGGGTCGAAGATCAGGCCAACAACGGAAATACCGATGATGGTGAGCAGGATACCGCCTGGCACTTTCAGTTTTTCCAGACCGATAATCACCGCCAGGCCAATCAGCGACATGATCACCGGGAAGGAGTCAAAGTGACCCAGCGCAACCGGCAGGCCGTCCAGCGGGTTCTTAATGACCAGACCCACGCCGTTCGCGGCAATCAACAGCAGGAAAAGACCGATACCAATCCCCGTACCATGTGCCACACCCTGCGGCAGGTTTCGCAGGATCCAACTACGGATACCCGTTGCGGAGATAACCGTAAACAGCACGCCCATCAGGAACACCGCGCCAAGCGCGACCGGTACGCTGATGTGCTGACCCAGCACCAGACTAAACGCGGTGAACGCAGTCAGAGAAATCGCACAACCAATGGCCAGCGGCAGGTTCGCCCACAGACCCATTACAATCGAACCCACACCCGCCACCAGACAGGTCGCCACAAATACGGCGGCTGGCGGGAATCCTGCTTTACCCAGCATCCCCGGAACGACGATCACAGAGTAGACCATCGCCAGAAACGTCGTTAATCCGGCAACCACTTCCTGACGGACGGTACTTCCACGGTGTGAAATTTTAAACCAGGCGTCAAGTGAACCGCCGGTACGCGCTGAAGGCGTAGACATAGAAAACATCCCCTGAGAGTTTATTTTTTCGTCGATATGCGTGGTGGACAATCCACTGCCAGCGAAACGTCATCTCCATGTGCTACGTTTGCAACAATAGGGGTGTCGCAAAAAAGCAAACGTTTAGCTCCGCGCATAAAAAACGGGTAGTAAAAAAAAGCAAACGATTATCCAGCGATTCTACGGGGGTTTTCAACTTAACTTTGTCCCTTTTTACGCATTTCTTTTTAGAATGGCGAAGAAACAGACAATCGATGCGCAAACGTTATCGTCAATGCGCAATCTGATAACAATTTTCTCCTGTGCTGTTCATAAATCAACCAGAAAACAGCTTACCCGCCGGGGATCTCGAATGCGCCGCCCTGATGAATCGCGCGTTGCCAGGCGGGTCGCGTCTCCACCCGTTTTTTCCAGGCGCTGATGTGCGTCAGGTCCTCAATTCCGCTTCTGGCAAGCAGCGCAAACAGCGGGAAACTCATTTGAATGTCCGCCATGCTGATATGCTCTCCGGCAAACCAGGGGCGTTCCGCCAGATGCGCATCAATATAGCGGGCATGCGTTTCCAGTTGCGGATTGAGCCAGGCTTTTTGCACCCCTTGTCCCAGCACGCCGCCCAGCGTACGCAACCCAAAGGGGACGGGAGGTTTACCGAGGCTCACGAAGACCAACTTCAGCAGTAACATCGGCATCAGCGAACCTTCAGCATAATGAAGCCAGAACCGGTACTGCCGTTTCTGTTCGCTATCAACCGGTTTAAAGTGTCCTGCGCTGTCATAGGTTTCCTGCAAATACTCAAGTATTGCCCCGGATTCGGCGAGGATGGCGCCGTTGTCTTCAACCACCGGGGATTTACCAAGAGGGTGGATTTTTTTCAGCGCCGGCGGTGCCAGCATCGTCTTTTCACGCTGATACCGAATAATCTGGTACGGCAGCGATAACTCCTCTAATGCCCACAGTACGCGCTGGGATCGGGACTGATTCAAGTGATGTACTGTCAGCATGTTTGCCTCCTGTTTTTCATTCCAATTAACTATAGAAAATTGTCGAAGATGGCGTAAAAATTTCGGCTAAATAATCGACATAACAGTGGCAAACCTGCGGTCGTGGCATACAATTACAGTATCAACACAGACCGGAACCTCCACCACGTGCTCGACTGAGGGGTGTTGACGTCGGGGGAAACCCTCCCGTGAACCAGCGGGATAGAGTGAAAGACAAAGACCGGAAACAAACTAAAGCGCCCTCCTGTGGCGCTTTAGTTTTGTCCTGTTATGACTGGAGCGCGCGTTTTTGGTCCTGCAAAAACGCGTAAATGACAACCCTGATACGCATCGCGCCAGCGGGTCAACACAAACCGTTTAATCATCTTCCAGCAATCGCGCGCCCGTCCCCTGCTCGCCTAACTGATCGCCAGGGTTACGCAATGGGCAGTCACTACGTGAAAGACAACCGCAGCCAATACACCCGTCCAGTTCATCACGCAACGCCTCCAGCGTGTGGATGCGCCTGTCCAGCTCCTCACGCCATTGCGATGAAAGCTGCCGCCACTCTTTTACACTCAATGTATGGCCTTCCGGCAGTACGCCCAGCGCCTCGCTAATGGTCGCCAGGGGAATGCCAATTCGCTGAGCAATTTTGATGATCGCCACATAACGCAACACATCGCGTTTATATCGTCGCTGATTGCCGCTGTTGCGAATACTGCTGATCAGCCCTTTGCTTTCGTAAAAGTGCAAAGCGGATACCGCCACGCCGCTACGCTTTGCCACCTCGCCCGGCGTCAAAAGGGCTTTAATGCGGGGTAATTTCTTTTCCATAAATCGCTTTACCTCAAGTTAACTTGAGGAATTATACTCGCCCGCAGACAAAACGACGAATTGAACACTGAGAAAGAGGCAGCAATATGTCCCATCAGCAGATTATTCAAACCCTTATTGAATGGATTGATGAACATATCGACCAACCGCTGAACATTGATGTGGTCGCAAAAAAATCAGGTTATTCGAAGTGGTACTTGCAGCGAATGTTCCGAACGGTGATGCGCCAGACGTTAGGCGACTATATTCGCCAGCGTCGGCTCCTGCTGGCCGCCGTTGAACTACGAACGACCGAACGCCCCATTTTTGATATTGCGATGGATCTGGGATATGTGTCGCAACAAACCTTTTCGCGTGTCTTCCGCCGCGAGTTTGATCGCACCCCCAGCGACTATCGCCATAGCCTGTAATATTACTGCTCGTGCTGCATCATGCTCACGAGCGGTCGTTGTAACCATTGCATGAACTCTTGCGGCGGTAGCGCTTTCGCAAAGTGCCATCCCTGACAGTAATGGACGCCGCGCTTAAGCAACCAGGTGACCTGCTCTGGTGTTTCCACCCCTTCCGCAATGGTCTTCAGACGCAGGCTTTGCGCCATTTCAATAATATGTTCCGCGATAAGATGGCTGGTACTGTTGGTGGTCAACGTATCGACAAACGATTTGTCAATCTTCAGAATGTCGACATTCAACGAATACAGATTGTGCAGGTTCGAATACCCTGTGCCGAAATCATCAATGGCAACTTCATAGCCTGCCTGACGAAACGCCTGAATCACCGGCGTCATTTTGGGCACATCAATAAATCCGCGCTCCGTCACTTCCACTTTAATTTGTTGCGCAAGCACCGAATGCTGGCGTGCTTTCTCAGCGATTAACGCAATCAGGCGCGAGGAGTGAAAGTCAGAAGCCGAGAGGTTGATCGAAATATACAGATGGGGATGCCGCGCCAGGAAATGGCCCAAATCATTGAACACCCCTTCGACGACATAATCCGTAAGCTGTTCAATCATGCCCTCTTTTTCTGCCAGTTGGATAAACTCCGTGGGGCTCATGACCTGCCCTTCACATCCCGGCCAGCGTAACAGTGCCTCCGCACCGACGCATTTTTCATTTTTGACATCAATGATCGGCTGGTAATGAACACAGAGTTGACGTTTATCAATCGCACGCTGCAGCAAACGGCGGGGAGAGTGATATTCCCGGCGGGTACGCCACCCCATCAGCAGCAAAATACTGCTACAGATAATGCCTAACGGCAGTGTCAGCGTGGCCTGGTGATACAGATTCTGGTAAAAACGATCGCTTGAAGACGAAACAATCACCGCAATCGGGCGTTTTTCGGAATGCACAATAGTGTAGAAACGATTGTCTTCCTGAAAAACTAATTTATCACGGCGTATCAGCGGGAGTAATTGTTCAACATTGGCCCACTCGCTGACAGAGAAAAATGATTCGGTGACCGTATCGTACACTCCCCAGGCCAGGGACTGATCATCAGACATCACTTCGCTGTAAGATAACGGATTTATCACCGCCACATAGTTTCCCCTTTGCATATACGTCATTTTATAGCCTGCAAAAAAAGGGGTGTCGCGATAGTAATAAATAGCGGTATCAGGTTTTCGTTGATAATTGGCGGAGGGAATAATATAAGGACTGGCGGGTGCCATAACGGTCGAACACAAGAAATGATCGCCCTGGGCATAAATTAGCTCGCTAATATACAAGCGACCACGAATAATATTCAGCATGCGTTGCTGATGCGCAGAAGTGCACGCTTTGCCATGATACTGTTCTGCTGCATCACGCGCTAAATCAGCCTGTAAGATAACCAGCTCTGTTTTATCTAACGCCAGTTGTGCAAAAGAGTGAAGTTGGTTATGCGTTTCTGATACCGCGCGTCCCTGAGCGAACCATAGCGCCAGCATCACGGGGAGCAATGCCACCATGATTGTTCCGAGGAACTTCAGCATCTTGCTGCGCGCACTACGATTCATTTCAGCCCTATTTCCCTGCAGTATATGTGCCTGTCATCATCAAGGCTGGATGTTCTGGCTCAATAATTCGAGTTGCAGGACCAGGCGTAGTGACACGGCACGTAAAAGCGAACCCAGGCACTAACAAAACGCAATGACCGGGGTGAACGAATGCAGCCGTAGCACATGCAACTTGAAGCACGTCGAGTCTATAACAAACAGGTGATTAAATTGCATGAATCTATCAACATTAGCAACAGACTTTTCTTAGTAAAAGTCTGATATTGACGGATGATGATAATATTTTCCCGTAAGGCAAACTTGAAGTTACGCTTATTTTTATTAAGGAATACGCGGCCCGACAAGGATTCGGATTTTTCTTAAATGAATGACATGCGTATTTTTAAAAAATTTCGTTAATTTTTCTGAATGGTTAATTTTACTGAAAATATAAAAGGGTAATAAAGATACATCTTTATTATCCAACGCCTGGCGCTAAATAATTTGAATAACAGCGCATGCAACCTGAAACATGACCACCAGAAATCCTCTCCCATCCTTGTTTACCACATATTTATCGTGGTTATAAAACAGGCAAAAAAGGGCGTCCCACGCTGGCGAATAAATCACTCAATGTGATATAGTTCACAAAACAAATGAAACAAAAACAACGTTTCATTAAGTCTTGTTCTCAAAGCCCGCCGATAACCAGAGTGCGCCACGTCTCCCGTGAACAGCACCGTGCTGTCCAGGGCAGCAGCTACTCTCAGAGGATTTGTTTCATGGCAACCATCACCACTGGCGTGGTTCTTCTCCGCTGGCAATTGCTGAGCGCCGTGCTCATGTTTTTAGCCAGCACGCTGAATATTCAGTTTCGTAAATCAGACGCGATTGGGCTGTCAGTCATCAGTAGCGCTCTTGGCGTGGTCTCCGCCTGTTGGTTTGCAACCGGTCTGCTCGGTATTACTCTGGTGGATATCTCGACCATCTGGAGCAATATCGAATCGGTGATGGTGGAGGTGATGAGCCATACGCCACCCGAGTGGCCGATGGTGTTAGTCTGATATTGAGAAGAGCCTCCTCCGTGGAGGCTTTTTATTAGGCAATAAAAAACCCCCTGTCGAGACAGGGGGTTGCAGAAAACACGTTACCGTATTAACCCATCATTATCAGAACGGGATGTCGTCATCGAAATCCATCGGCGGTTCGTTAGACGGCGCTGGTGCAGACTGCTGCGGACGAGACTGCGCGCCGCCGCTGAACTGATTGCCGCCCTGAGGCTGCTGAGGCTGACCCCAACCACCCTGCTGCTGACCACCTGCACTACCGCCTGCCGGAGCACCGCCGCCCTGACGGCCACCCAGCATCTGCATGGTGCCGCCCACGTTAACCACCACTTCCGTCGTGTATTTTTCTACGCCGGACTGATCGGTCCATTTACGGGTGCGCAGCTGACCTTCAATATAGACCTGAGAACCTTTACGCAGGTATTCGCTGGCCACTTCCGCCAGTTTGCCAAACAGCACAACACGGTGCCATTCGGTCTGCTCTTTCATCTCACCGGTCGCTTTATCACGCCAGGATTCGGAAGTAGCCAGCGTAATGTTGGCAACTGCGCCACCATTCGGCATATAGCGTACTTCCGGGTCCTGGCCCAGATTACCGACGAGAATCACCTTGTTTACGCCTCTGCTGGCCATGATCGTGTCTCCTGAAAAACGTTTCTTAATAAGTGTAAGCGCGGGATTGTAGCATTTCCAATAGCGCTTTTACTACGTTGCGAGGTCGATTCCAGTCAACAACCTCAGCCGGACATTGTTGCACAGGCACCTGCGTTTTGCATTCCAATACTGGATATCCATTCAGGTTTTATTGTGTCATAATTAACCGTTTGTAGTCACCGGTGGCTCCATGCGACCGGGCAAAAAGCGTTTAATCCGGGAAAGGTGAATGGATAAGATCGAAGTTCGGGGCGCCCGCACCCATAATCTCAAAAACATCAACCTCGTCATCCCCCGCGACAAATTAATTGTCGTGACCGGGCTTTCGGGTTCTGGCAAATCCTCGCTCGCTTTCGACACCTTGTATGCCGAGGGGCAGCGTCGTTACGTTGAATCCCTTTCCGCGTATGCGCGTCAGTTTCTGTCGCTAATGGAAAAGCCGGACGTCGACCATATTGAGGGGCTGTCGCCCGCCATCTCAATTGAACAGAAATCGACGTCCCACAACCCGCGCTCCACGGTAGGGACAATTACCGAAATCCACGACTACCTGCGTCTGTTGTTCGCCCGCGTTGGTGAACCCCGCTGCCCGGACCACGATGTTCCGCTGGCTGCCCAGACCGTCAGCCAGATGGTGGATAACGTGCTGTCGCAGCCAGAGGGAAAGCGCCTGATGCTGCTGGCGCCGGTGATCAAAGAGCGTAAAGGTGAACACACCAAAACGCTGGAAAATCTGGCGAGCCAGGGCTACATCCGCGCCCGTATTGACGGTGAGGTGTGCGATCTCTCCGATCCGCCGAAACTGGAACTGCAAAAGAAACACACCATTGAGGTAGTGATCGACCGCTTCAAAGTCCGTGACGATCTGTCCCAACGTCTGGCCGAATCCTTTGAAACGGCGCTGGATCTTTCCGGCGGTACGGCGGTGGTGGCCGACATGGACGACCCAAAAGCAGAAGAGTTGCTCTTCTCCGCCAACTTTGCCTGTCCGATTTGCGGCTACAGTATGCGTGAACTGGAACCCCGGTTGTTTTCATTCAACAACCCGGCGGGTGCCTGCCCGACCTGCGACGGCCTTGGCGTACAACAGTATTTCGATCCCGACCGGGTGATCCAGAATCCCGAGCTGTCGCTCGCGGGCGGTGCTATCCGCGGTTGGGACCGTCGTAACTTCTATTACTTCCAGATGCTGAAGTCGCTGGCTGAGCACTACAAGTTCGACGTGGATGCGCCGTGGGCCAGCCTGAGCGCGAATGTTCACAAAGTCGTGCTGTACGGTTCGGGTAAAGAGAACATTGAATTTAAGTACATGAACGATCGCGGTGATACCTCAGTACGTCGCCATCCGTTCGAAGGCGTGCTGCACAATATGGAACGACGTTATAAAGAGACGGAATCCAGTGCGGTACGCGAAGAGCTGGCGAAGTTCATCAGCAATCGCCCGTGCACCAGTTGTGAAGGTACGCGCCTGCGTCGTGAAGCACGCCATGTGTTTGTTGAAAATACGCCGCTACCTGCGATTTCCGACATGAGCATCGGCCATGCGATGGATTTCTTCAACAACCTCAAACTCGCCGGTCAGCGTGCGAAAATCGCAGAGAAAATCCTTAAAGAGATCGGCGATCGTCTCAAGTTCCTCGTCAACGTCGGCCTGAATTACCTGACGCTTTCCCGTTCTGCGGAGACGCTCTCCGGCGGCGAAGCGCAGCGTATCCGTTTGGCCAGCCAGATTGGCGCGGGGTTAGTCGGCGTGATGTACGTGCTGGATGAGCCGTCGATTGGTTTGCATCAGCGTGACAATGAACGTCTGCTGGGAACGCTTGTCCATCTGCGTAATCTTGGTAACACCGTTATCGTCGTAGAACACGACGAAGATGCGATTCGCGCCGCTGACCATGTGATCGATATCGGTCCTGGCGCTGGCGTTCATGGTGGTCAGGTGGTCGCAGAAGGCACACTCGACGATATCATGGCGGTTCCTGAATCCCTCACCGGCCAGTACATGAGCGGCAAACGCAAGATTGAAGTGCCCAAACAACGCGTTGCAGCGGATCCGGAGAAAGTGCTGCGACTGACAGGCGCGCGAGGCAACAACCTGAAAGACGTGACGCTGACGCTGCCCGTGGGCCTGTTTACCTGCATTACCGGCGTTTCCGGTTCCGGTAAATCCACCTTGATTAACGACACGTTGTTCCCGATTGCGCAAACGCAGTTGAATGGCGCAACGCTTGCTGAACCCGCGCCGTATCGTGATATTCAGGGTCTTGAACATTTTGATAAGGTCATCGACATCGACCAAAGTCCGATTGGCCGTACACCGCGCTCCAACCCGGCGACCTATACCGGCGTATTTACCCCCGTACGTGAACTGTTTGCCGGTGTACCGGAATCACGCTCGCGCGGTTATACGCCGGGGCGCTTTAGCTTTAACGTGCGTGGCGGGCGCTGCGAAGCCTGTCAGGGCGATGGCGTGATCAAAGTCGAAATGCACTTCCTACCGGATATCTATGTGCCGTGCGATCAGTGCAAAGGCAAACGCTACAACCGCGAAACGCTGGAGATTAAGTACAAAGGCAAGACCATCCACGAAGTGCTGGATATGACTATCGAAGAAGCACGCGAGTTTTTTGATGCCGTTCCGGCGCTGGCGCGTAAGTTGCAAACCCTGATGGATGTCGGTCTGACCTACATTCGTCTCGGTCAGTCAGCAACGACGCTCTCCGGTGGTGAAGCGCAACGCGTGAAACTGGCGCGCGAGTTATCCAAACGCGGTACCGGGCAGACGCTCTATATTCTGGATGAGCCAACAACCGGTCTGCACTTTGCGGATATTCAGCAGTTGCTGGACGTGCTGCATCAGTTGCGCGATCAGGGCAACACCATTGTGGTGATTGAGCACAATCTGGACGTGATCAAGACGGCGGACTGGATAGTCGATTTAGGCCCGGAAGGCGGCAGCGGCGGCGGGGAAATCCTCGTTTCCGGTACGCCAGAAACCGTTGCAGAGTGCGAAGCCTCACACACTGCCCGTTTCCTCAAACCGATGCTGTAGTGGTACCAATGCCGCTTCCTGGTGTGTCAGGAAGCGGCACTCATCGCCCCGAAGTTCAGTGTTATATCAACTGTTTACGTTTCTCGTCAGGTAGGGTGTTCACTGCCTGCTGATAAGAGGCGTCAACCAGGTAATAGATCTGCGAATCCGGCAGAGAGCCATCCAGATATACCGTGCTCCAGTGCGCTTTGTTCAGATGTCGACTGGGACGCACGTCGCTGTGTTGCTGGCGCAACAACTCTGCCAGTTCAGGGCTGGTTTTCAGAGAGACTGCAGGACGTTCTTCCACCTCTTTCACCATCGCGAAGAGGACATCTTCCACTTTAATTTGTGTGGCCTTCCAGTCGCTGTGCACGCTCTGCTCTGCGCCTGTTTTTGCCATGCAATATTGCAGTAACTCCGAATTGGTCATCTTTATTCCCCTTACACGCATGCCGCCCACTGAGAACATCTTTTATTCAGTGTGCAGCAAGTCAGCGAAAGGTAAAAGTGAACAGCTCAATTTTGTTTAAAAAAACAGCAAACCGGCAAACGCAACGTTCGCCCGCTGTCTTAATATTCTGAGTTGACGATCACTTCTTCACCAAACGCACCTGCCTGCGGCAACGGTTTGTAGGTTGAGTTAGACGCACGCAGAATACGAACACCACGAATCCCCACATCACGAGCGGCGGTGATATCGTTATCCGAATCGCCGTAGAACATCAGGATATTTTTACTCTGCAACCACTGTGTTTTGGTGTTCTGGCCTGCTTTATCACCCGCGAAAATCACCGGGTTCATCGCCGTTGCCGGAATATGGAAGTTATCAGCCAGCGTTTTGGAGACGGTTTCAGTTTTCGTCTGGCTACGTCCGGTAACAAAGAAGATGCTGTCGCCGCGGCGGACGTGCATGTCAATGAGCTGACGCGCAACCTCTTTCGGAATGCTGAACTCATCCCAGCCATTATTCATCTTCTCCCAGAACGCCGGATTCTTCAGGTAATCCTCACTGTCCGGAGACCAGGTTTTTTTGCCGCGCCAGAAACCTGGGCTGGAAAACAGCACGGTGTCATCAATATCAAATCCGACGGCCATCGGGGGGCGCCCTGCCAGACTGTTTTCAATTTGTGCAACAGAGACCCAGTGAATGGGGGCTTGCTCTGCGAGCTTAGCGACATTGGTTCCGGGGTGTAATGGAGAAGGAGAAGAGGCCAGAGCTTCGGCGGGACCGTTTAGTGTGAACAATAAGCAAACGGCGCTCAATGCCAGCGTTATCTTGCGCATATTTTTCCCTAAATAGTCAGCGAGTTATGATTATAAAATTGAGCCTGCGCTCAACAAAACTCTCTGACCATAACCCCGGAGGGGGGTTAAGGGAAGAATTATCTCCGGTTTTGTTATAGAAAAAGAGCATGATCACACCCGCTCCTTAATTTATGTTACTGAATGTAATATTTTCCGATATAACAACCTGTGTGATAAACCACACAGTACCCGATGTATTCTGCTCACTTACTCACACAATGGTACTATTTCATTTCTCATCATCACTGCGTAAGGAATATACTGGTCGCATTTATCATTACTCGTCCGTGGATACTGAATGAGAACACCATGCTCTTTTATTATTAAAAATAGATGGCGCTTTCACATCACAAGTATTTTTCTCCTGTTATTAATGCTGACTATCTCTGTCTTATTTTTGCATATGCGTTTTATGACCTTAGTCGGCACTGATAAAATGCGTTTAGAGATGTACAAGTCAACATTATACTCAACAATAGATCAATATTATATTTTACCTTATATGTTGTCGATGGATAATATAATAAAACAGTCTATGGACCAACCCGATGATAATGTTTCCGAGAGCCTTAATAAGCATGTTGAATACTTCAACACACAATTAAAAACAGCGGCGATATTTATTCTTAATGCGCAAGGTAAAACCATTGCTTCCAGTAACTGGAGGCAACCCGGAAGTTATGTAGGTCAGGACTATAGCTATCGCCCCTACTATAAACAAGCGATGATGGGGCTGAACGGCAGATTCTACGGTATCGGCAGTACAACGAATACCCCAGGATTCTTCCTGTCTACCGGTATCAAGCGCGAGGGAAAAATCGTCGGCGTCGTGGTCGTTAAAATCAGCCTTAATGACATTGAAAACGTATGGGCAGAAGGCCCTGAAAATATCATTGTGAGTGATGAACACAGCATTATATTTTTAAGCTCAAAGTCACAATGGCGAATGAGAACCTTAGAACCATTACCTTCTCAAATAAAAGAAAAATTACAATTAACTCGCCAATATAGTTTAAGCAATATTTTACCTGCCGATTATTATCCATGTTTCACATTTAATGAATTTATTTTCTTAAAAGAGAAAGCAAATCAATTTTGTTTATTACCGCGTTTTTACACTCAGCAAATTTCCATTCCAGAATTTAACTGGAAAATGACCATCATTGTGCCATTAGATAATTTCTACTGGACATGGGCAATTTCACTGGTAATCACCCTCATTTTGTATTTACTGGTACTGGTTATCATCAAATACTGGCGTATGCGTTCGCATGCTCAACAGTTATTAACACAGGCAAATGAAACGCTTGAGATGCAGGTTAAAGAACGTACTTATGCCCTTGAGTCCATGAACCAAAAACTGCTTCAGGAGATGAAAGAACGCAGCCAGGCAGAGCACATTATTCAACTGACACGCAGCGAACTAGCAGAATCCAACAAGCTTGCCGCCTTAGGACAGATGGCAACAGAAATCGCCCATGAGCAAAACCAGCCGTTGGCCGCGATCCATGCCCTGACGGACAACGCCCGCACAATGCTGGCGAAAAAGATGTATTCACAGACAGACCAGAATCTCAAATACATCATTTCCGTTGTCGAACGAATGACTCAGTTAATCTCGGAACTAAAAACCTTCGCCTCCCGCCATCGGGTGCCAAAAGGTTCTGCAGATGTGATTAAAGTGATGTACAGCGCGGTCGCGCTGCTGAATCACAGCATGGAAAAAAATAATCTTGAACGCCGGATTAAAGCACCGTCCAGTCCTCTCTTCGTCGGTTGTGATGAATTAGGTCTTGAGCAGATCTTTAGTAATTTGATAACCAATGCCCTGGACGCAATGGAAGATCAGCAACGTAAACGTCTGGATATATCAATTTATAAGGAAGATCATAAAGTTATCATCACACTGAAAGATAATGGCTGCGGATTTTCACCCCAAATTATTGAGCGAATATTTGAAGCGTTTTTCACCACCAAACGTCGAGGTATTGGGCTCGGTCTCGCTATTGTCAGCGAAATAGTCAGAAACTCAAATGGAACAATCCACGCCAGTAATCATCCGGAAGGTGGTGCGATGATTACTTTATCATGGCCAGAATGGAGAGAAGACAATGGTAAATAATGCAAGCGATATTACCATTATTTATATTGAGGACAGCGATGATGTGCGCTTTGCCTGCGAGCAAACGCTGACCCTCGCAGGTTATCGAGTGATATCTTGTTCTAATGCTGAGCAGAGTTTACCGGTGATTGAGAGTCAAACGAATATTATTGTACTCACTGATGTCAGACTTCCCGGGATATCCGGTTTAGAGTTATTAAACCGTATTATTGAAATCGATGCCAAAATCCCCGTCATTTTAATCACGGGTCATGGCGATGTTGAAATGGCCGTTGAAGCCATGCGCAATGGCGCCTGCGATTTTATTGAAAAACCCTGTAGCTCCGATAAATTGCTCAGCATTATTGCCAGTGCGGTGGAAAAACGCCGACTGGTATTAGAAAACAAGCAATTACTCACCCGTTTGCAACAAGAAAACGGTCCGATTCTGATTGGTCGTAGCCCGCAAATGCAGCAATTGCGAAAAATGATCATGAATGTCGCTGATACAGATGCCGATGTGCTTATTTACGGCGAAACCGGCTGTGGCAAAGAAGTTGTCGCCCGCATGTTGCACCACTGGAGCACCCGCCATAAAGGTCAGTTTGTCGCATTAAACTGTGCAGGATTACCTGAAACCCTCTTCGAGAGTGAAATTTTCGGTCATGAACCCGGCGCGTTTACCGGCGCGCTGAAAAAA
This sequence comes from Citrobacter sp. GW821-FHT07H02, assembly GCF_059418505.1. NCBI lineage: Bacteria > Pseudomonadati > Pseudomonadota > Gammaproteobacteria > Enterobacterales > Enterobacteriaceae > Citrobacter > Citrobacter sp. GW821-FHT07H02. The sequence goes on along the minus strand of NZ_JBWKPZ010000007.1, from coordinate 61,153 downwards.
CGGATTGGGAAAATAGAACACGCTAACGGCGGTACACTCTTTCTGGATGAAATTGAAGGCATGCCACCGGGTATGCAGGTGAAACTATTACGTGTACTGCAAGAACGAACCATTGAGCGACTCGGCGCCAACCAATTAATTCCGGTGAACTGCCGCGTTATCGCCGCGACAAAAGAAGATCTGCTACGCCAGAGTGAAGAAAATAATTTTCGCGCTGACCTTTATTACCGTCTGAATGTGGTGAGCCTGAGTATTCCCCCTCTGCGCCAGCGACGGGAAGATATTCCAGAGTTATTTTACTGGTTCGCCAGTCAGGCTGCGCAAAAATACAATCGCCCCCTGCCCGATATTTCACCGATGCTGCTTGCCTGGCTGCAATCACAAAGTTGGCCAGGCAATGTGCGGGAACTTAAACACAATGCCGAGCGCTTTGTATTAGGATTATTGACCCAGCACCAGTCAGTGCCGATGACCCAGCAAGAAGAACGAGGTCTGACCGCCTGTATTGATGCGTTCGAGAAAAAGCTCATTGAAGATATGCTGCGACAAACAGAAGGCCAGGTCAGTTTGACTGCGCGGCTACTGCAACTGCCGCGCAAGACGTTATATGACAAACTGAATAAGCACCAGATTCAGCCCCAGCTCTACCGGTTAGATTCAACCAGCTAGCGCAGGCGTCTGGGGATGCAGACCCAAATCAATCCCTTTACGGGCGTAGTGTTCCACGACCCATGACCAGAACGCGGCCGGGATCGCAATCGTTTTGCTGTTGCGTTCCCGCGTTTCGGCCTCCGGCATCCCAGGGTAAATGACCGGCCTGCCCCCCGGCTGCGGCCGGGTCGCCAGCAGGTAGTCGGCAAAAAACTGCCCCTTCGCCTCTGCCTGATCGCTGAATTTTGCGGGATCAATGACCAGGGCAAACAGGTGGTTATGCGCGGATCCATCGGCCTGATGATCTTCTGCGATCGTATCCCCACCGGACAAGATCCCCGCCATCATTTCAATCATCAACGCCAGACCAAAGCCTTTATGTTCGCCAAACGGCAGCAGCGCCCCCGATGGCGAGGTAAACAGCACCCCCGGATCGGTGCTGGGATTGCCTTGCGCATCAATCACCTGCCCCGGTGCTGCCTGTTTGCCCTCAACAGACATCACCCGCGCTTTGTTCAACGCCATGCTGCTGGTCGCAAAATCAACCAGCATCGGCGGCCTGCCGTCGTTAAACGGCCAGGCAAAACAGAACGGATTGGTCGTCATGCGGGCCTGCGCTCCCCCCCAGGGAGCGACCAGCGCCGGTCTTCCGGTGACATTGCTCATCGCCAGCATCGCCAGCCCTTTATCGCTCGCCATCTGGCCGAAGTGTCCCATACGCCCTAAATGGTGCGCGTGGCACAAAGTGAGCAGACAAAATCCATGCTCTTTTGCTCGCTCAATGGCCGCATTCATCGCCACTTTTGCCGCGTGCTGGCCAAAACCATTATGGGCATGGTAACGCAGCAGATGGCCTTCGCTGACCAGCGCTTCTGGCCGGGCGTTGGGTGTCACGTCGCCTCTGGCGATGTTCTCAAGATATTTAGGTAATAGCGTGACGCCGTGGCTGGGAAAACCATAACGTTCAGCCTCAATCATGTGTTCAGCGACATCCTGGGCGATATCCGCATCGCAGCCGTTCAACTCAAGTAATCCAGCCGTTAACCAACGGACTTTTTCCAGTGCAATTTGCAGTGACATGGCGTATCTCCTTACATCAGACCCAGAAATTTCCACCAGGTGGCGGCAAAAAACAGCAGTAGCAAATAGCCAATCACCGAGAGCCAAATCCCCACGCGGGTGAACTGGCGCGGCGAGAAGGTATCGGTCCCCAGACACACCATGTTTTGCGGCGCATTAATCGGCAAAATGAAACCAAAACTCACGCTAAAGGCCAGCAGAATGGTCATACCAATAGGGTTAACGCCCAGTTCCGGCGGCAGACTGCTCAACAGGCTGATCAGAATCGGCAACAGCGCGGCGGTTAACGCAGTGGCGCTGGCGAATCCAAGGTGGATGACAATCAGGAACGCGGCGAGAATGGCGAAGATCGCCAGCGGAGGTAACGCATCCAGACCAAAACCTTGCACGACGTAATTCGCCATCCAGGATGCCGCCTGGGTATCAAGCAGCGTAGAACCGAGGCTAATCCCGATACCAAACATCAGCAACGTCCCCCACTGCACGCGCTTCTCAACTTCTTTCCACTGCATCACACCAATGCCCGGCATCAGCATGACCGCCAGCCCTGCCAGCGTCACGGAGGTCGTGTCGATACTGTGCAGTTTTCCGCCAGTAGACCAGAACACCAGCAACAACAATGAGATAGCAATCAGGCGTTTTTCTTTTCCCGTTGTTGGCCCCAATTCCACCAGCGCTTTTTTAATCGCATCGCTGCCTCCTTCAACCGCTTCCGTTTCCGGCGGCAGCAGTTTTCGGGCCAGGAAGTAGAGGATCACTGACATCGCCAGGCTCCAGGGGGCGCCCGCTAACAGCCAGTCGAGCCAGCTGATCGAATGGCCAGCACCAAAGGTTTTATTGATAAAGCCGATGGAAAGCAGGTTCTGCGCGGCGGAAGTCTGGATACCCACGTTCCAGATACTGGTTGCCTGAGCGATAACAATCATCATGGATGCCGCAAGGCGGGAGTGTTTATCGACCTTAAATGCCGCAATAACCCCCATCATAATCGGCACTACGCAGGCAGTACGGGCCGTGGCGCTGGGAACCACCAGGCTCAATACGATGGTCACGACAATCGCGCCAATAATAATGCTCCGGCTACTGGCGCCTATTTTTGACATGGTAAATAACGCGATCCGCTTATCCAGACCGGTTATCGTCATTGCCGCCGCAATAAACATCGCCGCCGCGACCAGGGCGAGCGCAGAGTTAGAAAACCCTGAGAGCGTCATTTTCAGGGCTTTCTCTGTTCCCAGAATAGTGTCCGGATGGTTCATATCCGGCGCAAAGCCAACCATAAAAATAATCAACGCCGAAATGACAATCGCGCTGGCGGTATAATCCATCGCTTCGCTTATCCAGACAATGATTGCAAAAACTAAAATCGCAATCATATGTTGCCCGGCGACCGGTAATGAGTCACCTAGCGGCAGGAACATAATAATAAGACCGGCAATAATGGCGAGCAATAAACCGGGGTTAGGAATGATGCTACGCTTTTGCGCAACATTATTAGGGACTGATGACATAATCACCTCAACGTGAAAGATAAAAGACCTGTTTCTCTAATGCAGGTGTTATGCCATCTTTTTAAAATACACTAAGACACTGTTATTCAAGGTATTTGATAAAAATCACTCTCGATAAAATGCGTGAATTTCCGCACAGGTAAAAAAGGTGAATATAAAACCGCACACATAAAAAAGGGGGCTTATCGCCCCCTGTTACATTGCCGTTAATTACTTAATGGCATTCCATAATGTCTCGCCGATTAATGCTGGGTTTCTTGTCCAGGCCATACCCGCCTGATCAAAGGCACGGAATTTATCTTCGGCACTGCCGCTACCGCCAGAAATAATGGCTCCGGCGTGTCCCATACGTTTTCCTTTCGGTGCAGTAACACCCGCAATATAGCCAATGACCGGTTTGTTCATTTCGTGACGAATAAACTCTGCGGCACGTTCTTCTGCATTCCCGCCAATTTCGCCAATCATAATGACCGCATCGGTTTGCGGATCATCAGCAAATAAACGTAGCGCATCAATAAAGTTCGTTCCGGGAACCGGATCGCCGCCAATACCAATACAGGTCGACTGGCCTAACCCCAGCGCCGTGGTCTGTGCAACGGCTTCATAGGTTAATGTCCCTGAGCGGGAAATAATGCCGATGCGTCCTGGGCGATGAATATCGCCAGGCATAATACCGATCTTACACGCCCCTGGCGTAATAATGCCCGGGCAGTTCGGGCCGATTAAACGGACATCCGGATGACAATCCAGCAGGCGGCGTACTTTCACCATATCCAGCGTTGGAACGCCTTCGGTGATCACCACAATCAATTTAACGCCAGCCTCAACGGCCTCAACAACCGAATCCAGCACAAACGGCGCAGGCACATAAATCACGCTGGCATCCGCTTCTGTCTGTTTCATCGCCTCTTTCATCGAATTGAAAACGGGGCGATCCAGATGCAGTTGCCCGCCTTTCCCTGGCGTGATGCCGCCGACGATGTTTGTGCCATACGCGATCGCCTGCTCGGTATGAAACGTCCCATTTTTACCGGTAATGCCCTGCACCAGAACCCGGGTATGCTTATCAATCAAAACGCTCACGCTAACCTCCAGTTAATTCAGTAATGCGATAATGCGCTTAGCGGCATCATCCAGAGAGCCAACGGCTTCCACCGCGAGGCCGCTTTCCGCCAGCAAACGTTGCCCTTCAGCCGCATTATTGCCAGACAGACGTACAACGACCGGTAAGGTAATTTCCGTTTCCCGCAGGGAGTGAATGATGGCGCGGGCGATCATGTCGCAACGCACAATCCCACCGAAAATGTTGACCAGAATGGCCTGCACTTTGTCGTCAGAGACAATTAGCCTGAACGCTTCGCTGACGCGTTCCTGCGTCGCACCGCCGCCCACATCGAGGAAGTTAGCCGGTTGCTCGCCATAGAGTTTGATGATGTCCATGGTCGCCATCGCAAGCCCAGCGCCATTGACCATGCAGCCGATATTGCCGTCCAGCGAGACGTAGTTGAGATCGAGTTTTGCCGCCTGGCTTTCGCGAGGATCTTCCTGCGTTTCATCGCGCATCGCCTGCAATTCCGGGTGGCGATACAGTGCGTTGTCATCTAACGACACTTTCGCGTCAGCGCACATAAATCCACCGTCTTCACGCAGCACCAGTGGGTTAATTTCCAGCAGGGCAAAATCCAGTTCGTTAAAGGCCTTCCATGCCTGATTCGCTAAACGACTGAACGCCGGGAACAGCGAATTTTCAAGGTTCAAAACCGTGAACATCTCCCGAATATGGCAGGGTTGAATGCCCGTCAGCGGATCCACGCTGACGCTGCCGATTTTCTCAGGCGTCTCATGAGCGACTTTTTCAATCTCGACCCCACCTTCCGGACTGACAATAAACGTCACACACTGACTTTCACGATCCACCACCATGCCAAAGTACAGTTCCTGGCGTACCGGGTAGATGTTTTCACACACCAGAATGCTGCTGACATACTGGCCTTCTGGCCCAGTTTGATAAGTCACCAGCTGCGAGCCGAGCATTTGCTCAGCAAAAGCTTCAGCCTGCTGGAACTGCGTCAGCACCTTCACGCCGCCCGCTTTACCTCGTCCCCCGGCATGTACCTGCGCTTTCAGCACGGCGCCTTTGCTTTCGCTGGCGATGCGGCTCCACGCCTCTGGTAACTCCGTAATATGTTGAATCGCAATTTCTTTCGGGCATGGCATTCCCATGCCGGCCAGCAAGGATTTGGCCTGATACTCATGTAAATTCATAATGTCTCTCGGTGGTATTGAACGTTATCCGTGGAGCGCCTGTTTATTCAGCGCCATTGCCGCTTCGTGTATGACTTCACTCAACGTGGGATGCGCATGTACCGCGCAGGCGATATCTTCGCCCGAGGCGCTAAACGTCATCGCCAACCCAATTTCGTTAATCAGTTCAGAAGCCTGCGGGCCGACAATCGCCCCGCCCAGTACGCGATCGGTGCGTTTGTCGGCGTAGAGCGTACAGCGCCCGCCATCCTGCCCCAGCGCCAGCGCGCGACCGTTGCCCGCAAACAGTGAATGACCTTTGGTGAAGTCGATACCGGAGGCTTTCAGCGTCGATTCGCTTTCACCCACCCACGCCACTTCCGGCTGGGTGTAAATCACAGAAGGGATCAGCGAGAAGTTGACCGGCTCGACGGGCAGTCCCGCAATTTGATCGGCGACATTCAGACCTTCCTCCATCGCTTTATGTGCCAGCATCGGCCCACGTACGACATCGCCAATCGCCCACAGACCGGGTTTTCCCGTGCGGCACAGCGCATCAACCTCAATGCCGCCACGCCCATTCGATGCCAGCCCCAGCGCCGCCAGATCAATCCCGGACAAACGTGGCTCACGGCCAATGGCGACAATCAGCTTGTCGACGCGCGTTTCCTGTACTTTTCCGCCCTGCTGCCAGCGAATAACGACCTCGTCACCCTGGCGTTCGACCACATCAATGCTGACCCCGAACTGCATCTCCAGACCGCTGGCAACCATCGCTTTACGCACTTCGTTCGCCATTCTCGGCTCCAGTGCGGGCAGGAAGGTTTCCGCCATTTCCAGCAGCGTGACCTGTGCGCCCACGCGATTCCAGACAGAACCAAGCTCCAGGCCGATCACCCCCGCGCCAATCACCCCCAGACGCGCCGGGCATTCGGTTAATGACAGCGCGCCGCGATTATCCAGAATGTGCGTGTTGTCCGTCGCCACGTCCGCAAGCTGGCGCGGCTGTGAGCCAGTCGCAATCACCACATTTTTGGCGCTCACCGTCTGCTCGTTGACCTGCACCTGCCAGAGCCCCTCATGCTGTTCCCGCAGCGTTGCCTGGCCAGAAATATGCGTCACCTTATTTTTTTCAAACAGCAGGCGTATCCCCTGTGTCAGGCGACGCACGATGGCGTCTTTACGCTGGATCATCGAAGGAACGTCAAACGACACCTCCTTGACCTTAACGCCGTGAATCGCCGCTTCATGCTGGATCTGGGCAAACAGTTCGGACGATTGCAGCAGCGATTTTGACGGTATACAGCCGACGTTCAGGCAGGTGCCGCCCGGCGACGGTTCGCCTTGCGCGTTGACCCCATCATCAATACACACCACATTCAGCCCGCGCTGCGCCGCCCGGAGCGCCGCTACATATCCACCGGGACCGCCACCGATGACCGCGACGTCAAAAAATGCACTCATCACTCTTCTCCTTACAGATCCAGCAACAGTTGTTCTGGCGCTTCCAGCAGTTCACGGATCGCCACCAGCGTTTGCACCGCTTCTTGTCCATCGATAATGCGATGGTCATAGCTGAGGGCGAGGTACATCATCGGGCGAATCACGACCTGACCGTTTTCGGCAACCGGACGCGGGGTAATGGCGTGCATCCCGAGAATGGCCGATTGCGGCGGGTTGATAATCGGCGTGGACATCATGGAGCCAAACGTGCCGCCGTTAGTGATGGAGAACGAGCCGCCCTGCAACGCTTCCAGCGGCAGTTTTCCTGCACGCGCCAGCGCGGCGTAATCGGCGATTTGCCGTTCGATATCGACAAGAGAAAGGGTTTGCGCATTGCGCAGCACCGGCACCACCAGCCCACGGTTGCTGCTGACCGCAATCCCGATGTCGCAGTAGTCGCGCCAGACAATGTCATTGCCCTCAACGCTGGCATTGACGATTGGAAAACGCTCAAGGGCACGGGTGACGGCTTTCACGAAGAACGACATAAAGCCCAACTTCACGCCGTGTTTTTCGGCAAAGCGGTCTTTCCAGCGGGCGCGCAAATCCATCACGTTCTGCATATTCACTTCGTTGAACGTGGTCAGAATGGCGTTATCCCGTTGCGAGGCCAGCAAACGTTCGGCAATACGTGCGCGCAAACGTGACATGGGTTCGCGACGTTCCTCGCGAGAACCGGCGGGAGCGACAGGACGCGGGGTATCCGGTGCCATCGTCGGTGCAGGCGCTGGCGCCGGTGCTGGAGCGGCAGACTGCGCATGCTGCAGCACATCTTCTTTCAGGATGCGGCCCTGACGTCCGCTCCCGGCAACCTGTGCAAGATCCACATTGCTGCGCTGGGCTTCAAGACGCGCAGCCGGCATGGCGGTCGGTTCCACCTCTGCGATGACCACTTCAGCAGCAGCGGCCTGCGGCTCCAGATAAGCCAACAGTTGAGAAGAGCCCACCTCATTGCCTTCCTCGACCAGAATGCGCGTTAATACGCCATCCTGCGGCGCAGGGATTTCGAGGATCACTTTGTCCGTTTCCAGCTCTGCGACGACTTCATCACGGCGCACGAAATCGCCTTCTTTTTTACACCACGTCGTCAACGTGCCTTCCGACACAGACTCCGGTAATTGAGGGACAGTAATTTCAATCATCAGATATTTTCCTTGTTATTTTTTTATGGCTGGATGTGCGCAAACGCATCCGCAAGAAAATCGTCAATTTGTTGTTTATGAACGCGGCCATAACCCGTTGCCGGTGCAGCGGCGGCCGGACGCCCCGCGTAATGCCAGAACGGTTTATCCAGTGCCAACGCCGTCAGTTCATGGTGAATTTGCCGCCACGCGCCCTGATTCTCCGGTTCTTCCTGTAGCCAGACCCAGCGTGAACACTGCGGCCATTGCGCCAGCGCGGCGTTAAGCTCGTCGGTTGGGAACGGATAGAGCTGTTCTACGCGCACGATTGCCACGCACTCATCAAGACCGCGCTGTTTGCGGGCTTCCAGAGCGTCGTAATAGACCTGACCACTGCACAGAATGACCTGCTTAACCTGCGACGAATCGCGCGGGAAGGTGTCGGTAATGACCGGTTGGAAACTCCCTGAACTCAACGCGGAAAGCTCACTCATCGCACCTTTAAATCGAAGTAAGCGCTTACTCATAAATACCACCAGCGGTTTGCGCATTGGGCGTAACGCTTGCCCGCGCAGCAGGTGGAACATTTGCGCTGAATCCCCTGGCATCACTACGTGCATGTTTTGTTCTGCACAGAGTTGCAGCCAGCGCTCAGGACGACCCGAAGAGTGCTCCGGCCCCTGTCCGTCGTAGCCGTGTGGCAACAGAATGGTTAACCCGCTATAGCGTCCCCATTTGGTTTCGCCTGAGCAGATAAACTGGTCGATGGCGACCTGTGCGCCATTGGCGAAATCGCCAAACTGCGCTTCCCAAATCACCAGTTGCTGCGGTGCAGAGGTGGAGTAACCGTATTCCCAGGCCAGCAGCGCCTCTTCGTTCAATACGGAGTCAAAGACCTCGAAAGGTGCCTGCCCCTCGCGGATATGCTGTAACGGCAGGTAGCGACCCGCTTGCGTCTGGTCATGCACCACGGCATGGCGATGGCTGAACGTGCCGCGTCCAGAATCTTCGCCGGACAACCGCACGCCGATGCCCTGATCGACCAGCGAGGCATAAGCCAGGGTTTCTGCCATCCCCCAGTCCACCGGTTGGGTACCTGCCGTCATCTCTTTGCGCAGGGCAAGCTGGCGCTTGATGGTGGGATGGGCGACCACGTCGTGTGGAAGTGTGGTGAGGAGGTCGCCGTAACGGGCCAGCTCTTCTCCCGACAGGGCGGTTTCCGGCTGCGCGCTCCACTGCGGGTTGCTTAAACCCTCCCAGTTAGCGCTAAACGGATGCGTGGCATCCGGCACCGGCAGCGGATCGCGTTTCTGGCAGGCGTCCAGCCAGTCGCGATAGGCACTGACTTTTTCATCCTGCTGGGCGGGTGTCAGAACACCACGGCGGGAAAGCATCTCACCGTAGCGGGTTCGCGTTCCCGGATGACTGTCTACCGCCTGGTACATCTGCGGTTGCGTCAGACGAGGTTCATCACTTTCGTTATGACCGTGCTTACGGAAACAGACCAGATCGATGACGATGTCGCGGTGGAAGGTATTTCGCCAGTCACAGGCCAGCTCAATCGCCTGACAAACGGCGTCGACATCATCGCTGTTAACGTGGATCACCGGTGCCGCCACCATTTTGGCGATATCCGTACAGTAGCGTGAGGAACGCATGTCCTGTAAACGGGCGGTGGTAAATCCGACCTGATTGTTGACAACCAGATGAACGGTGCCGCCGGTACCGTAGCCTGTGGTTTGCGACAGGTTAAAAGTGGTCTGGTTTACGCCCAGCCCGCCGAGCGCGGAATCGCCATGAATCAATACGCCCATGACGCAATCCTGACCATTTTCGCCACGCCGATTCTGCCGCGCCCGTACCTGCCCAAGCACCACCGGGTTAACAATTTCCAGGTGCGACGGGTTGTAGGCCAATGCAATGTGCAGCAATCCCGCCGGCGTCTGCATATTGGTGGAATACCCCATATGGTATTTCACATCGCCAGAACCGGTGCCAATCGTCTGTTTTCCTTCGAATTCCGCAAACAGTTGCGCCGGATCTTTACCCAGTAAATTGATCAGTACGTTCAGACGCCCGCGATGCGCCATACCGATAACCAGCTCATCAACGCCCTGCTCACGTACACGTTTCGCCAGCGTAATCAGCGCCGGGATTGCGCTTTCCCCGCCTTCCAGCGAGAAGCGTTTTTGACCGACGTAACGGGTATGCAGATAGCGTTCAAGCGTTTCTGCGGCCACCAGATTATCGAATCGCTCCAGGCAGGTTTGCGCATCCGCCTGCGGCGCATTGCTGCGCTCAATACGCGCCAACAGCCAGGTGATTTCGTCACGGTTATCCAGATGTGCCAGTTCATATGCGCGACTTCCCGCCCATGCCTGTTCCTGCATGGAGATAATCTGCTTAAGCGGCATCTGGGTACTGTGTTCGCCAAAGGTGACGTTAAATTCCTGGCGTAAATCGTCCTCCGTTAAGCCCCAAAATGCGGGTGTCAGTTGCGGCACGTCGGGGAGTTCCACCAATGACAGCGGATCCAGCTTCGCTCTGAGATGTCCGAAATGTCGCCAGGCATGAATCAACTGCGTTACCGCAGCCTGTTTTTTTAATGCCGGGCCAGACGCCATTACCGCTGAACAGGTTTCAGTGGAAGACAATTCCTGAGAAATAAAAAAACGCCGCCAGTCTTCCGGGAGCTGTTCGGGTGAGTGCAACCAGGTCTGGTAATACTCTTCAAGCCAGGTCGCATTGTCTCCATTGAGCAGCGTTCCGGGTGAGGTCATGTTCTCCATGTTGTTCTCCTGAGGGTCGTAGACTGCTGTTGTATTGCAGTATTCGTACCAACATAGAAAAACATGATTAATCAATGCATTAACAATAAAGGGGAGTGAGAAAGTGAGTGGAAACAGGAACAGTCATGCGAGGGGTGGCTGGAGTTAGAAACACCGGAAGAAAAAGAGGCTGACCAGACGCCAGCCTCACAGGTAGGAGATTACATTACTGCGGCAAACGCCTTCGCGACACGCTGAACGTTATTGGCATTAAGACCGGCAACGCACATGCGTCCGCTGGCGATCAGGTAAACGCCAAACTCATCACGCAGGCGATCCACCTGAAGCGCGCTGAGGCCGGTATAGCTGAACATACCGCGCTGTTGCAGCAGGTAGTCAAAGTTACGCCCCGGGATCTCGGTACTCAGAACCTTCACCAGCTCCTGACGCATTGCCAGAATACGGGTTCGCATCGCTTCCACTTCCGCCAGCCAGCTGGCTTTCAGCGCCTCATCACCCAATACGGCAGCAACCACCTGCGCACCAAAATTCGGTGGGCTGGAGTAATTGCGACGTACCGTGGCTTTGAGCTGGCCCAACACGCGAGCTGCAGCGTCTGCGTCTTCACACACCACGGAAAGACCGCCGACACGCTCGCCATACAGAGAGAAAATCTTCGAGAAGGAGTTACTGACCAGCGCAGGCAACCCGGCGCTGGCGATCGCGCGAATGGCGTACGCATCATCGTCCATGCCCGCGCCAAAGCCCTGATAGGCGATGTCGAGGAACGGGATCAGATCGCGGGCTTTCAGTATCTCAATGACCGCGTCCCACTGCGTGTGGGTTAAATCTGCGCCGGTTGGGTTATGGCAGCATGGATGCAGCAATACAATGCTGCGCGCCGGTAAGGTATCGAGCGTCGCCAGCAGGTCGTTGAAACGAACGCCGTTGGTCGCCTTGTCATACCAGGGGTAATTACTTACTTCGAACCCGGCACCTTCAAAAATCGCAATGTGGTTTTCCCACGTCGGATCGCTGACCCATACGGCAGAGTCGGGAAAATAACGTTTCAGGAAATCAGCGCCCACTTTCAGCGCGCCTGACCCGCCCAGCGTCTGAATGGTCGCGACACGCTGCTGCGCAAGCACAGGATGGTCAGCGCCAAACAACAATGGGGCAATGGTGTGACGGTAGGTATTCAGACCTTCCATCGGCAGATACAGCGAAGCGCCATGCGGCTGGGCATTGAGACGGGCTTCCGCTTCAGCAACCGCTTTCAGCTGCGGGATAATCCCTTCTTCGTTGTAGTACAGACCGATACTGAGGTTCACTTTGTCGCGACGCGCATCTTCTTTGAAGCGCTCCATGAGCGAAAGAATCGGGTCGCCTGCGTAGGCGTCAACTTTTTGAAACACGCGAAGGTTCTCCAGGTTTACAGGCAGGGGGTAAAGACACAATAGACCGGAAGCGAGAGAAGATCGAGAGGATGTTTAGCTAAGAAGTGCCAGGCGCTGGCGGATCTGCGCGATACGTTCCGACAGCGAGCCATGCACACGTAAAAAGGGGATCCCTCTGCGCGACAACTCAGCTTCGTACCACGCCTGCTGCCGTGTCCGAAAATTCACACCCTGGCGAGTGCCATCCTGCACAAACGGAAATTCATCCCCGCAAAGGATCACCAATGAATACGCCCGTTCCGCCAGGTCGTGCAGTTCCTGTGGCGCAACGCCGAACTGATCAAGCGTATAAAACAGCGTGGTTAACGGCGAGGTATCGCAGACAAGATATCGGTTCGGACGCGCCAGCTCCTCCCGGCGAACCTGTTCACGGGCGATATGCAGTAAGTCCTCATATTCCAGCAACCCGCGCTTTTCTTCCCAATATTCACGACCAAACTCTGCAATAAACTCCGTATTGAGCGCCGCCGCCAGCGCTTTTGAGAGCGTACTTTTGCCCGTAGATTCCCCACCCAGCAGGCAGAGACGAAAAACAAAGCTGCGATAAACATCAGCCGCCAGCAGAGTACGGTAACGGTGGACATCAGAGCGGATCAGCGTTCCGGAAGGGGCATCAGGCCCCACAGGGCGCTGCAGACGAACATGCGTCACTTGCTGCCCGAAACGCTGACTCAGCACGGCGGCAAACCCGTCGCCATACGCTTCTGCGGTAAAGACGGCCTGCGGCTGACAGTGCAAAACCTGCTGGCAGAGCGTCGCAACGTAATGGCGATGAACATCAGCCTCAGCATCATTATGTGGAACAGGATCCAGCCCCTGGCGGGAGACAACCTCCGGCGAGAGCACCAGCGCGTCGCATTGGGGAAAACGCTGATGAAGCCACCGCAGCCGTTTTTCCGGCTCGCAGCCCGGCATTTCAGGCACCGAGTAGCTGATGATGAAGACCTTGTCACACTGCGCCAGCGCGGCGTTAATGAGTCGCTCATGACCCGAATGCAACGGGGCGAATTTGCCCACCACCAGTCCGCTGGAGAAAGGTTTCATGGTGTACGGATCGCCTTTCGCCACTGATACAGACCATGCCAGGCATTGAACCAGAACACCAGATATAAGCCTGCGGTTAGGTTAAGCCCACGCGCTGCGTACAAGGGCACCGCCAGCGTATTGACCGCCAGCCAGACGTACCAGTTTTCAATACGCCGCCCCATCAACATAAATTGCGCCAGAACGCTGAAGGTGAGAATGAGCGAGTCCAGCCAGGGCGCCCACGCATTCGTGAAGGTATGCAGCAGAAACCCGTAACCGCCCGCAACCAGAACGGCGCAGGCCAACAGCATTAAAAAATGTCCCGAGCGGGTACGGCGAATCGGCAGAACATCGCCATGATGACCTTTCAGCCAGTGTAGCCAGCCAGTGATACTGGTCGCAATGAAGAAGAGTTGCAGCGTGACGTCGGCGTACAGCTGTACGGACCAAAATACCCAGCCGTACAGCGCGCTGCCAATAATCCCAATCCACCACGTATGCACACTATTTCTGGCCGCCAGTCCGACGGAAACAGCGTAAGCCAGGCACGCGGCGATTTCAGACGGTGACATTGTCCCTCCCTGGAACGGTTAGTTAGTCGATGTACTTCATCGCCACCCTTGAGGTCAGGCGCGTGATAAGTTCGTAAGCACTTACTTTTGTTATTTCAGCGATGCGTTCGACCGGCAGTCCGTCACCCCATAAGATGACCGGATCGCCCGCTTTATCCTGTGCCTCTGGCCCCAGGTCAACGCAGATCATATCCATCGCCACGCGGCCCACAATCGGGACTTCGCGACCGTTGACCAATACCGGCGTTCCGGAAGGCGCGGCTCGCGGGTAGCCATCGCCGTACCCCATCGCCACCACGCCCAGACGCGTGTCGCGTTCACTTCGCCAGGTTCCGCCGTAACCGACCGGCTCGCCCGCTTTATGCTCGCGTACGGCAATCAGGCTGGAGGTCAGCGACATCACCGGCTGGCAACCAAAATCGGCGCCCGTGGACTGGTTTTCCAGCGGCGAAACGCCGTAGAGGATGATTCCTGGACGCGCCCAGTCAAAGTGAGACTGCGGCCACAGCAGAATGCCGCCAGAGGCTGCAATGGAACGCTGACCCGGCTTACCTTCACAGAAGGTGTTAAAAATATCGAGCTGCTGCTCGGTCGCGCCGCATTCCGGTTCGTCTGCACGGGCAAAATGGCTGACGATGTTCACCGGCTGGCGCACGTTTTTACACTGCGTCAGGCGTTGATAAAATGCCTCGGCCTGTTCGGGAAGGACACCCAGACGGTGCATGCCGGTGTCGAGTTTCATCCACACGGTCACCGGTTCATCCAGCGTTGCTGACTCTAATGCAACGAGTTGTTCCTGATTATGCACGGCGGTATGCAGATGCTGCGCGGAGATGGTCGGCAGATCGGCAGCGTCAAAAAAGCCTTCGAGTAACAGGATGGGTTGCGTGATCCCCCCTGCACGCAGTCGCAGGGCTTCTTCGAGACGTGCGACGCCAAAGGCATCAGCGTCGGGGAGCGTCCGCGCGGTCTCTAACAGACCGTGTCCGTAAGCGTTCGCTTTCACGACCGCAACCAGTTTGCTGGCAGGTGCCAGTTCACGCAGTCGTTGCAGGTTGTGTCGCAGAGCGCGGCGGTTAATCACAACAGTTGCCGCTTGCATTTCAAATCCTTATAAAAAGAATCGCCTAAATCGTTCGCGTGGCAGGACGGCGACAAGCCCAGGAATTCCCGGGAGCTTAGATAACTCAGTAACCGGGGATTCTCGGGCGTAGTCAACGCATCTGCGGCGTGAAGGATAACGGAGATTTATTCGTCGTCGTACTGCGGCCCCGCATAATTATCAAAACGCGACCACTGACCGTTAAATGTCAGACGTACCGTACCAATGGGGCCGTTACGTTGTTTACCAATAATAATTTCTGCGATGCCTTTTAAGTCGCTGTTTTCGTGATAAACCTCGTCACGGTAGATAAACATGATCAAATCCGCATCTTGCTCAATGGAGCCAGATTCACGCAAATCGGAGTTAACCGGGCGTTTATCGGCACGTTGTTCCAGTGAACGGTTAAGCTGTGACAGCGCCACGACCGGAACATGAAGTTCTTTCGCTAACGCTTTGAGCGATCGGGAGATTTCGGCGATCTCCAGTGTACGGTTGTCGGAGAGTGACGGCACGCGCATCAGCTGAAGGTAGTCGATCATGATAAGCCCGATACCGCCGTGTTCGCGGGCGATACGGCGCGCGCGGGAGCGCACTTCCGTCGGCGTCAGGCCAGAGGAGTCATCAATATAAATATTGCGCTTTTCAAGCAAAATCCCCATGGTGCCGGAGATCCGCGCCCAGTCTTCATCGTCCAGTTGCCCGGTACGAATTTTGGTCTGATCCACGCGCGAAAGCGATGCCAGAGAACGCATCATAATCTGTTCTGAGGGCATCTCAAGAGAGAAGATAAGCACTGGCTTATCCTGCAACATCGCGGCGTTTTCGACGAGGTTCATCGCAAATGTTGTTTTACCCATCGACGGACGCGCCGCAACGATGATCAGATCCGACGGCTGCAAACCCGCCGTCTTTTTATTAAGATCGTCATAACCGGTATTCACACCGGTGACACCATCGTGCGGCTGCTGGAACAACTGTTCGATACGCGCAACGGTGGCATCCAGCACATCGGCGATGTTTTTCGGGCCTTCGTCTTTATTGGCGCGGCTTTCGGCGATTTTAAAGACGCGTGATTCCGCCAAATCGAGCAGATCTTCGCTGGAGCGCCCTTGCGGATCAAAACCCGCATCCGCAATTTCATGGGCAACAGAAATCATGTCGCGAACGACAGCGCGTTCGCGGACGATATCAGCATACGCGCTGATGTTCGCCGCACTTGGCGTATTTTTGGATAGCTCCGCCAGGTAAGCAAAACCGCCGACGCTGTCCAGTTGCCCCTGTACTTCCAGCGATTCCGCCAGGGTGATCAGGTCGATAGGCTTGCCCATCTCCTGCAAGCGGTGCATTTCGGTAAAGATGTGACGGTGCGGGCGGGTGTAAAAGTCTTCTGCCACCACGCGCTCAGCCACATCATCCCAGCGTTCGTTATCCAGCATTAAACCGCCCAACACCGACTGCTCCGCTTCAATCGAGTGCGGCGGCACTTTCAGCCCGGCAACCTGTGGATCGCGGTCACGAGCTTCAGTCTGTTGTTTGTTGAAGGGTTTGTTTCCTGCCATAGTGAATGGAGTTACCGAGATAAAGAGTGGGTCGAAAGATTACCATATAAGTAGACCCTAACGATACGTTCTGGAGGAAGCATGGCAACACGAATTGAATTTCACAAGCATGGTGGCCCTGACGTACTAAAGGTGGTGGACTTTATGCCCGCAGACCCGGCAGAGAACGAAATCCAGGTCGAAAATAAAGCCATTGGCATTAACTACATTGATACCTATATTCGCAGCGGTCTGTACCCGCCTCCCTCGTTACCCAGTGGATTAGGCACAGAAGCAGCGGGGATTGTCAGTAAAGTCGGCAGCAACGTCAAACATCTCAAAGCTGGCGACCGCGTCGTTTATGCCCAGTCAGCGCTTGGGGCGTACAGTTCTGTGCACAATGTTCCTGCCGATAAAGCCGCCATTTTACCGAACGCTATCTCTTTCGAGCAGGCGGCGGCCTCTTTCCTGAAAGGCTTAACCGTCTTTTATCTGCTGCGCAAAACCTATGAAATCAAACCCGATGAGCCTTTTTTATTCCATGCCGCCGCGGGCGGTGTAGGGCTGATTGCCTGCCAGTGGGCGAAAGCGCTGGGCGCTAAACTTATCGGTACGGTTGGCAACGCGCAAAAAGCGCAACGGGCTTTGCAGGCGGGCGCCTGGCAGGTGATCAACTACCGTGAAGAAAACATTGTCGATCGGGTCAAAGAGATCACCGGCGGCAAAAAAGTGCAGGTCGTTTACGACTCAGTTGGCAAAGATACATGGGAAGCTTCGCTGGATTGTCTGCAACGTCGCGGCCTGATGGTCAGTTTTGGCAATGCGTCAGGGCCAGTCACCGGCGTTAACTTAGGTATCCTGAACCAAAAAGGTTCGCTGTATACGACCCGCCCTTCTCTGCAAGGGTATATCACCAATCGTGATGAACTCACCGAAGCCAGTAATGAGCTGTTCTCGCTGATTGCCAGCGGCGTTATCAAGGTCGATGTGGCAGAGGATCAGAAGTATGCGCTGAAAGACGCACAGCGCGCGCATCAGGCGCTGGAGAGCAGAACGACGCAGGGTTCGAGCCTGCTCATTCCGTAATGGTGTAGAAAGAAATTGGGCTTCCACATGGGAAGCCCTTTCTTTTTTTAGTTCGGCTGTATGTAGGGTACAGCTCGATGAATTCGTTAGACGCGCAATAGTGACAGATTTGATAATCAATTCCTAATGGGTTCTAAGAGCAAAGTTTCAGGTTGTGACCCATCCCTCACATCTTTAGTAACGCCAACGGTTATTGCGCTGATATTGTGGGATTTTTGGTGCTTTTATCGCCTTAATGACCCACACCACCGCAATGGCCAGTAACAGCCAGGGCAGCAGTTTAAACATCAGCGCAAACAGTCCCCCCAAAAACATCACCACCGTCGCCACGACCAACGCGGCGAGAACGCCCAACAGGGAAACCCCCGTCGCCATCAACATGATGAAAAATCCAATGACAAACAGTAGTTCCAGCATGATGCTCTCCCCTAATGAAAACTGCACAGATCATTACAAGAAACATGCCAAAAAGTAACACGTTGATTTTAAATAAAAACACCCCGCAACATTGTGCAGGGCGTGGTGAATTTGACCAGGTTTTAGTGAAAAATTAACGCTTGTCCGCCACCAGCTTCAGCGCATGCTCCAGCACGTTGATATCAGCACCGGCTTTATGGGCATTTTCGCTCAGGTAGCGACGCCACTGACGCGCGCCCGGAATCCCCTGGAACAGACCCAGCATATGGCGGGTGATATGGCCCAGATAGGTGCCGTTACTGAGTTCGCGCTCAATATACGGGTACATCGCACGCACCACCGCCACCGGATCGGCATCGCCCGTCGTCGCACCGAAAATCTCACGGTCGACAGAGGCCAGAATACCGGGGTTTTGATAGGCTTCGCGCCCGACCATCACGCCGTCCATGTGCTGCAGATGCGCTTTCGCATCGTCCAGCGATTTAATGCCGCCGTTGATCGACATCGTCAGATGCGGAAAATCACGCTTCAATTGGTAGACACGCGGGTAATCCAGCGGCGGGATCTCCCGGTTTTCTTTCGGGCTAAGGCCAGAAAGCCAGGCTTTGCGCGCGTGGATGATAAACATCTCACACTCGCCTTGACCTGCAACCGTCGTGATGAAATCGCAGAGAAATTCGTAGCTGTCCTGATCGTCAATGCCGATACGGGTTTTGACCGTCACCGGAATCGACACCACATCACGCATCGCCTTCACGCAATCCGCCACCAGTTGCGCATTGCCCATCAGACAGGCACCGAACATGCCGTTTTGTACACGGTCAGAGGGGCAACCCACGTTGAGATTGATTTCATCATAACCGCGCTCTTGTGCCAGCTTTGCACACTGCGCCAGCGCCGCAGGGTCGCTACCGCCCAGTTGCAGCGCGATGGGATGCTCTTCGTCGCTGTACGCCAGATAATCGCCCTTGCCATGGATGATCGCGCCGGTCGTGACCATTTCGGTATAGAGCAGCGTCTGGCGGGAGAGCAAGCGCAGGAAATAGCGGCAATGTCTGTCCGTCCAGTCGAGCATCGGCGCGATAGAAAAACGATGGGCAGGAAAAACGGGGGACGAAGTTTCTGGCATGGCGATTAATTAAGCATTCTGAAAAAGGGGCGCTACTATAGCATAAAGCAAAACCAGAGAGGCAAGACCGCACGCAGATGGCTGCATTGCGTGTGATCCGGGCCGACGGCGCAGACCGTCCCAGCCCGATGCTCAACGACGAAGAACGGTACTATTTTCGCCCTGGTTTTCCGTCGTGCGGGCCAAAAAACTGCGGCGGATGGTCAACCCAGCGGTCTTCTCGTGTGGCGGCATACACCGGATTAATCGGGTAATAGATGCGATTGTGTTTTTTATTCGCCTCCCCGACAACAAGCAGGCGAACCTCTGCGCTGGTGTTATTGATAAAGGTGTGACACACCCCGGTTCCCGCCGGAAAACCAACGCTGTCTCCGGGTTCTAATTTCCACAGATAGCCGTTTATCCAGACTTCGGGATAACCTTCCAGCACATAAATGAACTCCTCTTCGTCGCTTTCCGCATGCGGATAGGAGGTACGGCGACCCGGCGGGAGGCGTTCATGGTGAATGCCAAGCCGACGCAGTCCGAGCGTTCGCGCCAGCGGCGCGCCGATGGAAAATAGCTCATCGCTATCAGGATAGGTAGAGTCATCAGCGCCTTCTGCGTCGCGCCAGTGACGAATGCAATCAGGTCTTTTCATTTTGGTTTTCCAGGGTGCAATGGGTCAGGTATAGCACACCGCGGGGGATCTCGGTGTTTTAAGAAGAACATGATAAAGTAAGGGATTAACGTTTCACGTACTCCGGGGTGCCAAATGGAAAAGACCACAACACAAGACCTGTTGGCGCAAGCTGAGAAACTCTGTGCGCAGCGCAATGTGCGACTCACTCCTCAGCGCCTCGAAGTGTTGCGTTTGATGAGCCTGCAACTAGGGGCCATCAGCGCCTATGATCTGTTGGATTTGCTACGTGAAACTGAACCGCAGGCCAAGCCGCCTACGGTGTATCGTGCGCTCGATTTTTTGCTCGAGCAAGGCTTTGTGCACAAGGTCGAATCCACCAATAGCTATGTGCTCTGCCATCTGTTCGATCAGCCAACCCACAGTTCAGCCATGTTCATTTGTGACCGGTGCGGCGTGGTGAAAGAAGAAAGCGCCGAGGGCGTGGAAGACATTATGCATACGCTGGCGGCAAAAATGGGTTTTGCCCTGCGTCATAACGTGATTGAAGCACACGGGTTATGCCCGGCGTGCGTCGAAGTTGAAGCGTGTCGCCATCCCGAAGAGTGCCAGCACGATCATTCGATTCTGGTGAAGAAAAAACCGCGTTAAGCGAGTTGGGCGGCAAAACCGCCCAATGGACTGTACATCCTTGTACTTTCGGGTCACCGCGGCTGATTACCAGCGGTATTTATTACGCGTTTCCCAGTCGCTCACTTCCTTTTCCGCCTTGTCTCTGGCGTAACCGTAACGTTCCTGGACCTTACCGACCAACTGGTCGCGCTTACCTTCAATGACCGTCATATCATCATCGGTCAGCTTGCCCCATTGCTCTTTCACTTTCCCTTTGAACTGTTTCCAGTTACCGCTGACTTCGTCTTTATTCATCATCGAGTCCTCATGATTAGTGGTGATTAGCGATATTGCTTCGCCCAAATACACTACGTTTTCTGCTGGACGTGAGATTAATTGTAGTCAGTGATTCCATGTTCATTTTGATATTCAGAATTTTTAACCATCACGCTTGGGCAAACCAGGTTCCATGTCGCCAGTGACGCCGCCAGATCCAGGCCAACGAGAGTCCACGGAGCGCCAGAAAAACGGCTAACGCCAGCCACAGTCCATGATTGCCCAGCCAGGGCAATGCACACAGCGTGAGTGCAAATCCCAGCGCCGCAACGGCCATACTGTTGCGCATTTCCGCCGCACGCGTCGCCCCGATAAACATGCCATCCAGCAAATAACACCAGACACCGATTAACGGCAACACCACCTGCCAGATAAGGTAGCGATCGGCCAAAAGTTGAATTTGCGGCAACGATGTTAGCAACGCGATGATCTGCTCGCCCGCCAGGGCATAAACGAGGGCAAACAGCAGCGCCACAATCCCTGACTGCCGACATGCAGCACGCCAGACATCCAGCAACTGGCTGCCGTCACGTGCGCCATACGCCTGCCCGGAATGCGCTTCGACAGCATAAGCAAATCCATCAAGGGCATAGGCGGTAAAGGTCAGCAGGGTCATCAGAACAGCGTTCACCGCAATGATGTCGCTGCCCAGTCGCGCCCCGAGAACCGTGATCGCACCAAAGCACAGTTGCAACAGCAACGAACGCAGCATGATATCCCGGTTAAGTGCCAGCAAACGGCGGAAATTCCCCCGCCAGGCCTGTTTCAGCATCGTGGATGACACGCCGCGCAGTGTAAGCACTTTGCGCACCATCATCAGCCCAAGCAACAACGTGGCATATTCTGCAATCACCGTCGCCAGCGCTGCGCCCTGCACGTTCATATGCAAACCCATCACCAGCCACAGATCGAGCACAATATTGAGAATGTTGCCGACAACCAGCAGGATCACCGGCGCGCGGGCATACTGAACGCCCAGCAGCCAGCCCAGCAGAACCAGGTTCGCCAGCGATGCCGGAGCGCTCAGCCAGCGGATCTCCAGAAAACGTCGCGCCTGTACCAGCACCGCTTCATTTCCACCGACGATATGCAATGCAAGATCGATGACTGGCGTGCGGAACAACGCGATCAAAGCCCCCGCCCCCAACGCCAGAATCAGTGGCTGCACTAGCGCGCGTGCCAGCGCCTGGGGATTTTTGGCACCAAACGCCTGAGCCGTCAGCCCGGTGGTGCTCATGCGTAAGAAGAGCAACAGCATGAAGAGAAAACTGGTTGCCGTTGCGCCCACGGCAACACCGCCCAGATAAACAGGGCTGTCCAGATGCCCAATGACCGCAGTATCCACCAGTCCCAGCAAAGGAACGGTGATATTGGAGAAAATCATCGGTAACGCGAGACGCCAGAGCGCTTTGTCGGAAGAGGTAAAGAAAGGCATGCAGGAAAGCCTGAGAAGGAGTTAAAACAAACAGTGGCGCGAGATGCGCCACTGTATCAAAACAATATTACAACCACTCACCGTTACGGATGACGCCGACTGCCAGCCCTTCAATCGTGAAGTTTTGCTCGCGCAGGTCAACCACAATCGGTTTGAATTCACTATTTTCTGGCAGAAGTTCGATTTTATTGCCCTGTTTTTTCAGGCGCTTAACCGTGACTTCATCGTCGATACGCGCCACCACGACCTGGCCGTTACGCACGTCCTGGGTTTTGTGTACCGCCAGCAAATCACCGTCCATAATCCCAATATCTTTCATCGACATACCGCTGACGCGCAGCAGGAAATCGGCATTAGGTTTAAACAGCGACGGGTCGACCTGATAGTGGCCTTCAATATGCTGCTGTGCCAGAAGGGGTTCCCCTGCCGCCACGCGACCTACTAAAGGCAGACCCTCTTCTTCTTCCACCAGCAGGCGGATACCGCGAGAGGCACCGGAGACAATCTCAATGACCCCTTTACGCGCCAGCGCTTTCAGGTGTTCTTCAGCCGCATTTGGGGAACGGAACCCCAAACGCTGCGCGATCTCCGCACGCGTCGGTGGCATACCTGTCTGGCTGATGTGATCCCGAATAAGATCGAACACCTCTTGCTGCCTGGCCGTTAACGCTTTCATTCCGCCCCCTGGGTGTATATACAGTTATGCTGTGAGTATATACAGTTAAAGGCGATTTTGGAACCACAAGCGGCACAAAAAACAAGAGATTTATCGGATTATGGAAGCCTTATCTAAAATGCGACCACAGCAGGACTCCCCAGGTGATCATCGCGACAAAGATCGACAGCAATACTGCCGCTGACCCCATATCTTTCGCCCGCCCGGAAAGCTCATGGTGTTCAGAGCCAACGCGGTCAACCACCGCCTCAATCGCGCTGTTGAGGATTTCCACTATCATCACCAGCATGACAGAACCAATCAACAAAACACGCGTGATGGCATCCACATCCAGCCAGCAGGCAATCGCCACGCCCAACAGCACAGCAACACTTTCCTGACGAAATGCCGCTTCATGAATCCATGCAGCACGAAAACCTTTCCAGGAATAACCAGCAGCTTTAATAATTCGGGTGAGTCCAGTGGTATTATTAGCCATCAAAAGAACCTTTTTGCATTATCAGCGTCAATGACATTATATCGTTAACCCACAAAATTCGGGTTACAGCGGCGCGAAGTATGACGGGATACACCAGAAATTCGCTAGACTTTCTGATATCCTTGCAGCGCATTTGCATTATTAACCAGAGGCTTTACATCGTTTATGTCTGGCTGGCCACGAATTTACTACAAATTACTGAATTTACCATTAACCGTACTGGTAAAAAGCAAGTCTATTCCAGCGGAACCCGCTCCGGAATTGGGGCTCGATACATCTCGTCCCATTATGTACGTTTTACCGTACAACTCAAAAGCGGACTTGCTGACGCTGCGCGCCCAATGCCTGGCGCACGATCTCCCCGACCCGTTAGAGCCGCTGGAGATCGACGGAACTCTGCTGCCGCGTTATGTGTTTATTCACGGCGGCCCGCGCGTATTCACCTACTACACACCGAAAGAAGAGTCGATCAAACTCTTTCACAATTACCTCGACCTTCACCGCAGTAATCCAGACCTGGATGTACAGATGGTGCCGGTATCGGTGATGTTCGGCCGCTCTCCGGGGCGTGAAAAGGGTGAGGTAAATCCCCCTCTGCGTATGCTGAATGGTGTACAGAAATTCTTTGCTGTTTCCTGGCTGGGGCGCGACAGTTTTGTCCGTTTCTCGCCTTCCGTTTCCTTACGACGGATGGCTGACGAACACGGAACCGACAAAATTATTGCCCAAAAACTGGCGCGTGTGGCGCGAATGCATTTCGCCCGTCAGCGTCTGGCGGCGGTCGGTCCGCGCCTGCCTGCCCGACAGGATCTGTTCAACAAGTTGCTGGCGTCTAAAGCCATTGCTCGCGCGGTAGAAGACGAAGCGCGCAGCAAAAAAATCTCCCATGAAAAAGCGCAGCAGAACGCCATTGCGCTGATGGAAGAGATTGCCGCCAACTTCTCCTACGAGATGATTCGCCTGACCGACCGCATTCTGGGTTTCACCTGGAACCGACTGTATCAGGGGATCAATGTCCACAACGCAGAGCGTGTACGCCAGTTGGCGCACGATGGGCATGAAATCGTCTATGTGCCCTGCCACCGCAGCCATATGGACTATCTGTTGCTCTCGTACGTGCTCTATCATCAGGGGCTGGTGCCGCCGCATATCGCTGCCGGTATCAACCTGAACTTCTGGCCAGCTGGCCCGATTTTCCGCCGCCTGGGCGCGTTCTTTATCCGCCGTACCTTTAAGGGCAACAAACTCTACTCCACCGTCTTCCGCGAATATCTCGGCGAGCTGTTTAGCCGTGGTTATTCCGTGGAATATTTTGTGGAAGGCGGGCGTTCCCGTACTGGCCGTCTGCTGGATCCGAAAACCGGCACCCTGTCGATGACCATTCAGGCGATGCTGCGCGGCGGTACGCGTCCGATCACCCTGGTCCCCATTTACATCGGTTACGAGCACGTAATGGAAGTGGGGACTTACGCCAAAGAGTTGCGTGGCGCGACGAAAGAAAAAGAGAGCCTGCCGCAAATGCTGCGTGGCTTGAGCAAGCTGCGTAATCTGGGTCAGGGCTACGTTAACTTTGGCGAACCGATGCCGTTGATGACGTACCTGAACCAACATGTTCCTGAGTGGCGTGAATCTATCGATCCGATCGAAGCCGTGCGTCCCGCCTGGCTGACGCCAACGGTCAATGGTATCGCCGCTGAGTTGATGGTCCGCATTAACAAAGCGGGCGCGGCAAATGCCATGAACCTGTGTTGCACCGCGTTGCTCGCATCCCGTCAGCGTTCGTTAACGCGCGAGCAACTGACAGAGCAGCTCGAGTGTTATCTGGATCTAATGCGCAATGTCCCGTATTCCACCGACTCTACGGTTCCTTCGGTCAGCGCCAGCGCGCTGATTGACCACGCGCTGCAAATGAACAAGTTCGAGGTCGAGAAAGATACTATCGGCGATATCATCATTCTTCCGCGCGAGCAGGCGGTACTGATGACTTACTATCGCAACAACATTGCGCATATGCTGGTTCTGCCTTCACTGATGGCGGCCATCGTGACCCAGCATCGTCGCATCTCCCGCGACGCGCTGCTTGAGCATGTTGAAATTCTCTACCCAATGCTGAAAGCAGAACTGTTCCTGCGCTGGGAGCGGAATGAACTGGCGGGCGTCATCGACGCGCTGATAAGTGAAATGCAGCGTCAGGGACTGATTACCGTCCAGAATGAAGAGCTGAATATCAACCCGGCACATTCCCGTACGCTGCAACTGTTGGCTGCGGGTGCGCGTGAAACTCTGCAACGTTATGCCATCACCTTCTGGCTGTTAAGTGCAAACCCGTCGATCAACCGCGGCACGCTGGAAAAAGAGAGCCGCACTGTGGCTCAGCGTCTTTCTGTTCTGCACGGGATCAACGCGCCGGAGTTCTTCGACAAAGCGGTATTCAGCTCTTTGGTGTTGACCCTGCGTGATGAGAAGTACATCAGCGATACCGGTGATGCGGAGCCTGAAGAGACGATGAAGGTTTATCAGATGTTGGCTAATCTGATCACCTCAGATGTGCGCTTAACCATAGAAAGCGCAACGCAGGACGAGTGATGTTAAAAAGCCGGGTGGCGGCTTCGCCTTACCCGGCCTACGGTTCTGCGCAATAATGTAGGCCCGGTAAGCGCGAGCGCCACCGGGCTTTTTTATCAGAAGTGCCAGTAACTCATCGCCAGCCCCAGAAACAGCACCAGGCCAACATAGTTGTTATTCATAAATGCTTTAAAACAGGCTTCGCGTTCACGGTGCACAATCAGTTTTTGTTGATACACGAACAGGGCGCCAGCCACCAGCAGCGACCAGTAATACCCCACTCCCAGCCCGTTCATCCAGCCAATCAGCGCCATCAAGGCCAACACCCCCACCTGCAGGATGCCAATGATCACCTTGTCATACTGACCGAACAGAATGGCCGTTGATTTAATGCCGATTTTCAGGTCATCGTCCCGATCCACCATGGCGTATTGCGTATCGTAAGCCACTGCCCAAAGAATGTTGGCGAGGAACATCAACCAGCAACTCAGCGGAACTGACTCACTGACGGCGGCAAACGCCATCGGTATCGACCAGCCAAACGCCGCACCCAACACCACCTGCGGTAAATGCGTGTAACGTTTCATGAAGGGATAGACCCACGCCAGAGCCAGCGCGGCGACCGACAGCAGGATCGTCATCGTATTCAGCGTCAACACCAGCAGGAAAGCGAGGAGCACCAGAACCACAAAAAGCGCCCGCGCTTCTTTCTCGGTGACGGCGCCGCTGGGCAGCGGTCGGTTCGCCGTGCGTTTGACGTGCCCGTCAAATTTGCGATCGGCATAGTCGTTCACCACGCATCCCGCCGCACGCATCAACCAGACGCCCGCCACAAACACCGCCAGAATCCACAGCGGCGGCGCACCGGGTGTCGCCAGCCACAGCGCCCACAGTGTTGGCCAGAGCAGCAGTAAAGCGCCGATTGGCTTATCCGTACGCATCAAGCGGTGAAACGCCAGTAGCTTATTCTGCGTCAGACTCCACTCCATATCTTTTCCTCTCAGTACAACGGCGATGCAGGTAAAAACAATTCTGTCAGCAGGAGCGGCTTTCCACTCAACCGCAGACGGGAACGACGTCCCCACAGCGCTGCATCGCGACCAATCTCAATAAAATCTCGGGTCAACGTCGATGATGTAAACAGGTAACGCCCGAGCGGGGTTTTACCCAGATTTTGCAACGCCAGTTCAGGGCCGCACAACGTTGACTCCGGCACCACAGTACGCCCGGCAAGCCAGGGTTCACCATCCGCGCATAACAGAATTTCACGTAACCAGTAACGGGATTCCGTCGGCAATAGCGGCAGTTCTTCCGCCACTTCATGTTGGCCAACAAATCCTTCCCGAATCATCGTCACGCTCACCTGTTTTCCCTGCTGCTCAAAACGTTTGGTCATGGAATCTTCCAGTAACAGCCAGTCCAGCTGTTGGGAGTCCAGCGCAGGGATTGCGTCAAAATAGCGCAGCGCACGCAGTTGCGTTAACGCAGGGTGTGGCATGCCTTGCTCTCCAGTTCATAACGTGAGGGCATTGTATCGCAGAAAAGAGATTACGGGAGGCGTAAAGATAATTAAGTGAACTGTTGCGCAACAGGAGTGTAACAATTCGCATGGAATGATAAAAAAAGGTGCGTCAGGAGACGCACCAGTTGTTGCAAAATCAGCAATGCGGGGAGACGGTTACCCCTTGCCTTTTACACTGCTGATAAAGGTGGAACGGGCAGATGTGGACCCCAGGCGTTCGGCTTCATCGAGCAGTTTCAGCGCTTTATCCACGTCACCTGCGGCGACGGCATCTTTAATAGCTTTGTTGAAGTAGCTCTCGGTGTCGTTCAGCATGGGTTCACTTTTCTTCGCCGATGCTGGTGCGACGACAGGCGCGGCAGTAACCGCCGCCGGGGCAGCATACGCTGGCGCAGGTGCCGCCGTGTTGCCGACGGTAACCGGACCCGGTGCGGAAGAGCCAAACAGCGGCCCCACCAGCACACTGGAGCTGCTGTTGGTTTTCACTTTCAGTTTCAACAGGCCGTCGGTGGTATGACGCGCGATAGGATCAGGGATATCCGGAATGGCGTTACCGACGCCTTTTGCATATGCCTTAGCGGGATCGAGCAGCGTAGTCGTCTGCTGGAGATCTTTTTCGGTGGTAAAGACCAGAACATAGAGCTTCTGCTGGCCCAGGGCTGGCGTGAGACGCATCACCCCTTCCAGGCTATCCGCACTCATCACGCCCGGCTCCTGGTAGGTAAAGTAGCTGCTGGGGAAGAAAGCAGAAGGCGTCATGTTCTGATCAAGAATGAGAACGTTCGGCGCAAATACGCTGGTTTGCTTGTTCACTTCGCTGGTCAGCGTCAGTGTCAGCTCACCAATGTTTGCCGGTACGCTATAGGCGGCAACCGGGCCGCTAATACCAGCGACATCAAGGCGTTGACCGCCAGTGGCAAGCTGTGTGGACTGCGTTTTGCTCTGGTCGACAGGCGTCCAGGTTAATTGTTGTAACGCAGCGGTCGGAATCGCAGGCGCAGCGCTAATGTCTTGCGGAACATAATTCACGTCCGCCAGCGTCACGCCCGGTGCGCTTGCGAATAACCCTGCAGATAAACAAAGGGCAACGAGACTTTTCTTCATTTTCATTGTTATCACCTCAGATAGCATGGGTTCAGCGGTGGCCAGGCAATAGCGCGCTAAACTCCAGAACAGAGGGGCTTGCGCCCCTCTTTAGGTCTTTACGTCAGATTAGCTACGCATTACCACCAGATTTCCATCTGGGCGCCAAAGGTGACTTCATCATCGTCACCACGGCTGAAGGTTGTGGTGCTGGTATCGCTAACGGCAACACCATTGTCGTAGCCCCACTTCTCATCCCACTTCGCATAGGTTGCAAAGAGACGGATCGCCGGGCGAGACCAGATGCTGTCGCCAGCCTGCCATTGTTGCGCCAGGGTGATTTTGAACTGGTCGTTGGTATCGTCGGTTTTCTGAGATTTGACGCTGTCGTAACCCACTTCCAGCAGGGTGCTCATGATTGGCGTCCACTTGTACATCGGACGAACACCCACGGTGTACCATTCAGTACCGTTGTCGTTATCCCAGTCGATATTCTGGTACATCGCCACGTACATCAGATCCCAGCTATCGCCCAGAGAGATGGCACCGTGATCGAGAATACGGGTCAGGCTACCGTTGTTGTTGAGGAAGTCCTGATCGTTATCGAAATTACCGAAGATATCCTGGCTGCGGCTACCCTGCGGAATACCTTTACCCTGAGAGGTCATCGCGTCAGTGGCGTACTGCACCACAAACTTGTTGTAGCCTTTCAGCATGCTCTGCGTATGTTCAGCAGTGAACATCCAGCCATCTTTGGTGGCGCCATCGGCAAGGTCATAGCCGTCAGTCGTGTTGGCGCTACCGTAGTCAACGCCTAATTCCAGCGTGCCGCCTGGGTTAATTTCCATACCTGCCAGACGTACGTCGAACACATCGTTCGCGGTGTCTTTCGTGGCGTCATAAACTTCATCGCTGCTGAACGCATAAGAACCGCCCGCTTCCTGAGAACGGGTCGCTGCCAGAGAGAGTTTACCGAAGCCCAGATCGATGTTTTCGATACCCGCACCAGGACCAGAGATATCCCAGTAGTAGAAGTCGATCATATGAACGTCGTGACGTTGGTAGAAACGCTTACCGGCCCAAATGGTTGAGCCTGGCAGCCAGTCAATCAGGTTTTTACCCTGCACGTTCGCTTCACGGAAGGCGGGACTGGTTGCTTCCCAGTCGTTTTGCTGTGCTACGGAGTAGGCAACGTTAGTGTCGAAGTAGAAGCTCTTATCGCCTTCTTTCCACACTTCCTGACCCAATTTTAATTCCGCATAGGTTTCACATTCGTTACCGAGACGGTATTTACTTTGAGCACCGGTTGCCTGAAAACATTGTTGTTCGCCGCCACTACCCGTCCAGCCAATGCCGGAACGAGCATAACCATGGAAATCCACGGCCATTGCCTGAGCAGACATAACGCCTGCTGCAACAGCAACTGCCAGAGGGAGTTTGCGCAGAGTAATCATCATTCTATCTCCTGAGATCATTGCTTTTCTTTTTTTACACATCGTCTTTTGCAGACTTCGCGTATTTAATGGGAGTGCTTAAACGCCCGGCTCTTGATGCAACCGACGACATGCAGTGCCATCCTCACGGAACAAATGGCAACGCTCTGGCGGCAGGCCGATAGCGAATGTGGCACCCTCTTCTACCAACACCACGTCATTCTGGCGGTACACCAGGTTTTGACGGATGGCGGGGATCTGGATATGAATTTGCGTTTCGTGACCAAGTTGTTCGACGACCTGAACCTCGCCTTCCAGGGTGACATCGGCGATATCACTGGGCAGCAGATGCTCCGGACGAATACCTAAAGACATATTTGCGCCGACCTGAACATCGCGGCTTTCAACCGGCAACCAGACGTGTTGGTGATTCGGCAACTCCACCTGAACCTGATCAATCGCCGTCGCGGTGACTTTCACCGGCAGGAAGTTCATCTTCGGAGAACCAATAAAACCCGCCACGAAGCGGTCTGCCGGATAGTGGTATAACTCCAGTGGTTTACCGACCTGCGCGACGCGACCGGCATCCAGCACGACAATCTTGTCGGCCAGCGTCATTGCTTCGACCTGATCGTGGGTGACGTAAATCATCGTGCGACCCAGGCGTTTATGCAGACGGGAGATTTCGATACGCATCTGCACACGCAGTGCGGCATCGAGGTTGGAAAGGGGTTCATCGAGCAGGAATACACGCGGTTCAGCCACCAGCGTACGGCCAATCGCCACACGCTGACGTTGTCCGCCAGAGAGTGCTTTCGGTTTGCGTTCCAGCAGGTGCGCCAGCTGCAGCACTTCCGCCACCTGATTGACGCGTTGGTTCATCACCTCTTTTTTGGCACCCGCCAGCTTGAGGCCAAATGACATATTTTCGGCAACAGAAAGGTGGGGATAGAGCGCATAAGACTGGAATACCATGCCGACGCCACGCTCGGCGGGCGGGATGTCGTTCATCCGGTGTTCACCGATGTACAGGTCCCCGCTGGTGATGGTTTCAAGCCCGGCGATCATACGCAGCAATGTCGATTTACCGCAGCCTGACGGTCCTACGAACACCACGAATTCCCCTTCGTGAATGTCGAGATTGATATCTTTCGATACCACCACGTCACCCCAGGCTTTCGTTACATTTCGCATCTGTACGCTCGCCATGCCCTTCTCCCTTCGTTACAACCTGTCATCGACAGCAACATTCATCATGCCCCGACTATGCGTCATCGATAGGTTGCGTAAATCCTCCACCCCCCGGCTTTTTTATGGGGGAGGAGGCGGGAGGATGAGAAAGCAGGCTCTGAGACCCAGGCTGCACGCGGCAGGGGAATTTCGTGACGTAGCCTGCAAAAAGCAGTGTGTTTTTATGTGCGCCAACACGCATTACTCACATTTATGCAACAGGTGTCACATAAAGCGGGGGTGGGGCGTAGTGGCGAGGAGGATGGAAAGAGGTTGCCGTATAAAGAAACTAAGAACCGTTAAGCCACCTCTGAGTATCCACGAGCACTTCACCAAAAAGGATGGGGAATATGAAAATCAAGACTGGCGCACGCATCCTCGCATTGTCCGCACTGACGACGATGATGTTTTCCGCCTCGGCTCTCGCCAAGATTGAAGAAGGTAAGCTGGTTATCTGGATTAACGGCGATAAAGGCTACAACGGCCTTGCTGAAGTGGGTAAAAAA
This sequence comes from Citrobacter sp. GW821-FHT07H02, assembly GCF_059418505.1. Classification (NCBI taxonomy): domain Bacteria; kingdom Pseudomonadati; phylum Pseudomonadota; class Gammaproteobacteria; order Enterobacterales; family Enterobacteriaceae; genus Citrobacter; species Citrobacter sp. GW821-FHT07H02. The sequence goes on along the minus strand of NZ_JBWKPZ010000007.1, from coordinate 29,450 downwards.
TTCGAGAAAGACACCGGTATCAAAGTCACCATCGAGCACCCTGACAAGCTGGAAGAAAAATTCCCGCAGGTTGCCGCAACCGGTGATGGCCCGGACATTATCTTCTGGGCGCATGACCGTTTCGGCGGCTACGCGCAGTCTGGTCTGCTGGCAGAAATTACCCCGGACAAAGCGTTCCAGGACAAACTCTATCCGTTCACCTGGGATGCCGTACGTTACAACGGCAAACTGATCGCCTACCCCATCGCGGTTGAAGCGCTGTCTCTGATTTACAACAAAGACCTCGTACCAAACCCGCCGAAAACCTGGGAAGAGATCCCTGCCCTGGATAAAGAGCTGAAGGCGAAAGGTAAGAGCGCTCTGATGTTCAACCTGCAAGAACCGTACTTCACGTGGCCGCTGATTGCTGCCGACGGCGGTTACGCGTTTAAGTTTGAAAACGGCAAATACGACGTGAAAGACGTGGGCGTCGATAGCGCTGGCGCGAAAGCGGGCTTGACCTTCCTGGTTGATCTTATCAAGAACAAGCACATGAACGCAGACACCGATTACTCCATCGCTGAAGCGGCCTTTAACAAAGGCGACACCGCGATGACCATCAACGGTCCGTGGGCGTGGTCGAACATCGACAAGAGCAAAGTGAACTACGGCGTCACACTGCTGCCGACCTTCAAAGGCAAACCGTCTAAACCGTTCGTTGGGGTTCTGAGCGCCGGTATTAACGCCGCCAGCCCGAACAAAGAACTGGCGAAAGAGTTCCTCGAAAACTACCTGCTGACCGATCAGGGTCTGGACGTGGTGAACAAGGACAAACCGCTGGGCGCCGTTGCGCTGAAATCCTTCCAGGATCAGCTGGCTAAAGATCCGCGTATCGCCGCCACCATGGATAACGCCCAGAAAGGCGAAATCATGCCGAACATTCCGCAGATGGCTGCGTTCTGGTATGCAACGCGTACCGCTGTGATCAACGCGGCGAGCGGTCGTCAGACCGTAGACGCTGCGCTGAAAGACGCACAGGGCCGTATCACCAAGTAATGCCGCAGTGCATGTGCCGGATGGCGGCATAAATGCCTTATCCGGCCTACAGAAAACCGTAGGCCTGATAAACGCAGCGCCACCCGGCGCATTTGCCACAAGATTTCAATGCTGTAGAGGAAGATCCCCATGGATGTCATTAAAAAGAAACATTGGTGGCAAAGCGACACACTGAAATGGTCAGTGATTGGTCTGCTGGGCTTGCTGGTGGGTTACCTTGTCGTTTTAATGTATGCACAAGGGGAATATCTGTTCGCCATCATGACGCTGATTTTAAGCTCAGCTGGCCTGTATATTTTCGCCAATCGTAAGGCCTACGCCTGGCGCTATGTTTATCCGGGTATGGCCGGTATGGGACTGTTTGTTCTGTTCCCGCTGATTTGTACCATCGCTATCGCATTTACTAACTACAGTAGTACCAACCAGCTTTCCTTCGAACGCGCTCAGCAAGTCCTGATGGATCGTTCTTATCAGGCGGGAAAAACCTACAATTTTGGTCTGTATCCGGCGGGTGACGAGTGGCAACTGGCCCTCACCGACGGTGAAAGCGGTAAAAACTATCTCTCCGACGCCTTTAAATTTGGCGGCGAGCAAAAACTGCAACTGAAAGAGACCGACGCCCTGCCAGTCGGTGAACGCGCGAATCTGCGTGTGATCACCCAGAACCGCCAGGCGCTGACCCAGTTAACCGCCATCCTGCCGGATGAAAGCAAAGTTATCATGAGCTCACTGCGTCAGTTCTCCGGCACACAACCGCTCTACTCGCTGGCTGACGACGGGACGCTAACGAACAACCAGAGCGGCGTGAAATACCGCGCAAATAACGACATTGGTTACTACCAGTCCGTCAACGCCGAAGGCGGCTGGGATACTCAGAAACTGAGTCCTGGCTATACCGTGACCATTGGCTGGAAGAACTTCACCCGCGTCTTTACCGATGAAGGGATCCAGAAACCGTTCTTCGCTATCTTCGTCTGGACAGTGGTGTTCTCCGTACTCACCGTGCTTCTGACCGTGGCGGTGGGCATGGTGCTGGCGTGCGTGGTGCAGTGGGAAGCGCTGAAAGGCAAAGCGATTTACCGCGTGCTGCTGATTCTGCCTTACGCCGTTCCGTCGTTTATCTCGATTCTGATTTTCAAAGGGTTGTTCAACCAGAGCTTTGGTGAAATCAACATGATGCTGAGCGCGCTGTTTGGCGTCAAACCGGCCTGGTTCAGTGACCCGACCACGGCCCGTTCGATGATTATCATCGTCAACACCTGGCTCGGTTATCCGTACATGATGATCCTCTGCATGGGCCTGCTGAAAGCGATTCCGGACGACCTGTATGAAGCCTCGGCAATGGATGGCGCAACCCCGTTCCAGAACTTCTTTAAAATCACGCTGCCGCTACTGATTAAGCCGCTGACGCCGCTGATGATCGCCAGCTTTGCCTTTAACTTTAACAACTTCGTACTGATTCAACTGTTGACCAACGGCGGTCCGGACCGACTCGGCACGACCACGCCAGCCGGGTATACCGACCTGCTCGTCAGCTACACCTACCGCATCGCCTTCGAAGGCGGCGGCGGCCAGGACTTTGGTCTGGCGGCGGCAATTGCCACGCTGATCTTCCTGCTGGTCGGTGCGCTGGCGATTGTGAACCTGAAAGCCACGCGTATGAAGTTTGATTAAGCCTGATTAACCAGGCGTTATTGGCGCAGCCAGTTTGGACACGGACTGCGCGGAAAAACCGGAGCGTACACGTAGTACGTGAGGATTTTGAGCACTGCCCGGGTTCAAAATGGCAAGCAAAATAGCCTGGAGCGATGCTAAGGAGTAATGAAAATTATGGCTATGGTACAACCGAAATCTCAGAAACTGCGCCTGTTTACCACGCATCTTCTGCTGCTGATCTTCATCGCAGCCATCATGTTCCCGCTGCTGATGGTTATCGCTATCTCACTGCGCGAAGGTAACTTCGCCACCGGGAGCCTGATCCCGGAAAACATCTCCTGGGAGCACTGGCGGCTGGCGCTGGGCTTCAGCGTTGAACATGCTGATGGCCGCGTGACTCCACCGCCATTCCCGGTACTGCTGTGGCTGTGGAACTCGGTGAAAATTGCGGGCATCACAGCGGTTGGTATCGTCACGCTCTCCACGACCTGTGCTTACGCCTTTGCCCGTATGCGTTTCCCAGGTAAAGCGACCCTGCTAAAAGGGATGCTGATTTTCCAGATGTTCCCGGCGGTGCTCTCTCTGGTGGCGTTGTACGCGTTGTTTGACCGCCTCGGCCAGTACATTCCGTTTATCGGTCTGAATACCCACGGCGGGGTGATCTTCGCCTATCTGGGCGGCATTGCGCTGCACGTGTGGACCATTAAGGGCTATTTCGAAACTATCGACGGCTCGCTGGAAGAAGCGGCCGCGCTGGATGGCGCAACCCCATGGCAGGCCTTCCGCCTGGTGCTGTTGCCACTTTCCGTACCGATTCTGGCCGTGGTGTTTATTCTGTCGTTCATCGCCGCCATCACCGAAGTGCCAGTCGCCTCTCTGCTGCTGCGAGATGTGAATAGCTACACCCTGGCCGTCGGTATGCAGCAATATCTCAACCCACAAAACTACCTGTGGGGCGACTTTGCCGCCGCCGCCGTACTCTCTGCGATTCCAATCACCCTCGTGTTCCTGCTGGCGCAGCGCTGGCTGGTTAACGGCCTGACGGCAGGCGGTGTGAAAGGCTAAGTTTCATCGAAGTACCTGTGTTAGACCCGCCCGGCAACGGGCAATGCCACTGCTACCCTCAACTTACGTTATCCCAACTTGTGACTGTGATTTGGCGCTCTACGGAGCGCCCTTTTTTTTATTCCCGTTTTAGCCGTTTTGAATTACACAGCCACAGGGTGATCACCAGCAGCAGGATCGCCGCCGAGTAGATCAATACATCCATGGGAGATTTATGATCGACGATGATCAACCGCACAATGGCCGTGATCCCGATATAGACAAAGTAACGCAGCGGAAAGTGAAAGCCTGACTGAAAATACTTCACAATCAGCGCGATAAACTCAAAATAGAGGAAATAGACCACCAACCCTTCCACCAGCTGATACTTGCTGGTTTGCTCAGGCGCGAACAGCGCATCCGCCAGATGCAGGGTCTCTTTGCCAAGAAAGACGACCAGGATCAGACCCAGGCTCAACAGTCCAAGATTCAGCACGGTCTGTAGGATCGTGGAGATAAACTCAACACGCGGACGAGATAGCGACGTCATAACAGCACCTCTTTCTCAGTAGCGAGGTTCCTGTATAACGCAGAAATGTGACAGAGATCTACATTTTTTGTTTATATTTTGTTCAGGCAGAGTCAACAGGCGATCATCATTGCTTCAACTGATTTCAACGGAAAATGAAAAATGCAGTTAAAACAGTCAACCGTCCGTAACGTTATCTGCGGCGAAAATGTGGTGATTTATGAACCCGCAAACCTCTACGACTGCACGCTCGGCGACAACGTCTTTGTGGGGCCCTTCGTTGAAATCCAGGCCAACTCGCAGATTGGCGCCGACACCAAAATCCAGTCGCACACCTTTATCTGCGAATATGTCACTGTCGGAAGCCGGTGCTTTATCGGGCACGGCGTGATGTTCGCCAACGATATGTTTCGGGAAGGAAAACCCAATGCCGACCGTAGCTGCTGGGGGCGAATTACCCTTGGCAATGAGGTTTCCATCGGCAGCGGCGCGACGATTCTGGCCGTCAGCATCTGCGATGGCTGCGTGATTGGCGCAGGCAGCGTGGTGACAAAATCAATTACCGAAAAAGGGGTGTACGCAGGAAATCCGGCAAAATTGTTACGCCATTTGTAAATCGTCCGGTGGCGCTACGCTTACCGGGCCTACAGGACCGTAGGCCGGATAAGCACAGCGCCATCCGGCAAATCCCCATCAACGGAAATTCACGCTGCGATCGCTGGTCATATTGTACAACTGGAACTTGCGACCCAGTTGCTGGCCGCCATCACGTGTCAACGGCGTCCAGCCGATCGCCGCGCGGCTACGGGTCGGTCCGGAAGAGAACAGATCCAGCGGAACGGAGATATAGACGCCTTTGGTGAAGTCCCCTTCCCCATACTCATCCGGCGATACATCAGTGATGGTCGCGTAACCGCCTACCACCACACCGCTATCAAAGCGTTTGGCTATTTCCAGCGTGCCGCCTTTATCTCCCGCCAGATACTGCCCGACGCTCGCCTTCACCAGCACATCCTGGGCAAACGACGGCGTCCAGTACGCCGTTAAATGACCGGTCTTCACACTGTAGTCGGTAAACTTCATCATGTCCTGCGCGCTGCGCCAGTCACGCTGTTTCACATAGTTAGCATCCAGACCAAACGCCCAGTTGCTGTCTACCGGACGATAGAGCACTTCTGCCCCGGCGCCGCCGAACATGGTCTCCAGATAACCGCCGTAGACCTGCCCGTAGAAACCCTTCCCCAGATACTGGAAGTAGTTGGCCTGCAGATTATTAACGTAAATGTCATTCTCAACGTATTCACGCACGTGGGTACGCACGCGCGGCAGCTGAGAGTCGTTTGGCGGATTGGTGTAATTAAACTTGTCGTAGTTATTGGCGATATTCGCGAACAGGCTACCGGTGGTGAGCAGATGGTCCGTCACCCACAGATCTGCCGTTCCCATCACGCCCAACTGATACATATAGAAGTTTTCCGGGCCGCCAATGGATTGGTTCAACACCGGATCGATGTGGAAATCAAAGCGCGATTTATCGATATACCAACCCTGTTCCGTGGCTTGTGGCACCACCGGCTCCACGCGTTTTTGCGCCAGTGGGGTTTCGTGACCCAGAGGTTCGCCTTCCAGATGACGCTTCAGGCTGGAAACCTCGGTTTCGGTCGTCACCTGCGGCATATTGAGCCGATTTTCCGTCACCCGGATCGTGCGGATCCCCTCAGGCAGATCGTTCATGATGATCCGGTTAGCGCGCTCGATCCCTTCGCGGGAGTCGCGGTATTTCACCTGCTCGCCGGTGACGTACAGCGTGTCGCCTTTCACCTGAATGTTCGGATCCGTCAGCCCGGCATTGTATTTCAGCAATGTCAGTTGATTGGCCACCACCGAATGCTGGAGGATGGCGTCCTGCGGCTCTGGCTGGTATTTCGGTCGGGCGTTATCGTTGTAAGTGGGGCGCAGATCGTTAAAGTTGGTGCGCAGCGTGACGCCAAACATGAAGGTGTTGCCGCGCTCATAGCTGAGGTTAACGTCGGCCCAATCGGTAACGCGATAAATGGCGCCGACGTTAAACTTGCTTTTCTGTTCCAGCTTACCGGCAAAATCCTGTTGATAGTTATTGCCTTCGTATTCCAGTTTCAGGCGCAGCGGTTGCCAGGGGGTCTGGTATTCCACACCGCCAAACAGCGATGCCGGGCCGTGGAACATCTCGCTGCCATCGACAGAGCCCGCCTGTTTATAGCTGTTATCGCGATCGCAATATTTGTCGCTGACGGAACAAAATGGGTTGCTCACATTGCCGCTGGTGCCCAGGTAGCCCCAGCCGAGGCCCAGCGAGAAATCAAACGGTCCCCAGGCTTTGTTGGCGACGATGTATTCTGCATCGAACAGGCCGGTACCGCCAATATCGCGCGCGCCGACCGCCACCTGCGGCATCCAGTAGCTCTCTTCCCACAAACGCAATTTCACGTCGAAGGCTTTATCTTTATAGGTCTGATCGCCGGAAAACGACTCCACGCTGCTGTACTGTTTCGTGCGGACGTCGGTGTAGCGCAGCGTGGTTTCCAGCCACGGGAAAAGCTGCACGGAGGCGGAGTAGTAGCGGTACTGATCGTTATCACGGTAGTTCAGGCTCATCTCACCTTCCCGCGCCATGCGCGCCGTGGGCGTTTGCAACAGCCCCACGCCGCCAAAATCAGACTGTGACGGCCCAATGGGGGCGGGAAACGTTTCACCGTGACACGCCGCGCTGACGCCCAGCGCCAGTATGCTGAGCAGATGTGTTTTTTTCATTATTCAGGTATCCGCTGCGTCAGGGTATGAAGAATGTCGGCGTTAAGCGCATCGGGGGTGTTACTCCAGACGGAATCGGAAAGACCGACAAAAATAATGCTGCCGGGCATCGGCTCAACGTGGCGTTTATTCCAGTACGCCACCGGCACTTTTTGTGTGCGGCCGTCGGGATAAACGACCCATGCATAGCTGCGATCGGCTCCAGCAATCAGGCTTTGTCCTTCGAGGTAGCTCACAACATCGCGACCGGGGGTAAACGGCTGGCTACCCGGTCGGCTCACCAGACCGAACAGCGTGACGCTCGTTGGCTGCGGCCCCACCCACAGGGTGTAATTTCCCTGCAGCGGCGGATTGCTCCGCTCACCGACGCGTACCGTGTCCGGATCGAGAGGAATAAATTGCCTGCCGGTCACCTTCAGTGCCTGAATTTGCTGACAAAGCACACGGATTGCCGCAGCATCGCCGCCGTTATCGTCTCTCCCATACGCCGCCAGACGCGCTAACAGCGCCTGCTGCTCACGTTGCGCCGTGGCGGTCGCCTGTTCTTCGCTGATGACCGCAGCAGGCCACCAGCTGTTCGCCAGTCTGGGCTGCCCTACCAGGTCAATCAGATGTTCCGCACTGGCCAGTGTTTTCGGCTCGGTACTGCCTGTAGTGAAAACCTTAACGGTGCCTGCAGCAAAGACAGATGGCACGCTCAGACTGAGGATCAGCGCCGCAATAGACTGTTTCATCATGGTTTCGCCGCCTTAATGAGCGTGGTTTTTACCGGGAAGAAATTTGCCCCCAGATACTGCTCTGACTGGCGAATCTGTCCGTCGCTGTCAATCCAGTAGCGGTTATGCCAGCGTGTCTGATCGGTCGTGATGGTTTCATCCAGCACGCGCACCGGCGTCGCTTCACTGCCGAGTGTGAGGGTGTCGGTGCCAGCCCATGTGAAGACCGAGCGGGCGGTGGCGTAGCGCACCTGCTTATACTCGGTCCAGCCCATCGTGCGGGTCCACGTTGCGCCATCGCTAATCTGCGCAGGTTTTGCCAGCGGGTCAGCGGAGAGGTTATTCACGTCAATGAGGTTGTCACCGCCGAGCTGTGTTTTCACCAGACGGCCATGCTGGGTCACCAGAGTGGCCTGGTCCTGCGTCACCCATTTCTGCTGCCCGTTCTCTGCGAAAGCGAGCACCACAAACAGCTGAGGCCCGCCGTTAAGCTGCATATACTGGCTGGCGTAGGGCATGTTATGAATATCATCGTCCGTCAGTTGCACGCCCGGCGTGCCAAACAGACTTTCCCACAATGAATTTCCCAGCCCTTTGGTGGTGGCTGAACATGCCTGTAGCAGCAGGCAAATGACGATGAGTACAGGTCGCTTCACGACTCTTCTCCAGAGGGGCAAAATAACCACACCGAAGTGTGGTTAGAATTAAACGTACCGGTATTACTGGGTACGGGTGGTCGTGGTAGTGGTGGTCCCGGTATTAGAACCATCACCACCGCCGGTCGCCGCCAGTGCGACGCCCACCGCAGAACTTACGGTGCTTACGCTGGTGGCGGAGGAACTTCCCGCCGACACCGACGTTGCTGCCGCACCTGCCGCTTCTCCCACCTGAACGGGAGTTGCCCAGGCGGAGGCTGCCGTAAGCGCAGAGATGGCAAAAATGCCATACAGAACTTTTTTCATAGCTATTTCCCTTCATTGAATGAATGGAGATTTACCCAAAATAATTTCAGGCGGGATCGAGTATACACAATTAAGACAAGCCAACTGACGTGAGGGGAAATAGCAAGACTGTTTTAGGATGATTAGACTTTTAGAATAAAAACATTTTTAATTTAAATTAAAAAACACTTAAAAATCATTGATATGTGATTTTATTATTGCTTTTAATTATCCGTATTATCTGAAAATAGCAGAGTGTGATTTTCAGGTTATTGGTTATTTTAGGATTAAGCTCAATATAGGAATGAGCGCCAAAACACAGACAACAGGAATTATCCGATAAAAAAATGCCGGCATTTCGCCGGCATTCATTACGTAATATTAATTACCCACGCCATTGCTTATAACGGTTAATCAGACCGTTCGTCGAGCAGTCATGGCTGTCAATTTCTTTATCATCATTCAGCTCCGGCAGAATACGGTTTGCCAGCTGTTTGCCCAGCTCTACGCCCCACTGGTCGAAGGTGAAGATGTTCAGAATTGCGCCCTGAGTAAAGATCTTGTGCTCATACAGCGCAATCAGCGCGCCCAGGCTGAACGGTGTAATTTCACGCAGCAGGATAGAGTTGGTCGGGCGGTTGCCTTCAAACACTTTGAACGGCACGACATGATCCAGCGTAGCCGGATCTTTACCCTGGTCACGGTATTCCTGCTCAACCACGTCGCGGGATTTACCAAACGCCAGCGCTTCAGTCTGTGCGAAGAAGTTAGACAGCAGTTTCGGATGGTGATCCGACAGCGGGTTGTGCGTAATCGCCGGTGCGATAAAGTCGCAAGGAACCATTTTGGTGCCCTGGTGAATCAGCTGATAGAACGCGTGCTGACCGTTAGTGCCCGGTTCACCCCAGATGATTGGGCCAGTCTGGTAATCCACCGCGTTGCCGTTACGGTCAACGTATTTGCCGTTGGATTCCATGTTGCCCTGCTGGAAGTAGGCCGCGAAACGGTGCATATACTGGTCATACGGCAGAATGGCTTCGGTTTCTGCGCCGAAGAAGTTGTTGTACCAGATACCGATCAGCGCCAGCAGCACCGGCAGGTTTTTCTCAGCCGGAGTGGTGGAGAAGTGCTTGTCCATCGCGTGCGCGCCGGAGAGCAACTCAACAAAGTTGTCGAAGCCGACGGACAAAATGATCGACAGGCCGATCGCAGACCACAGAGAGTAACGACCGCCCACCCAGTCCCAGAACTCGAACATGTTTGCGGTATCGATGCCGAACTCGCCCACCGCTTTGCCATTGGTAGAGAGCGCCGCGAAGTGTTTCGCCACGTGCTTGTTATCGCCCGCCGTTGCCAGGAACCAGTCGCGCGCGCTGTGGGCGTTGGTCATGGTTTCTTGCGTGGTGAAGGTTTTAGACGCGACCAGGAACAGCGTGGTTTCCGGATTTACTTTCTTCAGCACTTCCGCGATATGGGTGCCATCAACGTTAGAGACAAAGTGCATGTTCAGATGGTTTTTGTACGGACGCAGCGCTTCGGTCACCATGAATGGGCCGAGGTCAGAACCGCCGATACCGATGTTTACCACGTCGGTGATCGCTTTACCGGTGTAACCTTTCCAGCTGCCGGAGATGATCGCTTCAGAGAAGGTTTTCATCTTCTCCAGCACCGCATTGACTTCCGGCATCACATCTTTGCCGTCAACGATAATCGGGGTATTGCTACGGTTACGCAGTGCAACATGCAGCACCGCACGATCTTCGGTGCGGTTGATCTTCTCACCGGAGAACATCGACTTGATGGCACCCGCCAGGTCAGTCTCTTTGGCCAGCGCCTGTAACTTGCTCAGCGTCTCTTCGGTGATGCGGTTTTTGGAGAAGTCCACCAGCATCAGATCGTCGAACGTTGCAGAAAATTTAGAGAAGCGATCGCTATCTTTCGCGAACAGCTCCGCGATCGTAACGTCTTTCATCTCTTCAAAGTGTTTTTGTAGCGCCTGCCAGGCTGAGGTCTGCGTTGGATTGATGTTTTTCATTAGCAATACTCTTCTGATTTTGAGAATTGTGACTGAGATCGATTGTAACGCCAGTCACAGAAAAGTGTGATTGTTTTAGTGCCGTAACCCAGGCATGTGTCAAACGCGGATGAAAAGCAGCAAACATTCGAGTTGCAGGAAAACGGCACGCAAAAGAATCCCGAAGCGCCTGGTCAGATAAGCGATTCGGGCGTGCGGGCGTAGTCAACGCACAGGCGACTCGAAGTACGACGAGTATAGCTGTTATAAGCACCATTACTCAGAGCCTGGGCAGCATGAAAAATCCGCATAATCCCGTCGTTGACAGTGTCCTCCACACCTTTTATTTATAAATACGGTATTTGCGCCTGCACCGGTTTTTGTTTCGCCCTTGTGCCATGGTCGCTCTTTTCATTCCCTGACACGAGGTTGTAATGACAAATATTGTTGTCTCCAAGTTTGGTGGTACAAGCGTAGCCGATTTTGATGCCATGAACCGCAGCGCCGACGTGGTGCTTTCCGATACCAGCGTCCGTTTAGTGGTCCTTTCCGCCTCTGCCGGGATTACCAACCTGCTGGTTGCCCTGGCTGAAGGTCTGGAGCCGACAGCGCGTTTCGAGAAACTCGACGCTATCCGCAAAATTCAGTTCGATATTCTGGAACGTTTACGTTATCCCAACGTGATCCGCGAAGAGATCGAACGCCTGCTGGAAAACATCACCACGCTGGCAGAAGCCGCGTCGCTGGCTACCTCGACGGCACTCACCGACGAACTGGTCAGCCACGGTGAACTGATGTCTACCCTGCTGTTTGTGGAGATCCTGCGCGAGCGCAATGTCCAGGCACAGTGGTTTGACGTGCGTAAAGTGATGCGCACCAACGATCGTTTTGGTCGTGCGGAGCCGGATATCGCGGCGCTGTCCGAACTGGCCGCGCAACAGCTGGCTCCACGACTGAATGAAGGATTAGTGATTACCCAGGGCTTTATCGGCAGCGAAAGCAAGGGCCGCACGACGACACTGGGCCGTGGCGGCAGCGATTACACCGCCGCGCTGCTTGCAGAAGCGCTACACGCGACGCGCGTTGATATCTGGACGGACGTTCCGGGCATTTACACCACCGATCCGCGCGTCGTCCCTTCCGCGCAGCGCATTGATGAAATTGCCTTTGAAGAAGCGGCGGAAATGGCCACCTTCGGCGCGAAAGTGTTGCACCCGGCAACGTTGCTGCCCGCCGTTCGCAGTGATATTCCGGTCTTTGTCGGCTCGAGCAAAGATCCAAAAGCAGGCGGTACGCTGGTGTGCAACCAGACGCAAAATCCGCCATTGTTCCGCGCGCTGGCGCTGCGTCGTAAACAAACTCTGTTAACGCTGCATAGCCTGAATATGCTGCACTCCCGCGGCTTCCTCGCAGAAGTCTTCGGCATTCTGGCGCGCCACAATATCTCGGTCGATCTGATAACCACCTCTGAAGTGAGCGTGGCATTGACGCTGGACACCACCGGCTCCACCTCAACAGGCGATACGCTGCTGACGCAGTCGCTGCTGATGGAACTGTCTGCACTGTGTCGGGTAGAGGTCGAGGAAGGTCTCGCGCTGGTGGCGCTGATTGGCAACGATCTGTCAAAAGCCTGCGGCGTGGGTAAAGAGGTCTTCGGCGTACTGGAGCCGTTCAACATCCGTATGATTTGCTATGGCGCCTCCAGCCATAACCTGTGCTTCCTGGTGCCTGGCACCGAAGCCGAGCAAGTGGTGCAGAAACTGCATCATAATTTGTTTGAATAAAATTCGAACACACGATAAATAATAACAATAGCCGGGCTCGAACCCGGCTTTTTTATAACAAGCAAACACAACATTATCGCAAGGAATATAACATGCTCGCTGTACTGACCCGGCTGTTCCCGTTATGGGCGCTGCTACTCTCTGTTATTGCCTACAACACGCCAACCACCTTTACCGCCATCGGCCCGTGGGTCGCCACGCTGCTGATGCTGATTATGTTCGGCATGGGCGTGCACCTGAAAATTGACGATTTCAAACGTGTGCTCTCGCGCCCCGCGCCGGTTGCGGCAGGGATATTCCTGCACTATCTGGTCATGCCGCTCGCCGCCTGGGTGCTGGCGCTGTTGTTTAAGATGCCGCCGGAACTCTCCGCCGGGATGGTGTTAGTCGGCAGCGTTGCCAGCGGCACGGCATCTAACGTCATGATTTATCTTGCGAAAGGCGATGTTGCCCTGTCGGTGACTATCTCGTCCGTTTCCACGCTGGTCGGCGTCATTGCCACTCCACTACTGACGCGCCTGTATGTCGACGCGCATATTCAGGTGGATGTGATGGGCATGCTGCTCAGCATTCTGCAAATCGTGGTGATCCCGATTGGCCTCGGGCTTATCGTGCACCATCTCTTCCCACGCGTCGTGAAAGCGGTGGAATCGTACCTGCCCGCCTTTTCAATGGCCTGCATTCTGGCGATCATCAGCGCAGTGGTTGCCGGTTCCGCATCGCATATTGCGTCGGTCGGTTTTGTAGTGATTATCGCCGTTATCCTGCATAACACCATCGGCCTGCTCGGCGGTTACTGGGGCGGGAAACTGTTCGGATTTGACGAGTCCACCTGCCGTACGCTGGCCATTGAAGTCGGGATGCAAAACTCCGGCCTCGCGGCGGCGCTGGGCAAAATCTACTTCGGCCCGCTCGCGGCGCTGCCTGGCGCGCTGTTCTCCGTCTGGCATAACCTTTCCGGCTCGCTGCTGGCGGGGTACTGGTCAGGAAAGCCGATTGATGAGAAGTCGCGTGATGTGGTGAACGAGGGATAAGTTTTGGCCCGGCAAGGTTGCCGGGCTTGCTAGCCTATCTGGAGCGTTACAGGCTTTCCCAGCTTAACCAGCATCATTACCAGCGCATCCAGCGTAAATTTGCTGGTTTTCTGATTCACCACATCCGAAACCCTCGGTCGCGAAATGTTTAACTTCATGGCGACCTCGGCCTGTTTTAGCTGATGCTCGCCAATCCAGCTCGAAATCTCCTGCATAAGTTGTTTTTTTAGGTTAATAAGTTGCTCTACCTCGCGCTCAGCATCCTGCTGAAGCATTTGTGCGGCGGGTTCAGCAAAACCCAGTTCAGTAAAAATATTGGCATCCGGCGATGTGATGTGCCGAATTTTACTGTCAATTGCGTTACTCATTGATGCCCCTTACATTGACGCATTACTGCCTGATAACGCACTTTTGCGATATGTTTGTCATGCTCAGAAGTGCGCTGTGTTTTCTTACAGAAAGAGTGCAGGACATACAAGGCAGCGCCAACACGAGCACAATAAATGATCCGGTAACTCCCCACAGTGTGTCGCAACCTGATCTCTTCAACGCCCCGCCCTATCTCTGGCATGGATTTCCAATCCATTGCTTCCAGACCTGCCTGTAAGCGGTGTAACTGATACCCCGCATCTTTACGTACCGTTTCAGGAAAGCTACATAAATCATCCAATGCACTACCAACCCAGGCAATGGGCTTTAACAAAGGCCTTTTAGAAAGCATACCACGTCCCTGTATAAAATTTTATACATACATAGATGAAAATATGCTGAGAGAGGCGCCTTCACAGCATTACCGGTACGCTAGTGGAGGGATGATGATTCGTCACGTCAGGAATAAATAATTTGCGAGGGTCTTTCAGGATTAGTTTCTTTTGTGCAAATTACCGTACACTGGGTCATCTGGCTGACTGAGGGCACACCTATGGCACTCCCCCGCATTACCCAAAAAGAGATGACTGAACGCGAACAGCGTGAACTGAAAACGCTGCTGGACCGCGCCCGCATTGCACACGGTCGTCCGTTGACTAACGCGGAGACCAACAGCGTGAAAAAGGAATACATCGACAAACTGATGGCGCTGCGGGAAGCAGAAGCAAAAAAAGCCCGCCAGTTGAAGAAAAAGCAGGCTTATAAACCGAATGCCGAGGCATCTTTTTCCTGGTCGGCTAATACGCCAACGCGCGGTAAACGCTAACTAGCGCCCTTTCTTCTTACGTCCCGGCGCCGTAAAACGTTTACCGTTTGACGCCGGGCGTGCTTTCTCGTTGGTTTTTTCCATCTTCACTACCGGGCGTTTGATGCCCGCCGTTTTAGGCTTCGCTTTCGCTTTTGGCTTCGCCTCGGAAGAGGATCCTTCGATAAGCTTGAAGAGGTCAATCAGTTCGTCATCGGTTAAATCACGCCATTCACCCAGCGGAATACCGCTTAAGCTGACGTTCATGATCCGCGTACGCTCCAGCTTTTTGACTTCGTAGCCAAAGTGCTCGCACATACGGCGGATCTGGCGGTTCAGCCCCTGCACCAGCGTGATACGGAAGACAAACGGGGCTTCTTTTTTCACTTTGCACTTCTTGGTGACCGTGCCAAGAATCGGTACCCCTGCCGCCATCCCACTGACAAACTCATCCGTCACTGGTTTATCCACCGTGACCAGATACTCTTTTTCGTGATCGTTACCGGCGCGCAGGATTTTATTGACCAGATCGCCGTGGTTGGTGAGGAAGATCAGCCCCTGTGAGTCTTTGTCCAGACGACCAATCGGGAATACGCGTTTGCTATGGTTAACAAAGTCGACGATGTTGTCACGCTCGCCATCTTCCGTGGTGCTGACAATGCCTACCGGTTTGTTCAGGGCGATAAGCACCAGATCTTCTGCTTCGCGCGGCTCAATCAACTGACCGTTAACTTTTACAACGTCGCCAGGGTTTACCTGATCGCCAATGGTGGCGCGTTTACCGTTCAGGAAAACGTTGCCTTGTTCGATATAACGATCGGCCTCGCGACGGGAGCAAATTCCACTTTCGCTGATGTATTTATTTAATCGGATGGATGAGTCGGGCAACATAAATTCTCCTGTAAAAGCGAAATATACCTCACCTTGCGGGCGAGAAAAAATAATCGTGGCGCAACACATTGGCGATAAATGTGATCTACGGCGCTTTTCAGTCGTGGGGGTTATTCGTGAGTGAGTCGGAAACCTGACAGCGCGATGCGTATCAGGTTTCCGGTTTTATCAATAATCATCCCGCTCGTCGTCTTCATCCGCCTGCTCCAGCACGTTATAGGCGACGGAACAGAACAGTGAATTGAGACGCTGCATATCCCCCAGCAGGCCCAGGTGCAGTGAGCTGGTTTCAATGCTTTGTACGTTCTGCTGGTGCAGACGGTCAACGTGAGCATGAGAGTAACGGCGATTGAGGATACGAAAACGATGTTTACTCCGGCGCAGACGACGCGCGGTCGTCACATCTCCTGAGAAGAAGACCGACATCGCCAGTCGCAGGTTATTGAGCAACTGGTCGTACAGTGCATCCAGTTCCTTCAGCCCTTCCACGGAGAAGGCCCGGCGCGCCGCCAGTGATTTGTCGGCAATCTCGCTCCCCATCCGTTCGACGATATCGGAGGCCTGCTCCAGGTTGAGTGACATTTCGATGATTTCAGCCCAGCGGCGAGATTCTTCTTCCGCCAGTTCCTCTTTTGGCATCCGCGCCAGATAGAGCTTGATCGCGGTATACAGCACGTTGATATCATCCGCCATCTTGCGAAGCTCTTTCTCTTCGCGCGGCTCACCGTGCATCACACGCTTAAGCCCTTCCATCATCTGCTCCATGGCATCGCCAATACGCAGCGCTTCACGCGCGGCATTGGCCAGTGCAAGGGTCGGCGTGTCCAGGGAGCTGACATCCAGATGTTTCGGTTTCAGGTGACCATCCAGTTCCGGTTCGTCGCGAATAATACGCTTACAAAATCGCGCCATCGACTCGGCAAAGGGCACCATGGCCAGACAACGCACCAGGTTGTAAAAGACGTGGAAGTAGATCACCAGTTCAGATTTAGGCAGCGGCAGTTCATCCATCGCGTTCGCCAGCATGTGCACAAACGGCAGAATCAGCAGACTCCCCACCAGCTTGAACAACAAACTGCCGAGCGCCACACGACGCGCCGCCGCATTAGCCGCGCTGTTGTTGAGCATCGCCAGCAGGCCGGAACCGAGGTTGGCGCCGATCACCAGACAGAGCGCCACCGGGAACGAAATAATCCCCGCCGCCGTCAGGGTTGCCGTCAACAGCACCGCCGCCAGGCTGGAATAACTGATAATGGCGAACAGTGCGCCAATCAGCGCATCCAGCATGATATCGCCGGTTAACGAGGCGAATATCACCTGTACCCCGTTGGCCTGCGTGATCGGCGTCACCGCCTGCACAATCAATTCCAGTGCCAGCAGAATCAGACCAAGGCCGATCCCTACCCTCCCCAGTTGCCCAACCCGGGACTGTTTACGCCCCAAAAAGAAGATCACGCCGATGAAAATCAGCAACGGCGACAGCCAGGACAAATCGAAGGTCAGGATACGCGCCATCAGCGCGGTCCCCACATCTGCGCCTAATACAATCACCAACGCGGGCGTTAGGGCGACAAGATCCTGGGCGACAAATGAGGTCACCAGCATGGTCGTGGCGTTACTGCTTTGTACCAGCGCAGTCACGCCAATGCCCGCGCAGAAGGCGAGCGGTTTCTTTTCAACGCTACGGCTGAGAACAGTACGCAGACGCGCGCCAAAAACACGCATCACGCCGGTACGCACAATGTGAGTGCCCCACACCAACAGAGCAACTGCAGAAAGTAGGTGCAACAGAGTTAACACGGAATCAGGTTCTCCTTATATTTATATGTTCCTGAGGTTCATGGCACCGGCATCATGCCTGATGGCGCTGCGCTTATCAGGCCTACAAATACCCCCGGTAGGCTGGATAAGGCGTTTACGCCGCCATCCGGCAAGCAACGCTCATGAACCTTCTTCCAGTATAAGGGTTTACCATCAATAAAGAGATAAGGCGCTCAAAGAGCGCCTTATAAGTGGTAAGGAAAGTAGATGTTTTATGAATTAATCTGCGTCATATCCCAGATTTGGTGCTAACCAGCGCTCGACCTCGGCAACCGGCATACCTTTGCGCAGCGCATAGTCCTCCACCTGATCGCGTTGAATCTGCGCGACGGCATAGTACTTGCTATCCGGATGGCTGAAGTACCAGCCCGACACCGACGCCCCCGGCCACATGGCGAAAGATTCGGTGAGCTTCATGCCGGTGTGTTTTTCCACCTCCAGCAGTTCCCAAATTGTGCCTTTCTCCGTGTGTTCAGGACAGGCCGGATAGCCTGGAGCCGGGCGGATACCCTGGTAGTTTTCGCGGATCAGCTCCTCATTGCTGAGGTTCTCGTGGGCCGCATAACCCCAGTAGACTTTACGCACGCGCTCATGCAGATATTCCGCGAAGGCCTCCGCCAGGCGGTCAGAAATCGCTTTCACCATAATCTTGTTGTAGTCGTCGTGCTGGGCTTCAAATGCATCGGCCAGCGCATCTTCTTCCAGCCCACCAGTGACGGCAAAGGCACCGATGTAATCCGCTTTACCACTCAGTTTCGGCGCCACAAAGTCAGACAAGCAGTAGTTGGCGAAACCCACTTTCTCGGTTTGCTGGCGGAGATGGTGGCTGACCGCCTGCACATGAGTACGCGTCTCGTCACGATAGATTTCGATGTCATCTCCGACGCGGTTTGCCGGAAACAGCCCCACCACGCCGCGCGGGTTAAGGGATTTCTCCGCACTTAACATATCGAGCATATCGTTGGCATCTTTAAACAGGCGCTGCGCTTCTTCGCCCACGACCTCATCTTCCAGGATACGCGGATATTTACCGGCCAGCGACCAGGTCATAAAGAACGGTGTCCAGTCGATGTAATTGCGCAGGGTTTCAATACTGGCTTCGACTTCCTGTACGCCCAGACGATGCGCCACTGGCGGCGTGTAGCTTGCCCAGTCGAACGCCAGATCGTTGTCACGCGCTGCCGCCAGCGTGACCGGCGGCGTGCGCGGTTTCTTGCGCCCGTGCTGGATACGCACGGTTTCGTACTCTTTACGGGTACGGGCGACAAAGTCATCACGCTGCGTGTCGGAGAGTAGGGCCGCCACCACGCCAACGGTGCGCGACGCGTTCTGCACATAGACCGTCGGACCGCTGTAGTTCTGCTCGATTTTCACCGCCGTGTGCGCTTTCGAAGTAGTCGCGCCGCCAATCAGCAGCGGAATGGTAAAGCCCTGACGCTCCATCTCCTTCGCCACGTTGACCATCTCATCGAGCGACGGAGTAATCAGCCCGGAAAGACCAATCAAATCCGCGTTCACTTCTCTGGCGGTTCTGAGGATTTTCTCCGCCGGAACCATCACGCCCAAATCAACAATTTCGTAGTTATTACACTGCAACACCACGCCGACGATGTTTTTACCGATGTCGTGTACGTCGCCTTTTACGGTGGCGATGACCATTTTACCGTTGCTGGAGCCTTTCTCTTTGCTGGCCTCGATATACGGTTCAAGGTAAGCCACCGCTTGCTTCATCACGCGAGCGGATTTCACCACCTGCGGCAGGAACATTTTCCCTTCGCCGAACAGGTCGCCGACCACGTTCATGCCATCCATCAGCGGGCCTTCAATGACTTCAATCGGGCGTGCCGCCTGCTGGCGCGCTTCTTCAGTATCCAGCTCAATGAACTCGGTGATACCTTTCACCAGTGAATATTCGAGGCGTTTTTTTACGTCCCAGCTACGCCATTCGGCCTGCTGGACGTTAGCAGAATCATCCGTTTTGCTGCCGCGGTATTTTTCCGCCAGCTCCAGCAGACGTTCGGTGCCGTCGTCACGACGGTTGAGGATCACATCTTCCACCGCGTCGCGCAGGTCGGCAGGCAAGTCGTCGTAAATCGCCAGTTGCCCGGCGTTGACGATCCCCATATCCATCCCGTTACGAATGGCGTAATAGAGGAATACCGCGTGGATCGCTTCGCGTACCGGGTCATTTCCACGGAACGAGAACGAGACGTTAGAGACGCCACCGGAGATCAATGCATGCGGCAACTCGCGTTTAATGTCTTCGCAGGCGCCAATGAAATCCTGCGCGTAGTTGTTGTGCTCTTCGATACCGGTCGCCACCGCGAAGATGTTCGGGTCAAAGATGATATCTTCTGGCGGGAAACCGACCTCTTCGGTGAGGATTTTGTACGCCCGACGGCAGATCTCGATTTTGCGCGCGCGGGTATCGGCCTGGCCCTGTTCATCAAAGGCCATCACAACTACCGCCGCCCCGTAACGACGCAGCAACTTCGCGTGATGGGTAAAGGTCTCTACCCCCTCTTTCATCGAGATGGAGTTAACGATGCCTTTGCCCTGAATGCACTTCAGCCCTTTTTCGATGACGTCCCATTTCGAGGAGTCGATCATGATCGGCACGCGAGCGATGTCCGGCTCTCCGGCGATCAGGCTAAGGAAACGCACCATCGCCGCTTCGGCGTCAAGCATCCCCTCATCCATGTTGATGTCGATAATCTGTGCGCCGCTTTCCACCTGCTGCAACGCCACTTCCAGCGCTTCGCTGTATTTCTCTTCTTTGATCAGGCGTTTGAATTTAGCGGAACCGGTCACGTTGGTCCGTTCGCCCACGTTGACAAACAGGCTGTCCGCGCCGATGTTGAGCGGCTCAAGCCCGGCAAGACGGCAGGCCACCGGAATTTCCGGAAGCTGGCGCGGCGGTAACCCTGCAACCGCACGACTCATCGCCGCAATGTGTTCCGGCGTGGTACCGCAGCAGCCGCCGACGATATTCAGGAAGCCCGCTGTCGCCCATTCGCGAATCTGAACCGCCATCGTGTCAGCATCAAGGTCATATTCGCCAAAGGCGTTCGGTAGTCCGGCGTTCGGGTGCGCAGTGACGTAGCATTCGGCGATACGCGACAACTCCTGCACATACTGGCGCAGTTCGTCCGGCCCCAGCGCACAGTTGAGGCCAAAGGTGAGCGCTTCGGCATGGCGCAGGGAGTTGTAGAACGCTTCCGTCGTTTGGCCGGAGAGCGTGCGCCCGGAGGCGTCGGTGATGGTGCCGGAGATCATAATGGGCAGTTCAACGCCCAGCGCTTCAAACTCTTCTTTCACCGCAAAAATAGCGGCTTTGGCGTTGAGCGTATCAAATACGGTTTCAATCAGGATCAGGTCACTACCGCCCTCCACCAGCGCTTTGGTGGATTCACGGTAAGCCGCCACCAACTGATCAAAGGTGATATTACGGAATGCCGGATCGTTAACGTCTGGCGAGATGGACGCCGTACGGTTGGTTGGGCCGAGAACGCCCGCCACATAGCGTGGTTTTTCCGGCGTGCGCGCCGTCCACTCGTCGGCGCAGGCACGCGCCAGTTTTGCCGCGGCAAAGTTGATTTCCGCTGACAGGGATTCCATCTGGTAATCCGCCATCGCGATAGTCGTGGAGTTGAAGGTGTTGGTTTCGATGATATCCGCGCCCGCTTCAAAGTAGGCGTTATGAATCGCGGTTATCACCTCCGGTTTGCTCAGCACTAACAGATCGTTGTTGCCTTTGAGGTCGCACGGCCAGTCGGCAAAACGTTCGCCGCGGAAATCCTCTTCACTCAGACGATAGCCCTGGATCATGGTGCCCATACCGCCGTCCAGCACCAGAATACGTTCTTTTAACTGCTGACGTAATTGTTCAACTTTGCTGCTCACACTCGCTCCCGACAACGCTCAACCCAGACCAGAAATGGCCAACAAACCATACTGGCACAAACTGATGTGACGGAAAAGCAAACAGCGGGCAACATGAGACATGTTCAGCTTCACTCATCCGATCAGTACAGGAATTCTTGCATTATAATTAAATAAAACGAAAATGATTTCCACGATACAGAAAAGGAGACGGCTATGGTTGCCCCTGTTCCCGCAAAACGCGGTAGAAAACCCGCGGCTGCTACGACCCCCGCGACCGGACAGGTTCAGTCTCTCACCCGTGGACTGAAGCTGCTGGAATGGATTGCTGAGTCTAACGGTAGCGTTGCGCTAACCGAACTGGCGCAACAGGCGGGTTTACCGAATTCAACCACTCACCGTTTGTTAACCACCATGCAGCAACAGGGATTTGTGCGCCAGGTCGGTGAACTGGGCCACTGGGCAGTAGGCGCTCATGCGTTTACCGTTGGCAGCAGTTTTTTGCAAAGCCGGAATCTGCTGGCAATTGTCCACCCGATCCTGCGCAAGTTGATGGAAGACTCCGGCGAAACGGTCAACCTGGCGGTGCTTGACCAGAGCGACCATCAGGCGATTATCATCGACCAGGTACAATGTACCCAACTGATGCGTATGTCTGCACCTATCGGCGGCAAACTGCCGATGCACGCGTCCGGCGCGGGTAAAGCATTCTTATCGCAGTTGAGCGAAGAACAAGTCACCGGCTTACTGCACCGTAAAGGGCTGCACGCGTATACCCATGCCACGCTGGTGTCGCCCGTGCATCTTAAAGATGACCTTGCCCAGACGCGTAAGCGCGGGTATTCGTTTGATGATGAAGAACATGCGCTGGGTTTACGCTGCGTGGCGTCGTGCATTTATGACGAGCATCGCGAGCCGTTTGCCGCGATTTCCATCTCCGGACCGATTTCGCGCATCACCGATGACCGGGTAACTGAGTTCGGTGCCATGGCGATTAAAGCCGCGAAAGAGGTGACGCTGGCGTACGGTGGATTCCGCTAAGTTGGGTAAAGCGTTTTACGCAGCCATCCGTCGATGAAATGCCTGATGGCGCTACGCTTATCAGGCCTACGGATGACTTATCCGGCCTGATTATAACGTACGCTAAACCGCTGACGGCGGCGGTAGGCGTAAACATCTTCCACGTGCCCCTCACGAATTCGCGTCTGTAATGCACGCCAGTAGTCGGCGCGAAACAGGTCGGCGTGCATCTCTTCAAACAACGGCCCAATTCTGGGGTCTGCGCAGAGCCAGTAACGAAACTCCTCCGGAAAAACATCGCCCGGCGAAACGCTGTACCACGGTTCGCTGGCCAGCTCATCTTCCGGATAACGCGGCGGCGGAATAGTGCGGAAATTCACTTCTGTCATATAGCAAATTTCATCGTAGTCATAAAACACGACGCGCCCGTGGCGGGTGACGCCGAAGTTTTTGAACAACATGTCACCGGGAAAAATATTGGCGGCAGCAAGCTGGCGAATCGCGTTGCCGTACTCCTCAATCGCATCACGCAGCTGTTGGCCTTCTACCTGCTCCAGCCAGATATTGAGCGGCACCATACGGCGTTCAATGTACAAATGGCTGATGACAATGCGATCGCCAAGATCGGTGATTTTCTCTGGCACCTCCTGCATGAATAGCGCCATTAATGCCGGATCAATTTGCCGCTTCTCGAGGACGAAATTCTCAAACTCCTGGGTGTCTGCCATACGCCCCACGCGGTCATGCTCTTTAACCAACTGATAGCAGGCGCGCACGTGGGCGGCAGACATCTCTTTTTGCGGAGCAAACTTGTCTTTGATGATTTTAAAGACCCGGTCGAAGCCTGGCAGGGTAAACACCAGCATGACCATACCACGTATGCCTGGCGCTTCAATAAACGACTCATCGCACTCTGCCAGATACCACAGGTACTCGCGATAGCTTTCGGTTTTCGCATGTTTCTGGCAGCCGATCGCCATATACAGCTCCGCGGTCGTTTTGCCCGGCAGGATCTCGCGTAGCCATTCAACCAGCGCGGCAGGCAGTGGCGCGTACACCATAAAATAGGAGCGGGCAAAACCAAATACGATGCTGGCTTCTGCTGTGGTAGTCAAGCAGGTATCGACAAACAGCTCGCCTTCATCGGTGCGGTGAATCGGCAGTAAAAAGGGCAGCGTGCCTGTCGGGGTCATCAGCTTCCCCACCAGCCAGGCGGCTTTATTGCGGTAAAACAGCTCGTTTGCCACCTGCAGATGACAATGGTGCAGCCCTTCCGCGCCGCAGGCCTCTGTCAGATGCTCAATGATGTAGTGAATATCACGACTTTTGTTCTGCCAGGGTAAGCGAAGTGGAAGATCGCTCAGCACGCGCGTTAATAGCGGTTCCCAACCATTCACAGGAAAAAAATCTTTTGCCAGAGGACGAGGAATCGTGCGGAAACGGCGTTCCGGCTGAGAACTAAAAATAAATAACCGCTCGGGGGTCAGTGAGCGGTGGTCAAATAACCGGCAATAGACAGAGTTAAAAAAGCTCTCCGCAATTTCGAAGCGCGGGTAATCCGGCAACAGCCGGGTGTAATGTTCTTTGACGCACAGCAAAAACGCCGCATCGGTGGTTTTGCCGCCAGTGATACAGCGTAGCTGTTCCACGACCAGACCCACATGGTGATCGTAAAGGTGGATACGGCTTTTCATTGCCTGCTGCACCGCATGCCAGTCGGCCTGTTCAAAGCGCTGTTGAGCGCCGGACGTCACTTCCAGAAATCGACCATACTGCGCGTCAAAGCCTTGCAGGATGGTTTGAGCAATCAGTAATTCCAGGCCACGCGACATATTCAACCTCGTTCAGTGCACGATGTTGCCGGATGGCGGTGCAAGCACCTTATCCGGCCTACAGGCTGTCGTAGGCCGGATAAGCAAATGCGCCATCCGGCTTGCGCTACATCAGAACTGAGATTCTTCAGTGGACCCCGTCAGTGCGGTGACCGAAGAGGCTCCCCCCTGAATAATGGTGGTGACTTTGTCGAAGTAACCGGTACCCACTTCTTGTTGATGCGAGACGAAGGTATAGCCGTCTTTGCCTGCGGCGAACTCCGGCTGCTGGACCTTCTCGACGTAGTGCTTCATGCCTTCACCCTGCGCATAGGAACGCGCGAGGTCGAACATGTTGAACCACATGCTGTGGATACCTGCCAGCGTGATGAACTGGTATTTGTAGCCCATATCCGACAACTGCTGCTGGAAGCTGGCAATCGTTTTGTCGTCCAGCTTCTTCTGCCAGTTAAACGACGGAGAACAGTTGTAGGCCAGCAGTTTGCCCGGATACTTCGCATGAATGGCATCAGCAAAACGTTTAGCCAGCTCGAGGTCCGGCGTGGAGGTTTCGCACCACACCAGATCCGCATACGGCGCATAGGCCAGGCCACGGCTGATTGCCTGTTCGATACCGGCGTGCGTACGATAGAAACCTTCACTGGTACGCTCACCGGTAATGAATTCGCTGTCATAGGGATCGCAGTCTGAGGTGATCAGGTCTGCTGCGTCTGCATCGGTACGCGCAATCACCAGCGTCGGTACGCCCATCACATCGGCCGCCAGGCGCGCAGCCACTAGTTTTTGAATCGCTTCCTGCGTCGGCACCAGAACCTTACCGCCCATGTGACCACATTTCTTCACTGACGCCAGCTGATCTTCGAAGTGAACAGCCGCTGCACCGGCCTCAATCATCGATTTCATCAGTTCAAATGCGTTCAGCACGCCGCCAAACCCGGCTTCCGCATCGGCGACGATCGGCAGGAAGTAATCCACATAGCGAGGATCGTTGGGTTCAATACCGGTGGACCACTGGATCTGATCCGCACGACGGAAAGTGTTGTTGATCCGATCCACCACGGCCGGGACGGAGTTCGCCGGGTACAGTGATTGATCCGGGTACATGCTCGACGCCAGGTTGGCATCCGCCGCCACCTGCCAACCAGACAGATAGACCGCTTCAATACCGGCTTTCGCCTGCTGCAATGCCTGACCACCGGTCAGCGCGCCGAGGCTATTGATGTAGCCTTTTTTCGATTCGCCGTGCAGCAGACGCCACATTTTGGCGGCACCCAGCTGTGCCAGCGTGCATTCCGGATTGACCGAACCGCGTAATTTCACCACTTCCTCCGCGCTATAAGGACGACGAATGCCTTCCCAGCGCGGTTGTGTCCATTCTTTCTGTAATTCTTCGATTTGTTGAGTACGGGTTTTCATGTGCAGATGCTCCATATTATTCTCCTGGTTTTCCAGGCGTTATTGGTGAAAGCAGTTTGGTCACGGGCAGTTTGCGCACTGCCCGGGTACAAAATGGCGAACAAAATAACCAGGGCATTTACGCCAGCAGGCGGTAGCCTGGCAGGGTCAGGAAGTCGATTAACTCCTCAGAGGTGGTGATCTGCTCCATCAGACGAGCAGCTTCATCGAAACGCCCGCTGCTAAAGCGGTGCTCGCCGAGTTCCTCCTGAATCACCAGCATCTCTTCTGCCAGCATCTGGCGGAACAGCGCTTTGGTGACGGCTTTGCCATTGCTGAGGGTTTTCTCGTGATGGATCCACTGCCAGATAGAGGTACGGGAGATTTCCGCCGTCGCGGCATCTTCCATCAGGCCGTAAATCGGTACGCAGCCGTTGCCGGAGATCCACGCTTCGATGTACTGCACCGCCACGCGAATATTGGCGCGCATCCCCTCTTCAGTACGCTCACCTTCACAGGGTGCCAGCAGTTGTTCGGCGGTAATCGGCGCATCGTCATCACGCGTGACGAACAGTTGGTTTTTATGCTCGCCGAGGATTTCATCAAACACCGCCATCGCGGTATCCGCCAGGCCCGGGTGGGCAACCCAGGTGCCGTCGTGGCCATTATTGGCTTCCAGCGATTTGTCCGCTTTTACCTTGTTGAGCACCTGATTATTGCGAGCGGTATCTTTGCTCGGAATGAACGCCGCCATGCCGCCCATCGCAAATGCACCGCGCTTGTGGCAGGTTTTGATCAGCAGACGTGAGTAAGCGCTGAGGAACGGTTTGTCCATCGTCACCACCTGGCGGTCTGGCAGCACACGATCCGGGTGATTTTTCAACGTTTTGATATAGCTGAAAATGTAATCCCAGCGACCACAGTTGAGACCGACAATATGGTCACGCAGCGCATGCAGGATTTCGTCCATCTGGAACACTGCCGGCAGCGTTTCAATCAATAACGTCGCTTTGATGGTGCCCCGCGCCAGATTAAAACGATCTTCAGCGTAGCTGAACACTTCGCTCCACCACGCCGCTTCCTGCCAGGCCTGGGTTTTCGGCAGGTAGAAATAGGGACCGCTGCCTTTTGCCAGCAACGCTTTGTAGTTGTGGAAGAAATAGAGGGCAAAATCAAACAGGCTGCCCGGGATCGCTTCGCCACGCCAGGTGACATGTTTTTCCGGCAAATGCAGGCCGCGCACGCGGCAAATCAGTAACGCAGGGTCGGGTTTGAGCTGGTAGATTTTTCCGGCTTCATTGGTGTAGCTAATGGTGCCATTGACCGCGTCGCGCAGGTTAATTTGGCCATCGATGACTTTATTCCAGTCCGGCGCCAGGGAATCCTCAAAATCCGCCATGAAGACCTTCACGTTAGCATTCAGGGCGTTAATCACCATTTTGCGCTCAACAGGACCGGTAATTTCTACGCGCCGATCTTGTAAGTCCTCGGGAATCCCACGAATTTTCCAGTCACCATTACGAATGGAAGCTGTTTCCGAAATAAAATCAGGCAACTTACCATTGTCGATATCCTGCTGTTGCTGGATACGTGCGGCCAGCAGTTTATTACGCTTCGGCGTAAACCGCGTCACCAGCTCGGTCAGAAACTCCACCGCTTCTGCGGTCAAAACGTGCTTCTCTTGCTCGCCATATGGCCGGGTAAACAGCAATTCGTCAGTTGTCGTTGCCTGTTGATTCATTGTGCAGCTCCTCGTCATGGATCCGAATACTTCCCCCAATGCGAACGAAGGATCGTTGTGTGGTTTTCGTTCAGCACAACTAAGACTACTCAATTAAAAATCAAAATCAAAAACAATTTCCATTTTTAATTTAATTTATGATTAACTTATTGATAACAGTAAAAATAAAATTCAATTACACGATGAGGTGCATTTCGGAAATAAAAAAGGCACCCGAAGGTGCCTGATTCAACATGCTGAAACGCTTTAGGATCGTTAGCGACAGAAGATTAATCCAGCGTTGGATTCATGTGACGCAGATCATATGGCGTGATCTGATAGACGTAATAGTTGAGCCAGTTGATGAACAACAAATTGCCATGGCTACGCCATGTTGCGCGTGGCCTGTTTTGCGGATCATTTTTCGGGAAATAGTTGTACGGTACATCCGGGTTTAGCCCCGCCTCAACATCCCGAAAATATTCACTGCCCAACGTATTCGCATCGTATTCCGGATGACCCGTCACAAAGGCAATTCGCTTATCTTTACTGGCAAACAGGTAAGCATCACCATCCTCAGTTTCAGCCAGGATCTCAAGATCGGTATAATCATGGATCAGCACCGATGGGAAATCTGCATAACGTGAGTGCGGGGCGAGGAACGAATCATCGAATCCGCGAGTCAGCAACGCATGAGGATGAAGAATATGGTGCTCATAAACACCAGAAAGTTTATCTGTGCGCGTCTGCTTCGGGATCCCGTAGAGGATATTCAGCGCAGCCTGCACCGCCCAACAGACAAACAACGTCGAGGTGACGTGATCTTTCGCCCATTCCAGTACCTGCCTGATCTGCGGCCAATAAGCGACATCATTAAATTCAACCAGCCCCAGCGGCGCACCGGTCACAATCAGACCATCAAAGTTCTGATCGCGAATATCGTCAAAGTCACAGTAAAAGTTATTCAGATGTTCCGCTGGCGTATTACGCGACTCACGAGCATCAATGCGCAGTAATTGAACATCAACCTGAAGCGGTGAGTTCGACAACAGACGCAGGAACTGGTTTTCCGTTTCAATCTTCTTCGGCATCAGGTTGAGAATAAGCACCTTCAGAGGGCGAATTTCCTGACCGGAAGCGCGAGACGTCGTCATCACAAAGACGTTTTCCTCACGCAAGAAATTGACGGCGGGCAGCTCGTCCTGTACGCGAATCGGCATAACCTGATAACCTCACTACACACGTTTAAACGTTTAGACATCCAGATAGCTGAAGATACCCAGAAATTGCACGGATGTCGAGCCTGCATGCTAAAGGTGAGAAAGTTTCACGACGGTATCTACGATAAAATATAAGCATAAATAAAAGGAGAAGATATGGTTATTAGCATTCGCCGATCGCGGCGTGATGAAGGCGAGAAACTGATTGCCATCTGGTGTCGTTCAGTCGATGCCACCCATGATTTCCTGTCAGCGGACTATCGCGTTGAACTGGAAGAGTTGGTCAGTTCATTTTTACCGGAAGCACCATTATGGGTAGCCGTGACAGAACGGGATGAACCTGTCGGGTTTATGCTGCTCACCGGTGCTCATATGGATGCCTTATTCGTCGATCCTGATGTTCGCGGCTGTGGCGTGGGGAAATCGCTGGTCGAGCATGCGCTGACGCTGGCCCCCAGATTAACGACCAACGTTAATGAGCAAAATGAACAAGCTGTTGGGTTCTATAAGAAGATGGGATTTACAGTGACGGGACGTTCAGAGGTTGATGATCTTGGA
Source organism: Citrobacter sp. GW821-FHT07H02 (assembly GCF_059418505.1). Taxonomy (NCBI): domain Bacteria; kingdom Pseudomonadati; phylum Pseudomonadota; class Gammaproteobacteria; order Enterobacterales; family Enterobacteriaceae; genus Citrobacter; species Citrobacter sp. GW821-FHT07H02. The sequence goes on along the minus strand of NZ_JBWKPZ010000007.1, from coordinate 394 downwards.
AAACCGTATCCGTTATTGAATCTGGCATATACCGGGGAATAAGAGGTTTGATACGGTTTGTATTGCCGGATAACCCTATCTGGAAAAAAACAAACGAAAAAAAGCCCATCCGTCAGGATGGGCTTCTTCACTTGTTTGATGCCTGGCAGTTCCCTACTCTCGCATGGGGAGACCCCACACTACCATCGGCGCTACGGCGTTTCACTTCTGAGTTCGGCATGGGGTCAGGTGGGACCACCGCGCTACAGCCGCCAGGCAAATTCTGTTTATTAACATGTTCTCTGAACACATTAATTTAATCTGTATCAAGCTGATATTGATGTCTTTCTTCCACCAAAACACCTTTGGCGTTGTAAGGTTAAGCCTCACGGTTCATTAGTATCGGTTAGCTCAA